>NZ_LUHG01000056.1 GCF_001623405.1 Hydrotalea flava
GGCCGATAAGCCATACACCGATAACTCTTCCAGGTGCTATTGGTATTGAGTATTTTTTCTAATGCATCATCGCCCACCAATACCCAAGCGGTACGGTGCGAAATTTGCGCTTCAGGCCGGTAATGACCTTCATTCCAAATGGCAGTTGCAATGGTATTGATGCCCTGCTGTAAATAGGGGGCAATATCAATCGTGGCAAATTTCCAGAAATATAAATCGCTTCGGGCAGGGCCAATACTTACTAATTTACCATTGATAAACAGTTGATAACGATTATCGGCTGAAATGTGAATGATGAACTGATTGGGCTTGGATGGCAGAGTTATTTGCTTTCTAAAAAAATAAACCCCATAATTGGTAGGCGGGGTATTGGGTGCAGCTATCCAATAAGCAGGCCAGGTGTTTTTTAAAAGAGAAGGATTAATTTGTTGAGCATATACCCCATTACCTAGTAGCAACAGATATAAGCAAGCATAAGCAATTCGTTTTTTCATCTTCAAAAAATTAGGTATTGAAAAAATGCAACCCCATTCACCACATAAAATTTCATTAAAAGTTACTTCAATTTACCACCCTATTTTAATTTTTCTATTTTTTTATTTTAGCTCCAATCAATAAAAGAAAGCACTATACCGCTACAACAAATACAAAATAGAATGCAACGGGGAAGAATGGCTTAGTGATATGACGAGCATCATACTTTATATTTTGAGGAGAGAATACATTGCTTTCATAATACACAACAACGCATTCACACTATATGGAAACAAATACGCAAATTTCGCAAACGCACTTTCTGCAACATCAAAAGCCATATCGCATATGGAAACTCATACAAATTATATTTTGGATAATTGGATTGGCTATTTTCTTTGCTTTGGTTTTTTTCCCTAAAACAGGTGTGCTCATTTTTTGGAATATATTGATTCCGGTTGCTCCTGCCTTATTGGTATTTGCAACCGGCTTATGGCGAAATGTTTGTCCGTTATCTACCACTGTTTTACTACCAAGATATTTTAATTTATCGAAAAGAAACCGCATGAGTGTACAATGGCAAACCAGGTTACAATTTGTCTCTATCTTATTATTGTTTATCATTGTTCCTTTACGGCATCCTATATTTAACAATAACGGGCATGCTACTGCCATTTTATTAATGATGCTCATTGCCATTGGAATTACGATGGGTTTTTTCTTTGAATGGAAAAGTGCCTGGTGTTCAACCATTTGCCCCATTCATAGTGTAGAGAAATTATATGGTGAAAAACAATGGCTTACATTACCCAATGCACATTGCACCGCATGTGCAAACTGCTCTTTACCTTGTCCGGATTCTACACCTGATTTTCATCCAGGCAAAGCACACAAATCGTTACTACAAAAAATAAATGCGTTATTGATTATTGGCGGATTACCCGGATTTATTTGGGGTTGGTTTCAAGTGCCCGATATTCAATCTCCAATACCGCACTTTAATGCTTTGAGCACCTATGGTTTACCCTGGATGGGCGCCACAGCATCTATCATTCTTTTTCTGTTTTTAATATCCTTTCTCGACAAAAAATCAACAGAAATACTTATTCAAATGTATGCAGCAGCAGGTGTTTCTATTTATTATTGGTACAGGATTCCGGAGCTATTTGGATTTTCAAAATTTAGTAATGATGGGTTATTGATTTCGTTAAAAAACAGCTTGCCACAGTGGGTGGTAACCTTCTTTGTGATAACAATTATTGTAATATTTATTTGGTGGCTGGTGTTTAAAAAACCCACCAAGAAAAGTTGGCTGATTCGTCCGGCATTTGTAAATAGAAACAATCAGTCAATCCAACATTAGGATATTGATTAAACAAATATCGGATATTGCAATACACAGCACATTATATTTCAGGTGCCCAACCTGGCTCATAAGTCCTTCCCCAAAGTGCCATAGCTTCAGCATCATCCAAAATATGGCCATTCCCGGCATCACAATACAAAGTACGGCCTACCCTTTGTGCAATATTGGCAAGATGACATAGTAAAACACTTTTACTACCTTCCGTTACCGGTGAGGTGATTTTAGTTTCGCCACGCACTGCCTGAATAAAGTTGCTAAAATGATAAAAATCTAAATTACCATTGGCACTCACCGGATTAGAAGGATCGGCTACTACCTCACTCTTTACTGCTTTCACCAATTTATTATCGTTATCATAAATAGCATAATCGCCACCGCCTTTATTCACCAAAGTACCTTTATCGCCATAAATAATAAAACCTCTGCCGGCGCCTTCAACAGGATAAATATTGCAGCTCCTGCTTTCCCAGGTAATGGCTTTTTGATGGCCAAATTCAAATCCGGCTACTTGTGTATCGGGGGTTTGCCAATCGTCTTTAAAAGCATAACGCCCTCCACTTGACGAAACTTTGGTTGGATAATCAACATTTAAAAACCAACGACAACAATCTATTTCATGCGTTCCATTATTACATGCTTCGCCGGTTCCCCAATGCCAAAACCAATGCCAGTTATAATGTATCAGATTATCCTGATAAGGTTTTCTGGGTGCAGGCCCCTGCCATAAATCATAATCTAATGTAGCAGGTACCGGTACTACCTTGCCGTAGCCAATGCCGGTACGGTTATTGGCATACCAACCTTTAGCAAAATAAGTATTACCAATAATGCCGTCATGCACTAAGTTTACTGCTTCTATTAAACTTGGGAAAGACCTGCGCTGATTACCCATTTGAATGAGTTTTCCATACCGCTGCATGGCGGTAACAATCATTTCGCCTTCATGCGGATTTTGTCCGCACGGCTTTTCCACATACACATGTTTCCCGTTTTGAACACCTAAAATGGCTGCAGGTGTGTGCCAATGGTCGGGAGCTGCAATTACCAAAGCATCAAAATCTTTTTGTGTAACCAACTTACGTATATCATGTACTACAATGGGCTTCCGTTGGGCAGCTTTTAAAGCATCTAATCCGTTTTTAATAGCTCCGGCTTCCACATCGCAGATGTATGCCACTTCAACATTGGGCAATTGTGAAAAACTTTTTGCCAAATAAGCTCCCCTGCTGTTTACGCCCATAACGGCCACCACCACTTTATTACTCGGGGCTAATTTGCCAAAAACCGGAAAGTTTAAAATAGTTACACCTGCCGATGCAAGTGATACCTGTTCAATAAATTTTCTTCGTTGCATGTTATTTTTTTATGTACCCGGCTGCAAAATTGCTATGATGCTGCTGTTGCGTCGCACACTTGTACTATTGTAACGCTATGCAGCTAATTTGTTTCAACTATTGCAATGGTTTTATTTTAATGCTTCTATAGCTTACTTCATTGCCATGATCCTGCAATAAAATATGCCCTTGCTTTGCCTCGCCAAAATTTTTCCAGATTTTAAATTTGCTAATGGCTACCAACGCTCTAAAAGCCGGTGAGCCTCTGTCGTACTCCAACACTTTTATTCCATTCAAATAATGTTCAACATGATTGTTGGGATATACCACTATTCTCCCTGTGTTCCAACTGCCAATAGGATGTACAAACCGAGCCTGCTTTTGTGCAGGAATTATATCGTACAACGATGCCAAAGTTCTGTCGCCATCACGGCCCAATTTGGCATCGGGATGCAAGGCATCATCTAATACCTGGTATTCTAATCCAATGGCAGAGCCTTCATTGTGTTCTGTAAGGGTTACAAAATATTTTACGCCACTGTTGGCACCCGGGGTTAATTTAAAATCGAACGACAAATCAAAAGCACTGTATTGGCCTAAAGTAACTACATCACCTCCATTTCCTCCTTCTTTTCCTTGCGATGATAAAACGGTTATCATGCCGTCTTTTATTTGCCAATCGGTTTTAGGAAAATGGTCTTTATAAGCACCACGCCAACCATCGCTGTTCTTTCCATTGAACAATAAAGTCCAGCCCCAGTTTTTTTCTTCATTGCATAAATAGTTGGGTATATTGTTTACAACGTACACGGGTTTGTGAAAGGGTGTTGGATGCAAGTTTCCTGTTTTAATGCGTATATTTTTAAAATATACCTTTTCGCCGGACAGAGCCGTATTGTTGCCAATACTATGTACCTGTAAGGCAATAAATCCTTTTGCATCCATTGTATCCACTACATAAGCAGCGGGTACACCATTAATCCATGTTTTTATCTCATGGCCAATACATTCAATTTTAATATGATTAAATTGGCCGGGTAGGTATGCTTTTTGTGCTTCGGGATTTAGACTGAGCGGATATAACCAGTCGCGGCGGGCTTCATCATACAATCCGCCGGTCCATTTTCTGGAAGAAGGGTCTAATTCATACTGATATCCGTAAACCCTTCCATCTGTATTTACATGGCTTCTTAGCTGTATACCCGAATTGGAAGTACTGTCGGTTAGTTTGGCATCTAATTCTAAAACAAAATTGTCGTATTCTTTTTCGGTTCTTAAAAAACTATTGGGGGAACCCACAACCGTTTCTCCTACAATCATCCCATCCTGAACAGCATACTTTGCAGTTCCTGCTGCCTGTTGCCAGCCCGTTAAATTTTTTCCATTAAACAATGAAACCCATTGTTGTGCGTGTAGGTTCGCAGTAACAAGAAATGATAATAACAATAGTTTTGAAAGGAACCGATTTTTGTTCATATGACAGCAATTAAGGAAATTAAATGTACAACGTTATACGTATTTCTGCAATTAAAAACTGCTTATGAATATGATGTTTTTGCCATTTCATTTTTTCAATACCACGTTCAAATTCAATTTCATCATTTGTTCAGATAGCGAACCTATTTTTTTAAAGATATGTAAACCCATAGTTCTTGAAGCTTGTACTTGATAATTATCAAAAAATTGTGTGCCATTGCATATAAAAAACTGTTAAATGCAGCAATAAAGTGCGTTTTAACTACTAAACTACTCTATTCAACAACCACCCAACAATATTTTAAAAAATTGGGCTTTCAACAAACCAAAACAAAAATCTACCTTTAAAACATAAACCAAAAGGTATGCTAAAACGTAGAGATTTTTTAAAAACAACAGGCATTGCTGCATTAAGCGGCTTAGCCATTTCTAAAACACTGGGCTCCGGTTTAAATTGGGAGGCAATGCCGCCTGCCGGAGTACAATTATATACTTTTTTTAATGTAATTGATACAGATGCTCCCGGCACCTTGCAAAAAATTGCTGCTATTGGCTATCAAAATATTGAATCGGCTTTTAGTAAAAAGGGAGGCTATTATGGTATGAAGCCGCAGGAATTTGCTGCGCTGGTAAAAGACAAAGGCTTATCCTGGAAATCGCACCATGTATTGGGAGCTCCTTTTCAAATGCCGCCGGGAAGAAAACTACCTATTGGACCCGATGGGAAACCCATCACCATACCACCCATGAAAAACCTGCGAGACAATATGCAGGAACTGGTAGATGATGCAGCAGCAGGCGGCATACCTTATTTGGTATGTGCCAGTATTCCACTCAATACTACAGAGCAAATAAAATCGTCGATTGATGTTTTGAACAAAACAGATGAGGCCTGCAAAAAAGCCGGAATCCATTTTGCTTACCACAATCATTACACTGAATTTAAAGCAGTGGATGGTGTATTGCCTTATGATGTAATTTTAAAAGAAACACCGGTACAATTAGAACTTGATTTGGCATGGGCTACCAAAGCCGGCGTACATCCGGTTACACTTTTTAAACAACATCCGGGTCGTTTTCCGCTTTGGCATGTAAAAGATATTGATAAAGCCTTGGAAAAACCATTACCCGTAGGAACCGGCGTTGTTGATTTTAAAAATATTTTTGAACATGCCAAAACTTCGGGAATGCAATATTATTTTGTGGAGCATGATAATCCCGCCGATCCTTTTGCAAGCATTACTACCAGCATGCAAAACCTGAAAAAAATCTGGAATAGTATTGCATAAATGCATGGTAAAAAGTTTTTAAACTAAACCATGCAATATTTGTAATGTTATATGTATCAAAAATCATTATATGAATCATTCTTCAATAGCATTGGTTACCGGAGGCAGCCGAGGATTAGGAAAAGATATGGCTTTAAGTTTAGCACGTAAAGGCAACCACATTATTATTACCTATCAGCAAAACAAAGAGCAGGCGTTACAAACAGTGCAGGCACTGGAAAAATTAAATGTGAAAGCATTGGCATTACAACTCAATCTTTCAGATACAAAATTTATTCCTCCTTTTATAGCAACATTTAAAACATCGCTGCAAACATATTTTCAAGCTACACATTTTGATATTTTAGTGAACAACGCCGGCATGGGCGCTACTGTTCCATTTGAGCAGGTTACAGAAGCATTGTTTGATGAATTTTTAAATGTGCATTTTAAATCGGTTTATTTTTTAACGCAACACTGTGTTCCTTTCATGAACAATGGAGGTTGCATTATCAATATTTCAAGCGGCACCACCCGTTATTGCAATCCCGGTTATTCCGTTTACTCCTCGATGAAAGGCGCCTTAGAAGTATTTACACGTTATTTGGCCAAAGAGCTGGGCCATAAAGGTATTAGGGCCAATGTTGTTGCGCCCGGACCTGTTGAAACAGATTTTAACCATGCTGCCATTCGCAACAATCCGCATATGAAAGAAAGACTGGCATCGCTTTCACCATTAGGGCGGGTAGGCGTTGCCGAAGACATAGGTGGTGTTGTAGCTTTTCTTTGCAGTGAAGATGCACGCTGGGTAAATGGCCAGCGAATTGAAGTAAGTGGCGGTATTAATATTTAAGCGTCAACAACAAAAATCACCATCGTTTCCCTGCAACAATGGTGATTTTCATCAGCACCAATCATTTATAATTTCAATAGGCCGCTTGCCAACAATTGGGTTTGCTGCAAAGCGCCTTTCGCATAAGGATCCGGCAACAGCAATTCTTTATCTATGGCTTGCCGGGTTGATAATGTTACATTTATGATGGGCTGCACCTGCTGAGTTATGGCCCATAAAGAGGCTGTTCCATTCCATTGCTGTACTTTTTCGGTAGAACCTATTTCAAACCGAATATCATGTTTGCCAGTATTTTCAAGTACAATTGAATAACTACCCCAATAGCCATCTTGTTGTTGTTTGGTTGCATTCAATTTTTGGCCGTTTACCATAAATTGTATGTCAGGAAGTGGTTTGCCCATATTGCTGCTATCCGGTTGCAGCATCACCACCAATCGTGTGGTGGTAGTATGTGCATCTATTGTAACAGTGCCGCTTACTGTATTTTCCGAAAACTGTATGCCTGCTGCAATGGGTGCAGGAAAAGATTGTTGTGTAATTTGAATGTCATTGATATTTTGTTCTTTTTCTGAAACCTTAACAGCCTTCACCATCCATGGATTTAATAGTTGCACCTTGCCGGTTGTAGCCATTACCCGAAGTTGTTGCGAATGGCCATTCTGCCCAGCAATATTCATTACTGCATTTGCCAATAATGGCTTTTTTGCATTTTGTACAGGATAAACCTGATACACCGCTACTTCAAATCCTTGTAAAGCCGGTAAGGTGATGGTAGCATCGGCTGCATATAAATCGGGAGCAATCCAATGCGTAGGATATACTCTTTCCAATACCAACGAAGCAGCAGTATCCACCAATCCCTGTTGCGAAGATAACTGAACGGTAAGCTGCTGTGTTTGTATTTTCGGATTGCGAACTGCAATAATCCCTTGATTGTTTTTAAAATGAACAAATCCATAAGCGTTACCGGTAGCGGGCTTTCCTCCCACCATGTAAGTTTTATCAAGTACACTAAAATTTTCCTTTGCCCAGTTTAACGATTGGCTCAATACTTCCCACTCGTTGGCGTGCAGTAAATCGGGGGAGAGATATAATTCATACATCGTAACACCTCTGCTAAAATAAAATACAACATCATCGGCAAACTTGGGTAACGGATCGTCATTGCCGCCAATTGAGGCTAAATTACCTTTAATAATTCCATGCGTCATCATATTACTCAAAGGAAACCAAACATTCTGCCGATTAAAATCATCATACAATACAATATCTTTATAAGTCATGGCAGCATCCCGATCGTTAATGACTGGCGTATTGGCATAACCATAATCAGCGCCTTGCATCCAGATTTGGTTGGCATATTGCAGCCACCACGGACTCAACCAGGTACCGGAAGTAATGTTTAAATATTCATTCGGATTAATGGCGCGTACAGCCTTACACTTTTCAATAATACTTTCTACAGCAGCTCTTCTGGAATTCTGACTAACGTAAGACATAGTTGTTAAAAATTAGTAGTTACTATTCCCAAGTCTTCGCTAGTTATTTCAAATTTACCGATTTGCTTTTTCATTTTTTTGATTAGCCCCATTTTTCTTTTCTGAT
>NZ_LUHG01000067.1 GCF_001623405.1 Hydrotalea flava
AAAATTGGTTTTAACACTAATAACCATGGTTGAAACATGCCACCAGTTATTCCATGCATCCTGAAAAGTGCTGCCATGACCGGCACCACGGGCAAAACCTCCGGGTTTAAATGAAAGCGGATCAGATTGTGGCGTAAAAGGACCTAAAGGATGTTCACCCACAACCACACCATCAGCATAGCCACTAAATTCAGTACCCGGTGCGCCGTATTGTAAATAATATTTGTTATTGTGTTTCGTCATCCAGGCACCTTCAATAAAAGGATCTAAAAAGGTATTGTCCATATACTCACCAAAACGTTGCCATCCATAACGCCAGGGTTCCAATAAATACATTTCTTTTCTGGAACCCATAGGTGCCAGATTATTCCTGTTTAATTCAATACCGTATAGCGGATACCGGTTGCTGCTGCCATTATACATGTACAATTTACCATCTGTATCTACAAAAAAATCGGGATCCCATCCACCAATTGCAAAGGAATCAACCAACGGTTTCCATTCATTTGCTTTAGGATTAGTGCTCATCCAAACAGAAAAATTTGAAGTATAAGTAGAGCCAAATACAATCATTGTATCGCTTAATACAGCAACAGCAGGAGCGCAAAGCTCATCATAGCCTGCATTCCAGGGACGTAAAAATTTACGGGAAACAAAATTCCAGTGTAACATATCAGTACTCCACCAATAACCCCATTGATTGGTGGAGAATAAATAGTAATCATTATTATACCGAACAATGACCGGATCAGCTGTGGCACGATGACGGCCGGCCTCACTAAAATTGGGTATGGGGGTATAGCCATAATCAAGGTTAATGGGATTGCAATAAGTTGTTTGCTGACCTTGTGCCTGTGTGCAATAAATGGTGATTACTGTTACAACAAGTAACAAAATTATGTTCTTCATGTTTTAATTATTTTTTGGTTGCAACCACGGACTTTCAAAACCCAATTTCGTTAACCCTCCCTGTACTTCTTTACAACTCATAAATAACTTCCACAACAAGCCAGTTCTGTAATTTTCAATCATTACTACAATAGGCCCCTGATCAATAGCCAGGTAGGATGAAGCATACCAGTTTTTAGATAAGTTAAATGCATCTTTAAAGCCATATTCGCCCCAAAGTTTTGAGCCCAGACTATCATAAAAAAACCGAAGCGCCTGCATAGAATATTCTGGTGTATAAGGAAATGCAGAAAGGGCAGCAGTTGGTGCAATGGTACCTTCATCATTGGTAGGCGAAAAAGCATTGTAACCATTATAAGTATCGCAAGCAGTTAAACCCCAGCAATTAGGGCCATAACCTTCAAATTGTTTAGGATTAGCTAAGCAATAAGCATGATTAATTAAAGTGTGGTTTCTGTTCTGTTCCCAATAATCAGCATATCGATCTTTTAATCCTCTTGGATCGAGGCCTAAGAAAGAATATTGAGAAAAGAACAAAGGACCTCCTCCATCAAATCCCAACGGCAAGGTAATACCGCAAAACTGTTTGCCATTTTTAAAAAAATCGCTTTGTACCCAACCCTGATGGTACACATCGGCAGAAACGGGATATCGCGTTCCGGATGCAGCCAATACATAAGTAATTAAACATTCATTAAAACCACGTATCGGAAAATTCATAGCCCAACCATTATTGGGGCTCCAGTGCCAATACAGAATGGTTTGTCCGCCTTTGGTAAACCAATTCCATTCCACATCATTCCATAACCAATTAATACGGTTTCTGATTTCTGTTTCTACTGCATTATCGTTTGTAAAATATTGCCTGGCACACAATAAACCCTGAAACAAATAAGCTGTTTCTACCAAATCAGCCCCATCATCTTTTCTACTGAAAGGAATGGTAACACCGGTTGTGCCATTCATCCAATGTGGAAATACACCATGATAGGAATTGGCTTTTGAAAGAAAGCGAATCATTTTCAGCAATCTTGCAGCAATGGTATCACGTGGTAGCCATTTTCTGTCTGCTGCCACAATCATAGCCATTACGCCAAAACCGGTACCGCCGGTAGTAACCACTTCATCACCATAATCATAAGCCACATTGCTGCGTTCACGTGCCATACCACTAACGGGATGAGCAAAATCCCAGAAATATTTAAATGTTTGTTGTTGTACCAAATCTAACAGCGCACTGTCTGATAATCTTGGATTACCTGCTTTATATTGAGCAAAGGTTGCAGGCATTATAGCAATCATACATAATAAAAGAAAACATAATTTTTTCATAAGAAATATTTTTTCAATAATGCAATATTTCATTTACAGATAAGGTGCCGTAAAACCTAAATTACGCATACCCTGTTGCACTTCCGGACAAGAAGTAAACAGGTTCCATAACAACCCCGATCTGTAATTTTCAATCATAATAATTTCAGGACCCTGATCAATAGCAAGATAACTGCTGGCAAACCAGATGTTGGTTAAGTTGAATGCATCGGTAAATCCATATTGCCCCCAAATTTTATCGCCTAATTTGTAATAGAAAAACCGAAGCGCCTGCATAGACTCAGCAGGTGTATAGGGCAAAGAGGCAATAGCTGCAGTGGGACTAATTACACCCACATCATTAGTTGGGGAATGTGCTGAATAACCGGAAACATTATCATCGCTGGCGGTAAGCCCCCATACAGCGCTGCTGTACCCATTATAATGTGCAGGATTGGCCACACAATAAGCATAATTTATTTTTGCATGTGCTGTGTTTTGTATCATATAATTGGCATAGGCATCATTCAATCCGTTGGGATTAATTCCTAAGAAAGAATAATGTGCAAAAAAAAGCGGGCCGCCTAATGTTGTACCCAACGGTAATACATTTCCGTAATAGGTGTTACCATTCTTCATACTTCCATTCGAAGCCCATCCATTGGTATATACACCCTGATTAATGGAAGAGGTGGTTGAAGATGCTGCCAATATGTATGTAATCAATGCTTCATTCCATCCCTTAACAGGCATATTTATGGCCCAATTATAATTGGGGCTCCAATGCCAGTAAAGCACCTGCTGATTATTTTGTGTAAACCAATTCCACTCCACACCATTCCACAACGTATTGATATTGTTTCGCAGTGTAGTTTCCTGTGTATTGGTACCATTAAAATATTGGCGTGCACACAATAAGCCCTGCATTAAATAAGCAGTTTCTACCAAATCAGCTCCATTGTCTTGCGTACTAAAAGGTACCGTTGCCCCGGTGGCACCATTTATCCAATGCGCAAAGGCACCATGGTAATGCGTACAATTATTCATCAAAAACGACACAATGGTATTGATTCTGTTCAGACCGTCAGTTCTGGAAATAAATCCACGATTCACGCCAACCAGCATACTCATGATACCAAATCCGGTACCGCCTGTTGTTACCACATCGCCAGACGTATTTCTTTCTCTTGCCATACCACTTACCGGATGACCAAAATCCCAAAAATATTTAAAGGTTTGTTGTTGCACCAATGTAAGCAATGCAGTATCTGCAATTTGGGGAAATTTATCGGTTGAATCGATGGCTGTAATGAGTTTAACCGAAACCGGCGATTGTAAATTTCCTCCGGCTTTTGATTGTAATGCAGTTGATACAGTTAAAGTATATAACGAAATAGGGTTGACACTATTAACCGGTTGTATTAAAACCGAACTATCATTATTTTGTAACGTAGTATATATTGGCACAACCGCACCACTGCCACCCACTAATTGAATACTGTTTGCCAATGAAGTGTTATTAATGGGGGCTGTAAATGAAAATAAAATGAAGGGAGTTGTATTTACATTGTAATAGGTAAATCCGCTGTATTGCCCATTTACCTTTAAACTGTTCAGGCTAAAAGATGCCGGTGCAGGTGCAGGGCCTGGTAAAACAGTTGTATCTTTTTTCTTGCAACCGCTAAAAAAAACAAGCAGCATAAAAGCCATCCAACCGTTTTTAAAAAAAAGTTTCATAATAAAAGTAAAAAGTGCATCCTGCTGTACGCATGATTACCACAGGACACACTTTTTTATTTACAACAATAAAAAAATTATTTACCTAAATTTTGTAACTGATACAAAGCCTTTACATCTGCTGCAGCAATGGCTTTATTGTATATACGCACCTCATCCATAGCACCTGGCATATAACTGGCCCAACCCTGCGCACCACCTGCAGTTCCTAAAGAAGGAGTTGTATTAAACTGCATAGTACCAAAAATTAAAGCTGACGCATTTTGAAAAGTTAATGGACCATTTCCTGCTTTTACGGTAGTATTGATAGCGCTGCCATTTAAATAAGTAACAAATGTAGAAGTGGTAGCATCGTAAGTCAACACAATATGTGACCATTTATTCCAGATATTGCCTGCGGCAAAAGTACCCAACCATTGGTCGTTATCAGTTGTAGGATTCACCCAGTTTTCAATATGCGCTTTTAAATTTGCATTGGTAGGTGTACTGCCATTTTCAAAGAAAATATCAATATTGCCCCAAAAATCCTGCGTATTGGATAAGCAAACCAATCCAAAAGTACCATTTGTGTTTTGTGGTGAATTTACCCAAAATGAAATGGTAAAACTTTTTAAACCCACCACTGCACTACTGGGTGTAGTAATAAAATAGCCGTTATTGGCACCTTGCAAGGCATTTCCCTTAATACCTGTTGTAAATGAAGTGCCTACTCCGTTACCATTTTTATTTGAAACACTGTCAATCAGCGAGTTTTCAAAGCCCCAATAGCCCACCAAATTAGAAGCTGCAATTTCTCTTGATGTTGTATAACCCCCAAATGTTTGGGCAGGTGCATAACTGGCAGGATCGAACGATTTTTGGCAGGAAGAGAACCCACTGGCCAATAATAGCAATACAGCCATGTAGGTTAAAATGTTATATTTTTTATTGCGTTTCATAATCACAAGTTTAATTAATGAATAAAACAATTAGTATCCAGGATTTTGAACCAATACCCCGCCACTAATATCAATTTGGTTTTGAGGAATAGGCCATACTTCATTTTTACCGGCTTTCCAACCTAATGGGCCAAACACAGTGGCTGCACGGCCCTGACGAATTACATCAAAATAACGATCAAACTCCATAGCCAGTTCAACCCTTCTTTCGTGCCAAATGGCATTACGAAGTGTAGCCTGATCGGTGGTAACAACCGGGGGTAAATCAACTGCAGGGTTAGCACTTTGTGTTCTGGCACGGGCTCTTACTTTTTCTAAAGAAGCCAATGCTGCAGCTGTGTTACCCAATTCATTATTCGCCTCGGCATTCATTAACAACACTTCAGCATAACGAATTACCCGAACATTTTGATCGGCACCCTGATTATCCACTAACGCTAATGCAAAGGGAACATAAGATTTCATGTTATACATGGAAGGAGCACCGGCCTGCGGCAGCGGCACTACGTCACCATCCGGTGTAGTAGTACCGGCAAACATAATGGTTGCATTTAAACGCGGATCACCGGGTTCAAATTCATTCACCAAATTTTGGGTTGGTACATTAAAACCCCATCCTGCATTGGCATCTCGGTTACCCTGCACCTGTGAATACTGGCTATTAGAGAGTCCGTCATTGCCTGCAACATAATTGCACTGAATTTCAAAAATGGATTCTACATTATTCTCATTCGGAATTCTAAACAACTGATACGGACTAGGGAAAAGACTATAGGTACCCGATGCAATAATTTGATCGGTATATGTTTTTACATCACTCCATTTTTTCTGATACATGGCAACTTTGGCGTGCAAAGCTAATGCTGCACCTTTGGTAGCACGGCCAATATCGGCAGGGCCATAAGTAGCGGGTAAAACGCCGGCAGCATCTGTTAAATCCTGTTCAATGGCAGTATACACATCAGCAGGTTTACTTTGTACAGGGTTTAATTCAGCAGGTTTTGACGGCACATGTAAAATGAGTGGAATATTTCCGAAAGCGCGTACCAATCTAAAATAAGAATAAGCCCTTACAAATTTTGCTTCTGCCAAATACCGTGCTTTTAAAGTTGCATCCATATTAATATTGGGCACATTATCAAGCACCTGATTACATAAATTAATATTCTGATACTGGCCTGTCCAAAAACCATCTAACTGGCCATCAGTAGCAGTTACAGTAAAATTATCGTAAGCGTTAATGAAAGTAGCATCGCTGGGCACACTGCCTTTTGCTGCATCATCTGAACCCACACTTTCTACACAAATGGGTGCAAAAGCCACGTTGTTCCAACTACGCAGATTTCCATAAATGGCATTTACTGCATTGGCCGCATCAGTAGCCGTTTTCCAAATTTGTGTAGCGGGTTGCTGACCCTGAACGGGCACTTCCAAAAAATTCTTTGAGCACCCGGAAACAATCACTGCCATCGACAAACATAATATTGCCGGCTTTACCACCCGGTTGGCTAATTTTATTTTTAATATATTATTCATAATAATATGCTTTAATAAGTTTAGAAAGAAAGATTTACACCAAAGTTGTAAATAGCAGATAACGGATAGGTATTATTGTCGATACCAATATTACCCGGGCTACCACCCACTTCAGGAGAAAAACCTTTGTAGCTGAAGAAATTAAATGCATTTTGTGCATTTACATACACCCGAAGGGTTTGAATACCCAAGTATTGTAATCTGGCATTGGGTAAAGTATAGCCTAATTGCATATTTCTAATTCTGAAATAGCTGCCACTTTCTACATACCATGAATTGGGCCAGTAATTATTACCACCGCCAATATTTACAGAAGGGTAACTGTTAGAAGTATTTACACCATGCCAGCGGTTATTGTAAAAATCCTGTGTCCAGTTTTCAGCACCATAACGCAAACCCTTATTGGCATTGTACACATCTACACCTGCTACTCCCTGAAAATCAACCGACAAATCAAATTGTTTGTAAACAAAATTGGTACTGATACCATAAATGTATTTTGGATTTGGGTTGCCCAATACTACTCTGTCGTTAGCAGATATGGGTCCTACGCCTGTTGTGCTGGCATATTTAAAGTCGCCCGGTTGAGCATTGGGTTGAAATAAGTTACCGGATTTGTCTTTGTAATTCGCCACATCTGCAGCAGTTTGAAAAATGCCCACTACTTTATAACCATAAAACACACCAATGGGCTGGCCTACCGTGGTTAACGTAGTAAACTGACCACCGGTAGCACCGGAACCACCATCATAAATTTTTTGCCCGCCTGCACTGTTACTTAAAAATTTATTTTCATTATAAGAAACATTACCACTGATAGAATAACTGAAATCTTTGCTTACATTATCATGCCAGTTCAACGATAATTCAAAACCCTGATTTTGTGCATCACCCACATTAGTTGTAATAAATTGGTTGGCCAATCCTGCAGAGCCCGGCAAATAAACATTCATAATAATATCCTGTGTTTTTTTATTGTACACATCTGCCTCAATAGTTAAGCGACTATTTAAAACAGAGGCTTCCAGGCCAATATCTGTTCCAACACTCTTTTCCCATTTTAATGGTGGTGGAGGAATGGATGCAACACTTACACCCTGCGAAACGGTACCACTATTGCCATAAATTACACTGTATGCGCCGCCTGAAACGGTTTGTTGTGTACTCACAAATGTGGGTACACCTGCATTGCCCACTTTACCCCAACTGGCCTTTAATTTCAATGAATTAAATATGTGTTGATTGCGCATAAAATTTTCCTGAGAAACAATCCATGCAGCACCTATAGATGGGAAATATCCCCATCTTTCACTTCCGGTAAATTTAGAAGAACCATCTGCACGCATGGTAGCATTCAACATGTATTTATTTTTAAACGCATAATTGATTCTTCCAAAATAAGAGGAGATGGTAGATTGTAATGGATATTGCTGGTTATAACTATTATCCACATCATTTACATAGGGGTTATTACCCAAACCCAAAAACCAGTTACCGGAATTAACATTCGGAACATTTTGTGCAGATGCTGAAATAAAATTATAATTATTCCATTCCGCATGCTGACCGGCTAAAATAGTTACCCGATGGTTGGTAGCAAATGTGTTGGAATAAGTGATGGTATTTTCTGCGATCCACGATCTGTTTTCACCTCGGGAAATACCCAGGTTACTAACAGAATTTTGTTGTGTAGAGGTAGCTTTATAAACAGGCACATAATTCTTAGATTCATTATCGCCATATACCCCGCTAATGGTTGTTTTAAAATCAAAGTGATGGGCAAAACGAATATCTACATATGCATTGCCGGTAAAGTTATATCCACGGCTGTAAGAATTGTTATAATCCAATGTTGCCTGTGGATTGCTTACTGCAGAACCCAGACCATAATAACCCGGATCACCATAGGTTACACCATCTGCAAATTTTACAGGCAACACAGGCGGTGCAGCATACAGTGCATGCCAGATACCACCCGGTGCATTGTGCGAGTTATTAAAATTACCAATAACAGTATACCCGGCTTTGATGTTTTTAGATATTTGCATATCATTACTCAAGTTGGCGGTATAACGGGTATAGTCGTTTGTTTTTAAAATACCTTGTTGTGTTAAATAACCCAAAGAAAAATTATAGGTGTTTTTATCAGAACCACCGGTTACCGATACCTGATGATTGGTAATGAGGGCATTGCGTAAAACTTGATCAAACCAATTGGTACCTGTGCCAAATTTTGAAGAATCTAAAAAGTTGGTAGCCCCTGTCATTCTGCCCAATTCATTAAATAAAACAGCATATTGATAAGCATCGGCCATTTTTACCTGATTGGTAGCTTTTTGATAACCCACATAACCATTGTAATTTACCGACGGCTTCCTGTTGGCACCTGTTCCTTTTTTTGTAGTAATGATTACAACACCATTGGCACCTTTAATACCATAAATGGCTTCACTGGAAGCATCTTTCAAGATGCTAATGCTTTGAATATCGGCGGGGTTTAAAAAATTCACATCATTTAACCAAACTCCATCCACCACATATAAGGGGCCGGTATTTGACCAATAAGTACCCAAACCTCTTATATTGATTTGCGGTGCACTGCCGGGTGCGCCAGAATTGGTAATTTGTACACCCGCTACTTTACCCTGTAATGCACTGATTGGATTTACAGATGCCTGTTTTGAAATTTCAGAACCTTTAATTTGTACAATAGAACCGGTTACATCCTGTTTACGTTGGGTACCATATCCCACTACCACTACCTGATCTAACTGTTTTTCGGAAGCAACCAATGATATATTAATCACATTCTGGTTATTTACTTTTACTTCCTGTGTGGTATAGCCAATATAGGAAACAATTAAAACCGCATTAGGCGCAACATTCAATGAGTAATTACCATTATTATCGGTAACCGTACCTTTTGATGTACCCTGAATGGAAATACTTACGCCGCTTAACGGTTCTCCTTTTTCGTTTACAATTTTTCCCGTTATTTTAATATCCTGTTCATCAGGATTATCAGAACGAATGGCAATTAAATTATTGCTTAAAATTTTATAGGTTAAACTGGTGCCGGCAAATAATTGGTCAAGCACAGTTTCAATGGCCGCATTGTTAACGTTGAGGTTTACCTTTTCCTTCAGGTCTTTCAAGCGGCTGTTGAATAAAAATCTGTATCCGCCCTGCTTCTCAATATTTCCCAGCACTTTGGCTATTTCTGTTTTATTCATTTTTACAGAAACCGTTTGCGCATGAGTACCGGCAGTGGCATTAAAAATGCAAAAAATACTAAGTAGTAGTGTTAGTTTCATATAAATTAATGGCTTTAAGGGAAGACGCAACTTCCCTGCAACAGCAATCGATTTTTTCATACATTAGTGTTTGAATAAGTGAATAATGCTAAGAACCTGCTATTCATAGCAAGCATTCTGGTGTTTTTCCGGCGGGGAATGTTGCAGCATTTCCCGCTTTTTTTTGAATATAGTTGTTGATTTAACCGGAGTTGAGGATGGGCATAGGCAGTCGTTTTTAATTTGAATTAATAAATGGTAACCGTTTTATCTTTTATTTCATAATGAAAATTGGTAGAAAATTTTAACGCATCAAGCGCTTGAGTTAGCGTTTCATTTACAAAAGAACCGTTCAGTCGTATATTTTTATATTTATCGTTTTTAAATACGAATTGCACATCATACCAACGTTCCAACTGGTGCGCCACTTCATCAAAGTTTTCATCTATAAAACATAATCGGTTTTTAGTCCATGCAGTTTCAATTTTTAATGAATCATCCTGTTGTAGCGGTGTTAAGTTTTTAATGGCAACAAGATTATCATCTAAATTTTTCAAAACAGGTTGTATGTTTTTCGGTGCATTTACAGAATCAGGCACGTTCAACACTACTAATTTTTCATTGGGTTTCAGAAAGTACTTTTCATCCGGGCGACTATGCAAAGTAACCTGCACCAAACCCCTTACCAGACTGGTTTCTACGGTTTTATCATTCGGATATGAACGTACATTGAATAAGGTACCTAATACCCTTACATCAATCAGTTTGGTATGGATGATAAAGGGTTTCGCAGCATTTTTTGTAACATCAAAAAATGCTTCACCGGTTAAATAAACTTCACGTTGTACATTTCCAAAACTTTTATAATACCATAATTTACTATCGGCATTGAGCCAAACGGTAGAACCATCTGGTAATATAATTTTTGTTTTAGATGCATTTTTTGTAACAATTTCATTGGGTATTTCTACTGTTTTAACGGCAGGTTGTGGAATGGGCTGCTGCTTGTTTTCTGAAAAACGCCACCAACCTGCAATAAGCAATATCAAAATAAATGAGAAAACACCGGCTGTCATGTATTTATTGATACGTTGTTTGCTATGAAGTGGTTGTGCAGAATGAATAACAGTTGAATCTCTCTGATGAGCAGTTCCCATTGTTATACCTTGCTCCTGCATACGTTGCAGGTGCAATAAGAAAGTGGCATCTAAAAATTCCATATCCACATCCGGATATGTTTGCCAGTTTTCTTCAAGAATGGCAGCAACTAAAGCATTGACTTCATCTTGTTTTAAAAGGCCGGCCAATTCTTCCAATTCAGCTTCCGTAGCTTCTTTGGTAAGCTTACGTGCCAATAATTGCCATATTCTGTCATTTTTCTCCATAGTTCTGTATCAATAAGAGTATTCAAAAAAGAAAATCCCCTAAAGGGGGATCATTATTTTTTTTGTTTGCGGGAAATAGAAAGCCGTTCTGCCAGCTTTCGAAGTGCAATGGCCAATTGATGATCAATTGTTTTTACACTGATTTGAAGTATACTGGCAATTTCCCGATATTTCAACTGATCTTCTTTGGCCAGTTTATAAATGAGTTTACATTGTGGTGGTAATTGTTGAATGGCTTCTTTTAATTGTTGCGCTGTTTCTGAAAGCTGAAGGGTTTCATCCGGTTGAATGTATTCAGAAATCAATTCTACCTTCAACTCATGAATGGGTTGGTATCGAGATGTTTTTTTCTCCTGCTGTAATTTTTTTAACGCGCCATTTCTAACACTCACGAACAGGTAAAGTCTTAAATTCTCTATTTCAAGTAAGGTTGCCCTGCGTTTCCAAATTTCAATTAATACATCTGAAACAACCTCTTCAGCTAATTGTCTTGATTGCAAAATAGCATAGGCATGATTTTGAAGAGAGGGGAAGACACAAAAAAATAATTTCTTGTAAGCAGTCTCATCTTCATAAGAGGCTATTTGGTACTGCAATTCAGCAATATTACAATTGAATATACTATTGTTAGCAGCCAATTTCAGCAGATTTTCACTCAAAGTTATTCATTCATTTAGAATTGCTGCCAATATTTTTTGCACAATACTGTATGGAAATTTACCATAAAATTTATTTTGAATTGTGCTGCACAGTTGCCATCATAAATACATTATTCTTTCTGTTTTCATCAGGTAACAGCTTTTGGGGATCAATAACAATGCTTTTTACGAGACTGCTGGTAGCAAGATGTACCGTTCTGTGATTGCCTTGCAACCAGGTTTCTACCGGCAACTGCAATTGCATTTTTTCGCCATTTGTGTATTCAACCTCCAAGGGTATTGGCATTACCATGGATTGCAAATTTATAAGGGTAACATCTATACCATCAGCCGGGTTTTGATTTGTATACACAACATTTTCAATGGATTGATCGAGCGATTGATTGTCAAAAAACCACTCCCGCCAAAACCACGATAAATCTTCGCCACCCTGATTATTCATGGTGTTGAAAAAGTCGAATGGTGCAGGGTGCCGATAAGCCCATTGCTGAATGTAGTGCTTAAAAGCTGCATCAAATCTATCAGGACCCAGAATTACTTCACGCAATAAAACCAACCCGTACGCCGGTTTAAAATATACCATAGGATGCCGATATTTTTCGGGAATACCATCTGCCCTGGTCATCATTACCGGAGCATGCGGATCAGATAAATAAGGCACTATTTCATCTGCAGGATTACCGCTATCCGGTGCATACTCGCCATCTCTTTTAGGAGCATATTCGCCATGGTTAAACACATCAGATGCATACACATCAATAAATGTGTTAAAGCCTTCATCCATCCAGGGATACCTGCGTTCATCAGATCCTACAATCATGGGGAACCAGTTGTGGCCAATTTCATGCGCAGTTACCCAGTATAATTCTTTTCCTTTATCGGTAATGCCATCAAATACAATTCCCGGATATTCCATTCCACCGGCAATTCCTGCCTCGTTAATGGCTACCGGATAGGGATATTCAAACCATTTTTCCGAAAAATATTCAATTGATTTTTTTAAGTATTCAGTTGCCCTGCCCCATGCGCTATCCCCTATACTTTCGACCGGATAAACCGACATGGCCATACAATTTTTACCACTTGGTAAATTTACTTTTGCCGCATCCCATATATATGCTTTTGATGCACCAAACGCCACATCTCGTGTATTGAACATTTTAAAATGCCAGGTTTTGTTACCTTTCAGTACAGGTTGTTGCTGCACTTCGGGAAGTGTTCTAATCCATACCGTTTGATTACTTTTTGCAGCTTCAGCAAGCCTGCTCCGTTGCAATGGAGTTAATACCTCTTCTGGATTTTGCAATTTGCCACTACCGGCCACAATCATTCCTGCAGGTAACGTAATGGTGTAATCGTAATCGCCATAATCACAATAAAATTCTCCACTACCTAAAAATGGCAAAGTACTCCATCCCTCCAAATCATCGTATACACACATTCTTGGGTACCATTGTGCTATCTCAAAAATTTTACCATATTGCGTAGCAACATAATCGGTTCTACCGCCAAATGCACCTGGAATCTGATATTGATATTGAATATGAATGAAAATTTTACCATTTTTTGCTGCCAGCGCTTTTGATAATTGTATCTGCATACGGGTATCATTCACCAAATAGTTTACCTGCTGCAATTTTCCATTCTCTTCAATTTGCACATATGCAATTTGAAAACCATTTGTAGATTCATTTCGGATACGATTGGTATAATATTGAGAACGGGCATTGGGTAAATAGGTATTTTGGTCCAATTGCAACCACAAAATATTTAACGCATCGGGACTGTTATTGGTATAGGTAATTGTTTCGGAAGCAGTGAGTATATTCTGCACAGTATCTAAAGTTGCATGTATTTTGTAATCACTTCTATTTTGCCAATAATCTGCTAACGGAGCGCCATTAGCAGAACGGTATACACTTCCATTACCCTGATAACTGAGTGGCGCAAATGCCTGCCAATTGCCGTTTAATGAACCTTTTTGCTGTATGCTTTGTGCCTGCACCATTGAAAAAGTCATTAACCATACCATTCCTAAAAAAACATAACTACTTTTCATTATACAATATTTAACGATTAGATGCTGAAGGCTACTGGAACAATATTTTAAAAATTACTGCATCAAAGCCCACTTTCATTCAAGAATTGAAATTAAGCAGATTGTATTAACTATGCTCCTAAAATTATTCAACAACCAATTTTGAATTTAAAATTAAAATGGGTACTATTCTATTATCCGGGATATGCAAAAACCAATAGAACACTGAATTTACAAATTTACCCTGCATCTATTAACTTTGCGGCATAACCAATTAGAATGACAATACACCACGAAGGTTACCGTACTATAGGCATTGCCAGTTTGCTGTTCGGGCTCATCAATGTTTTATCATTTGCATTTTTAAGCGGCGCAGTACTATGGCTGTCCATTGCCATTTTTATCATTACTCTGATTTTGTTATTATTTATTATTTCATTTTTCAGGATACCGCATCGCACATTAACCATACAGGACAATGCCATTATTTGTCCGGCAGACGGGAAAGTTGTGGTGATTGAGGAAATAACAGATACTGAATATTTTAAAGATAAACGTATTCAGGTAAGCATTTTTATGAGCCCTGCCAACGTTCATGTAAACAGAAACCCAATGAGTGGTGAAATTGTTTACAACCAATACCACAAAGGAAAGTATCTGGTAGCCTGGCACCCGAAAAGCTCTACTGAAAATGAACGTTGGAGTGTGGTAGTTAGAAATGGTTATGGTGAAGTATTATACAAACAAATTGCCGGAGCTTTAGCCAAACGCATTTGTAATTATACAAAAGTGGGCGATAAAGTGCAACAGGGTGCTGAATATGGTTTTATTAAATTTGGCAGCCGGGTAGATGTTATATTGCCTTTACATACCAATATTAAAGTAAAACTTAACCAACAAGTACAGGGCGGAGTAACCGTTTTAGCCACTTGGACTTTTAATATTTAACATTTGTGGCAGTACAAATAATTAAAATTTTCTTAATTTTAATCCAAACAAATCATCAACACATGAAAAAATTTGCTACTGCAGGAATAGTGGTTCTGTTATTGGCAGGAACCGTAATTGCCCGGGATAGTGGAAAAAAGAAATGCAAAAATAAAGATTGTAAAGACTGTTCTAAAAAAGAGTGCAAAAAAGTCTGCAAAAAAGATTGTTGTAAAAAGTCTGGAACTACTGCCATGTATCAATAAGAAATATTTTGATTCCCATAAAAAACCGGCTGCCCATTCAAACATGAGCAACCGGTTTTTAATTTCCTAAAATTATAAAATATTTTCCAATTGCTGTAAATGACTTACTGCATAAGTGGCCTGAATATGTGGCTCTATGCCCAAATGATTTACAAAAATACTATCCATACCCACATTCACTGCACCCTGAATATCAGCATCTAAATTATCGCCAATCATAATACTGTTTTCTGCAACTGCACCGGCTTGTTCCATTGCAAATAAAAAAATTTCTTTATTGGGCTTTAAGCTATTGGAAACCTCAGAAGTAATTACTTTTTTAAAATAACCCTGCAAGCCGGCATTGTATAATTTTTTGTGTTGAACAGCTTCAAAGCCATTGGTAATGAGGTGTAACTGATAGCCTTTTTGTGTAAGGTAAATGAGTATTTCATTGGTGTAGGGAAAAACTGCATTCTTGAATGGCAATCTTTCTAAAAAATCAACAGCCATTTGCCGGGAAAGTGGCTCATCTGCAATTTTAAAATCTAATAAAGCAAGCCACATTCTTTTCCAACGCAATTCATCCTGTTTAATAAACCCTTTGGTATATCTATCCCATAAACGTTCGTTATGATAACTGTAGCGTTCAAAAAAATGGTTGAATGAATCAATACCTTTGTCTGACAACTGATGCAGCGCATATAAATCCTGCAGTGTAGCTTTTGCATTGGCTTCAAAATCCCATAACGTATGATCAAGATCAAAAAATATATGTTGATATTTCATATTACCTATTCTGAATAATGTGCGATATTTGAGAACAAATGTAACAGAATTTATTACCAATTAACCAGCAATGCCATGAATATCATTATTACCGGCGCTTCAAAAGGAATGGGAAAAGCGATTGCAGGAAAATTTGCCGACCAGGGGTATACCTTATTGTTATGTGCCAGAAATGCAGTAACACTTGAGGCAACAGCAGATGAATTGCAACAAAAATACCCGCAATCAACCATTCATTTCAGGGCAACGGATATGTCTGATTACAATGAAGTAGCTGCTTTTGGTGATTGGTGCCTGGGTATTGGCGCACCGGATATTCTGGTAAATAATACCGGCCAATATAAGCCCGGCTCTATTTTAACTGAACCGGAAGGTACCCTGATGGATTTAATGCAGGTAAATCTTTTTAGCGCTTATCATTTAACCAGAATCATTGCCCCTGCAATGATATCAGAAAAAAAAGGACATATTTTTAATATTTGTTCAATTGCATCATTAAATGCCTATCCTAACGGAGGAGCATATAGTATTAGTAAATTTGCTTTATTGGGATTCAGTAAAAATTTACGTGAAGAGTTAAAATCGCATCATGTAAAAGTAACGGCTGTAATGCCCGGCGCTGTATATACCGAAAGCTGGTATGGCAGTAGAATTGACCCACAACGCATTATGGAAGTAAAGGATATTGCCAATTTAATATTTACGGCTGCACATTTATCGGCACAGGCTTGTGTGGAAGAAATCATCATCAGACCACAATTGGGCGATTTATAAAAAAAGGCCGAAATACATTTCAGTATTCCGGCCCCGATTCATTTCATTCAATTTCCTTTATTGCAGGTTAATATCGAAGTGTACCAATTGTACAAATTCTTCAATACGCTCAGTAATATCGTTTGCTGAAATTTCACGAAGTTTGGTAGTGCCAAATTTTTCTACGCAAAAACTGGCCAATGCCGAACCAATAATAATTGCCGTTTTCATATTTTCAAATGAAATATCTTTTGTTTTGGCTAAGTGACCAATAAAGCCACCGGCAAAAGTATCGCCGGCACCGGTTGGGTCAAACACTTCCTCTAACGGCAATGCAGGAGCAAAGAAAACTTTGTTATCATGAAACAACAATGCACCATGTTCCCCTTTTTTAATCACTAAAAATTTAGGGCCCATTCTTAAGATGGTGGCTGCAGCTTTTACTAAAGAATATTGACCGCTTAACTGTCGGGCTTCACTATCATTTACCATCAAAACATCTACCATAGCAATGGTTTTTTCCAGTTCTTCCGGCATGGTATCCATCCAAAAATTCATAGTATCCATTACAATGAGTTTAGGTCTTTGGCGTAATTGTTCAATTACACTGCGCTGAACGGATGGCACCAAATTTCCTAACATTAAAAATTCGCAATCCTGATAACTTTCGGGCACTTTGGGTTCAAAATTGGCAAGCACATTTAATTCGGTAATTAATGTATCGCGGCTGTTCATATCCATATGATAGCGGCCACTCCAAAAAAAAGATTTTTCCTCTTTTTTAATTTGCACACCTTCTAAATCAACGCCTCTTGCTTTCAAAGCACTCAATTCCTCTGCCGGAAAATCGCCCCCTACTATAGAAATTTGTTTAACCGGTGTAAAATTAGTGGCACACCAGGCTATATAAGTGGCAGCACCTCCTACTATTTTATCGCTTTTTCCAAAAGGCGTTTCAATGGCATCAAAAGCCATAGAACCGACAACAACTAATGACATAATAAAAAAATTTGATTATCGGGGAGCGAAACTATACAAAATGCAGCAGATATGCCTAATTTTTTACAGCTACAGCATTCAATTAATTTTAATATTCATTCTTTGTACAGCATAATTAAATGCGTACAACCTATTCTAATACCGGACTTAGCCATTTTTCCGCTTCTTCCAACGGCCAGTTTTTACGTTGTGCATAATCTTCCAACTGATCGCGCTGAATTTTGCCAATACCAAAATACTGGCTTTGCGGATGCGAAAAATACCAGCCACAAACTGCTGCTCCCGGATACATTGCCAGTGATTCGGTTAATTGTATGCCGGTTGTTTCAGTAGCATTGAGCAAAGCAAACAACTTATATTTTTCGGTATGGTCGGGGCAGGCAGGATAACCCGGTGCCGGGCGAATACCCTGGTATTTTTCATGAATTAAATCATCATTGCTCAGCTGTTCATTAGAAGCATAACCCCAATAGTCGGTTCTAACTTTATAATGCAAACATTCTGCAAAAGCTTCAGCCAGCCTATCGGCCAATGCCTGTAACATGATCTTATTATAATCATCGTATTGCTGCTCAAACTTTTTAATATGTTTTTCAATACCATGAATGGCAACGGCAAATGCACCTATATAATCAGCAGCCTGTTCAATTGAATTGGCAGGTTTCACAAAATCGGCCAGCGATAAATTAGGCTGATCAGCAGCTTTTTTTACCTGCTGCCGCAGGCATTCTAAATGAATGATTGTATTACCATGCTGCACCAACAGGGTATCGTTATGGCTACCAGCTTTATAAAACCCAATGGTACCTTTTGCTGTAAGCCATTTTTCCTGAATAATTTTATCTAATAAGGCATTGGCATCTTTATACAATTTTGAAGCTTCTACGCCCACCACCTCATCGGTTAAAATATCCGGAAAGTTTCCGTGCATTTCCCATGCGATAAAGAAGGGTTTCCAATCAATAAAAGGCCTTAATTCATCTAAAGAAAAATCATCAAAAACTTTATTGCCTGTAAATTTTGGAGTAATAGCAGTATAATTGTTCCAATCTATTTTGGTTTTATGTGTCAGCGCTTCCTGATAGCTGATGTATTGTTTTACGGGCTTTTTATTTAAAAATGATTCACGTAATTTATGGTACTCAGCAGCAGTTTGTTGTAAAAAAGCATCTTTTTGTTCTGCACTTAATAAAGCACCTGCTACTGTTACACTTCTGGAAGCATCTAACACATGCACTACACCATTTGGATATTCCTGTGCAATTTTAACGGCAGTATGTATGCGTGAAGTAGTGGCACCTCCAATCAGCAATGGCTGCTGCATATTGCGGCGTTTCA
Organism: Hydrotalea flava; assembly: GCF_001623405.1. Taxonomy (GTDB): domain Bacteria; phylum Bacteroidota; class Bacteroidia; order Chitinophagales; family Chitinophagaceae; genus Hydrotalea; species Hydrotalea flava. Next base: position 18,858 of record NZ_LUHG01000067.1, read on the forward strand.
TTTCTTTGGCTACATGCACCATTTCATCGAGTGAAGGAGTGATTAATCCACTCAAACCAATAATATCTACCTTTTCTTTAATAGCGGTATCTAAAATTTTATCGGTGGGCACCATCACGCCTAAGTCAATTACATCATAACCATTACAGCCCAATACCACGCCTACAATATTTTTACCAATATCGTGTACATCACCTTTAACAGTAGCCAACAATATTTTTGCCGCACCTGCTGCTTCTGTATTTTCGGTGCCTGCTGCCAAATGTGCCTGTTTACGTATCTCTTTTTCAGCTTCAATATAAGGTGTTAAAATAGCCACACTTTTTTTCATTACCCTTGCACTTTTTACCACCTGCGGTAAAAACATTTTTCCGGCGCCAAATAAATCGCCCACTACGTTCATGCCATCCATTAAAGGGCCTTCAATTACATCTAAAGGCTGCGAATATTGTAAGCGAGCCTCTTCAGTATCTACATCAATATAATCGGTAATGCCGTTTACGAGTGCATGTTTCAGACGTTCTTCAACAGGGGCATTGCGCCAGGCTTCATCTTTAACAATTGTTTTCCCTTTGCTTTTTACGGTTTCGGCATAAGCAATCAGGGCTTCAGTAGCCTGGTTGTTGTCATTATTCCGGTTCAGCACCACATCTTCGCACAACTGTCTTAATGTAGGTTCAATTTCATCGTACACAGCTAACTGTCCTGCATTGACGATACCCATATCCATACCTGCCTGAATAGCATAATACAGGAATACGGCATGTATGGCTTCACGCACCACATCATTCCCTCTAAACGAGAAAGATACATTTGAAACGCCACCGCTTACTTTTGCGAAAGGCATTAGTTGTTTTATTTGACGGGTAGCTGCTATAAAATCTACTGCATAATTATTGTGTTCTTCAATACCGGTAGCAATGGCGAAAATATTTGGATCGAAAATGATATCCTGAGGCGGATAATGCACTTTTTCTGTAAGAATTTGATAAGCACGTTTACAAATTTCTACTTTGCGTTGCAGGGTATCGGCCTGGCCTGCTTCATCAAAAGCCATTACCACCACTGCTGCACCAAATGATTTACAAATGATGGCCTGTTCAATAAATTTTTCTTCTCCCTCTTTCAAGGAGATAGAATTGACGATGCATTTTCCCTGTACACATTTTAAGCCTGCTTCAATAATGGCAAACTTAGATGAATCGATCATGATGGGAATTTTGGCAATATCGGGTTCAGCCTGTAACAGGTTTAAAAATGTTGTCATGGCTAATACGCCATCTAACATGGCATCATCCATATTTACATCCAACACCTGCGCACCATTTTCAACCTGTTGCCGGGCAACAGAAAGCGCTTCTTCAAATTTATTTTCGCGAATAAGCCGGGCAAATTTTTTTGAACCGGTTACATTGGTACGCTCTCCAATATTCACAAAATTGGTTTCGGGTCGCACCACTAAGGGTTCCAGCCCGGCTAAACGCAAATAAGGATGTATTACAATTGGCTCACTCATAACAATATTTTACACTTTTGTATAGGATTATACAATTTCGTTTTCAACAATAGGTAACGGCCTCGGCTTTATGTTTTTTACATTATCGGCAATATGCTTTATGTGTTCAGGCGTGGTACCACAGCAACCCCCAACAATGTTTACATAGCCCTGTTTTGCCCATTCTTCAATAAAATGTGCCGTTTCGTGTGGTTGTTCATCGTATTCGCCCATGGCATTGGGCAGGCCGGCATTAGGGTAGGCAGAGGTGTATGCGGCAGCAATTTGCGATAACTCCTCAATATGGCTGCGCATTTCTGCTGCGCCCAGTGCACAATTTAAACCCACACTTAAGGGT
>NZ_LUHG01000059.1 GCF_001623405.1 Hydrotalea flava
GAATAGCACATCAGGCCGGTTTGGCAACTATGCTTCGGCTACCGGACTAACAGCCAGTACCCCACCTGCCACACAGTCGACTACCACCAACCGTGCTTTGGGCGTTCGCCAAACCGGTAGTTTTGGCGATCCGGGTGCTGCATTTGTATTTCAGGTTGTAAATACAAAAGGGAAAAAAGATTTTGCTTTGAGTTTTAATTTACAATCACTCGACAGCACGTCACCCCGCAATACAACATTTTTAGTGCAATATGCAAAGGGCACCAATCCTAACAGTTTTAATACGGTAACCTCCACACCTACCCCTTTAGTAACCGGTAACAGAAAATTTTATGATACATTGGTGAACGTGAATTTCGGTACTTCATTAGATGATATTAATGACACTGTATGGATTAGAATTGCCACATTAAGTGCCAGTACCGGCAGCAGTAACCGGGCTACTTCTGCCATTGATAATTTTAGCTTAAGTTGGAATGATATACCTGCAGATACCATTCCACCGGTTGATACTTTACTAATTCCTCAAAATGGAGCCACCGGTGTTTCATCTGTATTGCCTTTGAAAATTTATTTCAGCGAACCGGTAGTAGCAGCCACAGGAAATATTCTGGTAGAAAACACGACTGACCATGTGACAGATATCATTGGTGTGGATAGTAGTATTGTTGCTATAAACAGCAATATTGTTACCATTACCACCGGATTACAACCACTAAAACATTATAAAATAAATATTGATGCAGGCGCATTTGCCGATTTTTCCAATAACGCTTACGCCGGTAAAAATGGGAATAATTGGCAATTTACAACTGCCAGTAACGATACAGTACCACCTTTGGCTATGAGCCTCACCCCCGCTAATGGCGCTGTGAATATACCCAACAAACCAAATTTCGCCATTCATTTCAATGAAGGCATTGTATTGGGTTCTGGAAGCCTGCTCATTAAACAAGTAAGTAATGATAGTTTGGTACAAACCATTCCCGTTGCCAATGCAACAGCACAGGATAGTATAGTTCAATTTTCGGCAATTGCCAATTTAGGTTTTAGCAAAAAATATTATGTACAAATTTCTGACAGTGCTTTTCGGGATTTGTCGGGCAATGCATTTGCCGGATTTAAGGATAGCACATACTGGACATTTACCACACAAAGCCCCGATTACTTATTCAATCTGAATAACTGTAGCAATGGCTTACCCGATGGCTTTACCCAATTCAGCGCAGTTGGCGATTCAACCTGGAATTGCACCATTTATGGTTATCAGGGCCATGGTATTCAGATCAATGGATTTGGTGGGGGCAGTGCACAATTAAATGACGACTGGCTGATGAGTCCGCCATTAGATTTAACCGGTTTCAACATTCCATTATTAGAATTCTACAACAGAACCAAATACAATGGCCCGCAATTAAAACTGTTGGTTTCAACCAATTATTCAGGAACCGGTAATCCATCTGCCGCCACCTGGACCGAAATCAATGGTCATTTCCCGCCTATTAATTCAGATACATGGACAAAGTGTGATAGTATTAATCTGACAAACTTTAAATCAACAAATACTTTTATTGCCTGGAGATATGCCTCCAGCCCAACTGATGGTGCACCACGCAGTACAATAGATAATATTCATGTATTTAACAGTACACAGGCGCCACAACCCACTTTGACAGTTCAACCGGATAATTTGTTTTTAGGATATGCTGCTGCCGGAGCTGTAAGTGCCGGTAAAGCATTCCAATTTACAGTGATAGATGCCAATGGCAATTTAACCATTACTGCACCTGCACAATTTCAGGTTTCAAAAGATAGCATTACATATACAGGTACCATACAATACACTGTAAATGAATTAGAGCAAACCAATATTACAGCTTTTGTTCGGTTTGCTCCTACACAAAACAATGTAGAATACAGTGGCCAGTTGAATTTTGCAATTGGTTCTATTTCTAAAAACTTCACCAGAATGTATGGTAATAGTGTAAACCGAAGCAATACCATTGATATTGTAAACTGGAATATTGAATGGTTCGGTAGCAATGGCTTTGGTCCTTCTGATAAAAATTTACAGGAAACCAATGTAAAAAAAGTACTCCGCTACTTAGATGCAGATATCTATGCATTGCCGGAAGTAGTAGACACTGCCAGATTTAGAAGATTGGCAGATTCTTTAGGCAGTAACTGGGGCTACACCATTTCTCCATTCTGTACCGGTGCCGCTACCCCAACTGGAAGCAATTGGTTAAGTGGCCAGAAATTAGCACTCCTATATAAAAAGGATATCGTAAGCAATGTATCGGGACGCGGCTTTATGCTAAGCAGCATTACCGCAGTCAGCAATTGGGCCAATGGCCGGGTACCTTATTTGGTAACTGCCAATGTTACTAAAAATGGGGTTACTAAAACCATCAACTTCTTCCTGATACATGCAAAATCTGGTAGCACTGCATCTGATTATGACAGAAGGTATGCCGGTGTAAAAGAAATGAAAGATAGTTTGGATGCCAGCTTTAGCAACAGTAATGTAATGATTCTGGGCGATTACAATGATGATTTGGTCAGTACCATTTCTACAGGTTCAGGCCCGGTTACTTCATGGGATCCTATTTTAAAAGATTCTGTTGGAACCAAATTCTACAAAGCAGTAACATTACCCTTGGATTATCAAGGATTTACTTCTACTATTGATTATCCGGGAATGATTGACCACAATATCATTTCAAGTAGTTTATTAGGTAGCTACATCAACAATTCTGCCAAGGTTAGAACAGACGTAACCACTGTAATTCCGGATTATTTATCCAACAATACATCCGACCATTACCCCATTTATGTTCGTTTTAATTTTGGAACAGCTACTGCGGTAAATCCGGTAAATAATGATCCCAATTTACTCACATTGTTAGGCAATCCCGGTCATCAGCAAATCCGTTTTATGTTTAACAAAAACATTAACAGCCGCTTACAAATTCAATTAATGGATTTAAACGGACAAATGTTGCAGCAACAGGTTGCAAAACAGGTGAATAAGGGTCAGGTAATTAGTTTACCCATTCAAACCTTACCTGCAGGAACATATATGTTACGAGTAGCACATAAGGATGGCACTACAGTAAAACAAATATTAAAATATTAATATTGATTGTTTGGTTGATTCAAAAAACCCGTTGCTTTCATTAGCTGCGGGTTTTAATTTTATTAAGCAGAATAGAGGCAATAAAAATAACCAGCTCCTATCCTGTTAATAACTGTTTTCAGATTTTGTTATGCGTAAACAGATCTTGACTCCTCATATTACTAAAGGCTGTGGCCGATGAATTAATACAGTTGCATAAGCTACCAGTCCTTCTTCACGACCTACAAAGCCCATTTTTTCGGTAGTGGTTGCTTTAATGGAAACTTCTTCAGAAGTTAAATGACATGCTGTTGCAATAACTTCCTGCATTTGAGGAATATAAGGTTTTATTTTAGGCGATTCCAGACATATACTGGAATCGATATTGATAATTTTATAACCCTTTTCTGCAATGAGTGCCACTGTTTTCTGTAACAATATTTTACTGTCAATATTTTTATATGCAGGAGAAGTATCCGGAAAATGCACACCAATATCACCTAAACAGGCTGCACCCAATAATGCATCGCAAATTGCATGCAACAATACATCGGCATCTGAATGCCCCAAGGCACCTTTATAGTAAGGAATATGCACACCACCTAACCAGAAATCCCTATCCGTTACCAACTGATGAAAATCAATGCCAAAACCTATACGCATACAACTATTTTAATAATTGAAAGATATTTTTTCAGTAAATATAAAACCGGCAACATAATGTTACAATCCAACCCGGCAAAATGTTTGTACTGTGAATATTAAAAAATACGGGCATACTTAGTCGGACTATTACTAATTCAAATTGTTTTTTTTACCTGAACCATTATTAGCTAAGTCAAAGTTCAGCCCAATTCTGATGGTATTAGATAATGGGTTACGTGTAGTTACATATCCTGACGCCACTAAATAAGAGAGATTAATGCCAATATTTTGGTAATTCAGCCCCAAACCAAAGGTTAGGTAATTTCTGTTACCCCGATATTTATTTTCATAAAAATATCCGGTTCTGATAAAGAAAGTATTATCATAATTATATTCTGCACCTGCAGAAATTAACCAGGAAGTGAGTTGGTTACTGCCATCGTTGAACGATTTAAACCAACTGGAGAAAACGCTTTGGGTATAATAGGTTGGTGCTGTAGTAGAGTCATAAGTAGGCACCAATAATTTATTCAAATCAACTGCAAAAGTGATGCTATTAAATTTATCTAAGCGTGCCTTGTAAGCTGCACCCAGGCCTAAATTAGCAGGAATATAATCTTTGGTATTGGCATCATTGGTATAACTAATTTTAGAACCCAAATTGCTTAAGGTAACACCCCATGTAAAATAATTTTTTGTAGTATCAGCTGCAATATGGTACAGAGTAACATCACCCGCTACAGAAGAACCTGCTTTATAAATTACACCGCTGTTATTTGGATCACCGGATGCAAGGCTACTGTTAATATAACGCAGCGCCACACCGATACCCAATTGACTGGAAAGCTTTCTGGAATAACCGAAATCAATTCCAAATTCTCTGGGCATTGACGAACCTAATAAATTTCCATTGGCATCAGCAAACTGAATATTGCCTAAACTAAAATAACGAACAGAGGCAGAAATAACCTGTTCATCATCTAAGCGATGATAACCAGCGATACTGGCCAAATACACATCATTCAATCCCAAGTCTCTAAACCAGGGCGAGTAGGTAACAGCAATTGAATTATCTTTTTTAGAAAAAGGCAATTTTGCCCGGTTCCAATACATACCATTGGCATCAGGTGAAGTAGCAATACCCACATCGCCCATACCACTGGCTCGTGCATCGGATGAAATACGTAAAAAAGGTACAGCAGTTGTGGTTACATTCACAGTTTGGGTTTGTGCAAATACAGAAATGCGCAGCATGCAGAACACCAGAAGCAAATAGAATATCCTTATTCTCATAACAAATTTTGATGTGATAAATATACCCTTAGGGTCAAAAAAATTAGAGGTAGAGTTAACTCATTCAAGCAATTTAGTGAATAATCAATTTGGCTGTCGCCGCAGCTTTTCCTGTATTGGAGGATGCAATAATATGATAAAAATACAAACCATTCAAGATTTTTTTGTTGTTCAATCCCCGCCCGTCCCAGTTCAGTTCTACTACTCCTCCGGAAGAATTGGGCAAAGTTTGCAATAACCTTGCCACTAAACTGCCATTCATGCTAAAAACATCAATTTCTACCTTTATTTCCGGCGCATCCATATTGTGCACCAAACGAAATGTGGTTTGACTGCTAAAGGGATTAGGATAGTTGTATACGGATAATATTTTCGGTGGTACCGCCGCACTAACAATAAAATGAATAGTGACTGATCGTGCATAGTTGGCTACATTCCAGGCTTTTATAGTTAAGGTGTGTGGCCCGGGAGTTAGTCCGTTTAACTGGTATTGAATGGTGCCGGCCTGATAACTATTGGGCAAAGCTTCATAAAAACTATTTAATACAATAGGATTATTGCTATTGCCATCTAACACCGCAGTAATATCGTGTCCTATCCCGGCACCGATAGTATTGATACCCAACGAATCGAACAGATGCACCAATAACAATGGGTTGCTGCCAACGGCACTTCCTTCTCTAAAAAGTGTATCATTCAAAAATACTTTTATCTTGGGTTTGGCAGTATCTGATGATGGTAAGGTATCGCCACCGCCTATTAAAAATTGTGTGGAATATCCGGATGCATCCTGTGTATCATTCCAGGCATACAGACTTATTTTTCCATTCCCAACCTTATAATTAATATCTTTTGGCACCACAAAACTTACCTGAAAACTGCCATTGTTAACAGAAACCTGACCCTTGTATAAAATATTGGTTTGCTGCATAAAAGTTGTAACGGGGCTGGCAGGATCATTCCCTAAAGTGCGCAGTTGCTGTGGTTTATCGAATATTGTTGCCAATAAATTGCCGTTAAACGTATTTTGTATCTGGCCTTGTGCATTGGTAATATTGCCACTAAATGTATAGGTATTCAGTGCCTTTAATGTATCATTCCCGGATATTGGCTGCCGGTTTAACTGATTCATTTTAATTTGAAGGGAAGGGAAAGCCAACCGCATAGCAGGATCGCCCAGTAAAGCGAATTTCCGGTTATTTAAAACATCACCACTGTTTAGGTAGGTGGTATTTTTGGCTGCTAAAACAGATTCCCCTAATGTAGGATATTTGCCCGATATATTCGGTTGCAAAGCCGCTTGCATATAATTGTTATTGATAATTTGGTTACTGTATGCAAACACCACCCTTGTAGTCGTTAACAAAGCAATAGCACCGGTATTACCGTTGTACAACAAACTACCTCCCAATGAATTTTTGGTTGGATCATCGTAAGGAGCAAAATCACAGGTAGCCGTAATAAATAAAGGTAGTTTATCCGGATTATTGAGTTGTTGCAATTCAGTTTGCCCAAAAACCGCCGAATTAGATAATTGTTGGTAACCACCGTGCCCATTGTAGTTAAAAATTAAAGCCCCATTATACAACTGGCTAACAATGGCAGCATTAACCTGTGGATACCTGCTACCGCCTGCTCCGCTCACCATTGGATAGGAATCTAAATATATTTTGGTTGCATTGATGGCTGTATCATATTGTGCAGTTGCTGCCGCAATTGATTCTGCATCTTGCAAATGCAAGTCATTATCTTTATCATCAGCCACAAAAACAGCCTGATTACGCCAGGCACCAAAAGTAGTTTTGGTATGATAATGCATTATTTTATTGACCATTGTAGTAGCTTCGGCTTGAGTTCTCACCGGAAAGCGCCCAATGGCCAGCCGCAGAGGTGGTGCAACATTCACCTGATTAATATCATTCGTATTGCCTAATAATCCAAAAAAATCGTCGGTAACATAAGTATTTAAAGGTTCTAAACTATTCGTACTTTCATAAGAGGGTACATAATTGGTATTTGGTTGAATCCGGTTTTTATAATCAAAAGAAGCGGCACCAAATAAGAGTACATATTTTAATTGATTGGCAGAATCAGCACCATAAGTGTCGAAATACATTTTTAAAAAATCTCTGATAGCAGTTGGATCACTAATACCACTGCCAAACTCTTGATAAATTTGCTGTGTGGTAACCACCTGCACCCGTTGGTGGTATTGCTGTACATGAAAAGCAGCCAATTGAGCAGCCTGTGTTTCAAACTGCGGGTGGGTAATAATCATAAAATCGGTTGGAATGGTATGATGCAGGTTCTGATTATTAACTTGCCCTAAAGCAATCGGCAACAGTGCATTCCCAGCAGTAAACGCAACATATTGTTTCAAAGAATCAGCCTGTTGCACAAATAACAATTGCTGATTCATGATTTGTGTATTCATTTCAACCGGTGCCAAAGGCTGGGTAATATCCCATACCCGGGTATTGGCCGTAACATTTAATAACTGAAATTGTGCTACCTGATTATTTGCCACTGAAACAGGATCAGCAAACACCAATTGCTGCCCGTTATATACCGCTAATTTTCTTCTGCATTGCAATGCGATTTGATTCAACCAACCCTGTGCACCCGATACCCCCGGATTAAATTGTAGTGTTACATTCAAAACAGAATCTGCATTGGTTACACTAACAGGCATTTGTTGTTGAATCTCCGTAGCAAAAGCATCTAAAAAATATCCTGAAACCCCCGTAATGGTTGGTATGGCAAAAAGATTGCCATTTAAACTCAACGAAAAACCACTGTTCCCTCCTACACTTCTTCCGGCCAGATGATAATTTACCTGAACCGGCACACTGCTTAAAAAGCCCGGAACCTGAAAAGTATAATTTCTGGTTAATCCGGTATTTTGGCTCATCGGACTACTCCACCATGCTTTACCACTGTTTAACAAGTTTACTGAATCGTTTTCAATGGCAAAATGATCAGTAAAACTATTCACTAAAACAGTTGGGCTTAAAGCAGTTGCTTGTGTGCTAATTCTTTTTCCTGAAGGTTGAATGGTAATGTAATAAAAAGCGGTATCGCTGTACAGGTTTTTTTGATAGAAGAACTGCTGTTTGGCAGCATCATACATCCATTGATGCGGGCCCGCGGCATAAAAAAGTACATAATCGTTGTTATTGAAAATACCATCGCCGCCATCATTTACCCAAATAGCATTTTCAAAAAGATCATCTATTCTTGTTATCGCACTGTTTTCGGGTAACATTTGTCCGCCATTGCCATAAATGCGTAAAGAACCTGCCGATAGGTTGGCGGTATTTATGCCCATATTTTTTAAAAAGGCAACATCTATTTTATAAACGCCAGCTTTAGTAACCCCAATTTTGAACCAATTACCGGCAGATAAAACTGAATTGGGCACATAATTTCTTTGGGCTTTTACCGTTATAGCAGCAGTTAGGAGAAAAAAAACAAGGGTAATTTTAAAAAAATAGGCAATTGTTTTTGGCTGGAAACAATTTATCGTTTTATTTAGCATAATCATTACTGCGGCAATCCCCTTTTTTAAGGTTAAAATTAGGGTTTTCGGCTGTAGATTGTTACATATAAAATGATTCATGTATAAAAATCGCCTATATTCGCACAGCGCAAAAACTTTACCCTCTATCTTTTACTGATTAAGAACCTTAAAATTCATATCATGCAATTGCTTACATCTGCAAGAAACTGTGTGTTATTATTGTCGCTGATTGGCGCTGCTGCTTCTTGTAAAGTATTTAAGAAAAAACCTGAAAAATCGGCTGTTACCGGCTGGAATTATAATGACAAAACACAGGGTAATTTTTATGTAGCAAAACCTAAAGACATTAATACAGCTCCCGGTTTGGTATTTGTGCAGGGTGGTACTTTCACTATGGGTGCTACACAAGAAGATGTAATGGGTGATTGGAACAATATTCCCCGTCGCGTTACGGTGAATTCCTTTTTCATCGATAAAACAGAAATTGCGAATGTGCATTATCGTGAATATTTGTATTGGGTAGAAAATGTATTCAGCGATACCACTGCTTATCCCGAAGTAATTGAGGCAGCAAAGCCCGATACATTGGTATGGAGAAGTGAATTGGCCTATAATGAGCCTTATGTAGAATATTATTTTCGCCACCCCGCTTATAATTATTATCCGGTAGTAGGTGTAAACTGGAAACAGGCCAGCGATTTTTGTGTTTGGAGAACCGACCGGGTAAATGAATTAGAACTCATTAAGAAAGGCTACATCAATAAAAACAATATTAAAACCGAATTGAATGGCGGTGGTCAGGAGAATTTTGATACCAAAGCCTATTTAATGGGCGAATATCAGGTACAGCCAGGTAAATTAGCTACTTCTAAAAGTAACCCTTTAAAAGATGCACAGGGCCGGCCCAGAACCACAGTAAAATTTGATGATGGTATTTTATATGGCGACTATCGCTTACCCACAGAAGCCGAATGGGAATATGCAGCCTACGGCTATATTGCTGAAAACCCACAGGTAAAAAGAGGAAAGAAAACCAGAGGAGAAGAGAATATTGCTAATAAACAGATTTATGCCTGGAAAAATGCCGGATTTGACAACCTGCGTTCTACACGTGCAGGTGCTTATCAGGGCGCATTTTTGGCCAACTTTAAAAGAGGCAATGGTGATAATATGGGTGTTGCCGGTGGTTTAAATGACAATGCAGCCATTCCTGCCGAAGTAACTTCGTTCGCTCCCAATGGTTTTGGCATTTATAATATGAGTGGTAATGTAAGCGAGTGGGTAGCCGATGTTTATAGGCCATTAACCAGCTTAGATGCAGACGATTTTAATCCTTTCAGAGGTAATGTTTTCAAAAAAGTGGACATGAGCCGCGGAACAGGCAATTTAAGAGATAGTTTAGGTCGTATTGTAATGGTACCAGAATCTGATTCAGCATTGAGAGAAAGAAGAAATTACCAAAGAGCATATGCCAAAAATTATTTAGATGGTGACTCTTTAAGTGGGGTGAATTATGGCTATGGTATTACTACACTTATTTCAGATAAATCGAGAGTAGTAAAAGGTGGCAGTTGGAACGACAGACCTTACTGGTTATCGCCCGGAACCCGCCGCTTCTTAGAAGAAGACCAAAGCAGCAGTACCATTGGTTTCCGTTGTGCCATGACGCATTATGGCGCTGCTGAAGGCACTTCCAGAAAAGCACAAACAGGCAACTTCTTCCCGGCAAGAAGAGCTAAAAGATAAAGGAAAGGTAAATACAGCAATTCCACTTAATCAGTGGAAAAATGAAACGCCATCTTCAAAAAAAGATGGCGTTCTTGCGTAAACAACTTTTCAGTTAAATTTATATTGAAACAAATGATAAACCTATTGTATGATTAGTATTGACGCACTCTACCAAATTTATCTGCAATATCCGCAAGTACAAACCGATACCAGAAAAATAAAAAAAGATGACATATTCTTTGCATTAAAAGGACCCAATTTTAACGGTAATACCTTTGCGCTACAGGCTTTGCAACAAGGTGCAGCTTATGCAATTGTAGATGAGCAACCGGATATAAGCAATAATCGTATTTTTGTTGTGAATGATGTACTGCAAACCCTGCAGCAATTAGCTCTTCATCATAGAAAGCAATTCAACATTCCCTTTTTGGCCATTACAGGCAGCAACGGAAAAACCACTACAAAAGAATTGGTGAGCGCTGTGTTGAGTAGCCATTTTAAATGCTATACTACTCAGGGAAACCTCAATAACCATATTGGTATACCACTCAGTATTTTACAGGTAAAACAAGATGCCCAAATAGCTGTAATTGAAATGGGTGCCAATCACCAAAAAGAAATTGCCGGTTATTGCACTTATACCATGCCTACCCATGGCATAATTACCAATTGTGGCAAAGCACATTTAGAAGGTTTTGGTGGTATAGAAGGCGTTCGCAAAGGCAAAGGTGAACTGTATGATTTTATTAGAACGCATAACGGCATGGTATTTATGAATGCTGATTATGATTACTTACAGGAAATGAGCAAAGGCATCCATCTTAAACTAACTTATGGTACGGCCAATGCAGATATTATTGGCAATATACAGGAGAACAATTATTTTCTATCGGTACAACTTACAAAAGGCACAAAGGAAATCAGCCATATCCAAACGCATTTAGTTGGCGATTACAATTTACCCAATATTTTATGTGCAGTAGCCGTAGGTAAACACTTTAAGGTGCCGGAACAAAAAATAAAAGATGCCATTGAAGCTTATCAGCCCAATAACAGCCGTTCGCAACTGATTCAATTCAACAACAACCACATTATTTTAGATGCATACAATGCCAACCCCACCAGCATGAAGGCTGCCATTGAAAATTTTGCTAAAATGCCCGGAGAGGAAAAAGTAGTTATGATTGGCGGTATGATGGAATTGGGTGAAGAAAGCCTTGCAGAACATGCGAATATTGTGCATTTACTGGAACAATTTAAATGGCATGCGGTTATATTGGTTGGAGGCGATTTCAGGCTGGTTAAACATAACTACCTTTATCTCAATAATGCATCAGAAGCCGGCAGGTGGTTACGCGAACAAAATTTTCATCAGGCGTATATCTTAATTAAAGGCTCCAGAAGTATGCAAATGGAAAAAATAATTAACACGTAAAGAATAGCTATGCAGCCACTTTATAAAATGTTTCCACAGTTAGAACCTGCTTTATTACAGGAAATAGAAGCAAACAGTATTCTAAAAACCATTCCTGCAGATGAAATATTAATCAGAACAGGCCAATATATTAAAAGTGCATTATTGGTTGTAGAAGGCACATTGAAAATATTCAGAGAGAATGAAGATGGTGGTGAGTTTTTAATGTACTACCTGCAACCCGGCGAAGCTTGTGCCATTTCATTGGTATGTGCTTCAAAAATGGAAGCCAGTAAAGTAATGGTAAAATCGGTTGAAGAAAGCGTGATTATGATGATACCCATTCAGTTAATGGACCAATGGATGAGCAAGTACAAAAGCTGGTATTATTACGTTTTAGAAACCTACAGAAATCGCTTTGAAGAACTGTTGTTGTTAATTGATCATATTGCATTCAGAAATATGGATGAGCGATTAATTTTTTATCTGAAGCGTTACTCCAAAGCACACAAAAGCAATCAAATTAATTTATCGCACCAGCAAATAGCAGATGAGTTGAACTCATCAAGAGAAGTTATTTCAAGATTGTTAAAAAAGCTGGAACAAAAGAATTTACTCAGCCTTTCAAGAAACACAATTGAGTTAAAAGAAGCTTTTCACAAAGAAATGACATAGTAAAGTAACATTTGTCACATTTTTTACATGAATTCATTTTCAACTTTGCAGTAAATGAATTTGTGTGAATGAAACTTTTTACTTTACGAAAGAAACTAATGCCAACAGATAGTTATTTGAAAACTTTTTTTCTGAATGGTGCCATTGTAATTGATCTACGACCACGTACAGCTTATCAAAACGAGCATGTAGCAAACACCATAAATATTCCCTTTGAACAGCTACAAAATGCTATTCCTGTACTTTTGCAGATAAAAAGGATATATATTTTAGTGTGCGAAACCGGTGCAGCCAGCAGTATAGCTGTTAATATGCTGAGGGCTGTCGGTATTGAAGCTTATAATGGCGGTAGCTGGCAACAACTAAACGAACAGGTATTTTGTTAAGTAAAAAATGATTGAACAATATGCGTAACCATTCAAAAAATCCGGGCTATTTAATTGCCACGCTCACCAATAAATGCCCAAGATGCAGACAGGGCAATATTTTCGTTACCAATAATGCCTATGATTTTAAACACAATATGGATATGCATGAAAAATGCCCTGTGTGTGGGCAACCAACTGAGATTGAAGAAGGCTTTTATTACGGTACCGGTTATGTCAGCTATGCAATATCAGTGGCATTCTTTGTAAGTACATTTATTATCTGGTGGGTACTCATTGGCATGTCGTTCGACATTGATGATATGCGTATTTTTTACTGGATGGGCACCGCAATCGTGCTGATTATTCTTATACAACCTTTTATTATGCGGTTATCGCGTTCCTTATGGTTAAGCTGGTTTGTGAAATACGATTCAAAATGGAAAAATTATCATATTTAATAAACAGATACCAAGCAAAGGAGATTTACTTAAATTAATTAATAATGATTATATATCATTTTACATTTGGTTCTTGACAATCGCTCAATTCGCTTCAAACGAATAATGCTTGATTTTATGCTATCTAAGTTCGAGTAATAAGAGCAATTGTTTTCGTGAGCAAAAAAATGAAATTAGGGTTTCTTTACTACCAGTTTTTTAAAGTATAAATACAATTATAAGTATTTTTTAAAAAAATATTATTTTGCACTATTGTCCGACTAAAATATGATAAAGCCGCAATAAAAAAAGGGCAGTTCGTTAGAACCACCCTAATTAGTTAAGTTTGAGTTACCACACAAAAACTTTACTAATGTTGGATACAGATAAAAGTTTTGTCGGACAGCCGGTATTATCACAAATATTAGATGTGATACCGAGTTCTTTGATTAATAAAGCGAACAGAAAACATCGGGCTAACCGGTATTATAAGAGGTTGCCATTACGTATTCATGTTGTAAGCCTGTTATATGGCGTACTTAGTTATTGTAATGGTCTTCGTGAACTATGCGAGGGATTGCTGGCTTGCGAAGGCAAATTGCTACACCTGGGTTTTGATAAGGCTCCTGCCCGCCTCCGATACGTTACCTAACTTTTCTGCTAATTTCAGTAATCCTAACTTGCTTTGGATTAATTTTGTTTCTACATTCATTTCTGACAGTTTTTAAAGTGGTTAAATTGTTTGTTATTTCATTCACAATTTAACCCAACTGTCAGATTAAGTTTTAACTATTTCAAATTTATGTTACCTACATCTAAACAAATCATCAGAAAAAAACTAATCCTAACAGAAGAACATCGAATCCTGGCTAAAATATTCAACTTTTAGGGTGTCCCAGTGAGGAAAACAGGAAGAAATTGTTTGCCAATATGATTACAGTGAGTGATAAGGCTACACTTGATGAGTTATATAGGATTGATGGAATTTATTAAAGACACCTATAAAGCATGGAGAAAAACACACAATGCAATCTTTGCTTTTGTAACATAAAAAACAGGGGGTGCTACCCCAAAAATTGACACAGTTTAATTTACACACCCTTCGGCAGTAATTTGCATTAAAGTCATTATTCAAAATAACATTCACATTCCCTCATATTTGGTAAAATTTTCGAGCACTTGGGGTTGAAGTATAGTTATTTTTTTTCCAAAAACCCGAATGATATCCTCTTCTATTAATTCATTTATTATTCTAAAAACGGTTTCATAAGTTGCCCCCGCATAGGAAGCAAGGTCTTGTTTACTCAGTGGAATATTAATGAAGCCCTCCAAATCAAATCCAAACTTATTTGATAGTGAAAGTAATGCGATAGCAATACGTCCCTTAACCTTCATATGTGCCATATTTCGCATTTTTTTTTCAGAAACCTTTAATTCTTCTGCAAAAAACATCATTAATTGAAATAAAAATTCTGTATTTACTTTTAATGTTGCATTGAAAAACTCCATATCTACAAAGCATACGGTTACTGGCTCAAGTGCAGTAGCAGATACAGAGTAAAAATAGTCTTTGCCCAGCCCACGATGTCCGGCAATATCACCTTCTTTTGCAAATCGCACAATCAATTCTTTATCAGAGCCCCATTTCTTATGCACTTTAACTGACCCACTATTGATAAAGTATAGCCCAGACATAAGTTCACCTTCCTTAAAAAGTACCTCTCCTTTTTTGAAATGAAAAACTTTTTTATTTGCATCAATTGCCGGTAACCATTCTTTTAAGCATTGCCTGCACATAAAACAGGTATTCAGATTACAATTCGATTTATTTTTTCGCATACAGGAAACGATAAGTGAGATACGGGTAAACGATATTTTTTCTATTCCTAATCATTTAATTATTTAATCTGTTTCATTTTATTAAACAAGCATCTTCCATATTTTTTTTCCATTGTAAATTAGCTTGGTTTTTTGAGGAAATATAATTCAGGTCATTTTTTTGTAAAAAATCTGCAATTATGGAAGGATGAAGCTTTACTACTTCCCCAACAACGATTATAGAAGGATTTGCAAGTCCTGCATATTGTGATTTTAAGTAAATATCCTTTACTTTTCCAATAATTACTTTTTCACTTTCAGTTGTTCCATCTTGAATAATTGCAACAGGAGTTTCGTTTTTTCCATAACTTGAAAAAATTTGCATGATCTTTTCCAGTTTACTCATTGCCATTAAAATAACGACGGTTGCAGTTGACTGTGCAGCCAATTTTAAATCGGGCGAGATTTTTCCTGCTTTATTTGTACCGGTAGTTACCCAAAAGCTTTCATTAATGCCCCGACTCGTAAGTGGTATCATTTGTGATGCAGGTACAGCAAGTGCACTGGATATGCCTGGAATCACCTCTACCTGAATGCCTGCATTACGGGCAGCATCAATCTCCTCTTGTGCACGACCAAAAACAAAAGGATCTCCCCCTTTAAGTCTCACTACCTTTCCATGCGAAAATGCATATTCAATAATAAGATGGTTAATTTCTTGTTGAGAAAGAGAATGGCATCCATATCGTTTGCCCACAAATTTTTTGACGGCATTTGACTTCGCATATTGCAACAATGTTTCATTTGCAAGTGCGTCATACAATATAACGTCTGCAGACTTAAGTGCATTGATTGCTTTTAATGTAATTAGTTCAGGATCTCCAGGTCCCGCTCCAACTAATAATAAATAAGGATTCGACATAAAATACATTTAATAATAAAAAATGTATTATTTTTTTTCAAAAATAACAATTTATATTTACAATTTCATTATTTTTATGAAATAAATAATAGCTTTATTGATTAAATAATGAGTTTTAGACATTATTTTATTACATAGAATTATAAATAATACGATTATTGCCATTTTTATTAGTTCCTTTTTAATGACCTAAAATCGTTTAAAATGAAAATAGTAATTATTGGCAATGGCATGGTTGGTTATAAATTCTGTGAAAAGTTGCTGAAAAAAGCAAAACAAGATCAATTTGAATTAACAGTATTTGGAGAAGAACCAAGACCAGCTTATGACCGCGTTCATCTAACTGATTATTTTTCTGGCAAATCTGCTGCAGATTTATACTTAGCGCCATCTGACTGGTACAGAGAGAATAATATCCAACTGCACTTAGCTGACCCCATAAAAAGCATAGACAGAAAAAACCAAATCGTGTATTCACATAAGGGTATCAAGAGCTCTTACGATTATCTGGTCATTGCAACTGGATCATCACCCTTTATTCCTGACATTCCTGGCATAGAAAAAAAGGGTGTATTCATGTATAGAACAATAGAAGACCTGGAATTAATGAAGGATTTTGCAAAAAAGGCAAAAAATGGTGCAGTAATTGGAGGGGGGCTGCTTGGTCTCGAAGCAGCAAAAGCTATGATCGATCTCGGCATAGCACATACACAGGTAATCGAATTTGCACCCCGACTTATGCCACGGCAAATTGATGATGTCGGTTCAAAAATTCTTCAATCAAAATTAGAAACAATTGGTTTGAAAATTCAAACGAACAAAAATACGCAAGAAATTATTGGAGATGATTGTATACAAGGATTGATCTTCTCAGATAATTCACAAATCGACGTAGATATGCTGGTAATTTCTGCCGGAATAAAGCCAAGAGATGAACTTGCTAAACAGGCCGGTCTTGAAATTGGGTTACGTGGAGGTATTGTTGTGAATAAAAATTTACAAACCAGTGACGCTCGAATCTTTGCTATTGGTGAATGCGCTTTATATAACAATATGATTTACGGTTTAGTTGCACCTGGTTATGAAATGGCAGATGTTGTAGTATCATACCTTACCAATGGGAATAAAATATTTAATGGCTATGACATGAGCACCAAATTAAAATTGATTGGTATTGATGTTGCCAGCTTTGGTGATCCTTTTATCCAATCTACTGATTGTTGTTCGTTGGTCTATGAAGATACTTTAAAAGGTATATATAAAAAAATAAATATAACTGCAGATGGTAAATACCTTTTAGGTGGTATATTAATTGGAGAGGCAGAAACATATAACATGTTGTTGCAAACAACAAAAAACAAACTGGTATTACCTAAAAATCCCGAAGATATACTTTTAGGGACAGGCAGAAGTGAACCTGGCGCCGGACCAGGTGTTTCAGGCCTTCCAGATGAAGCTTTAATATGCAGTTGCGAAAGTGTTACCAAAAAAGATATATGTCATTCAGTGATACAAGGATGTGAAACAATAGACGCAATAAAACAATGTACAAAAGCAGGTACGGGCTGCGGAGGATGTATTCCAATGGTAAAAGACTTGATGCTCCATGAAATGAAAACACAAGGCAAGTATATTCGAAATGTTATATGCGAACATTTTAATTATTCGCGTCAGGAATTATATGATTTAATCAAACTAAAAAACCTTAAATCATTTGACGAAGTATTGGATGTTTTGGGTAAGGGTGATGGATGCGAATTATGCAAACCGCCTGTAGCTTCAATATTAGCAAGTTTATGGAATGAAATGATATTAAAAAAAGGAAATGACACTGCGCAGGATTCTAACGACCGTTATCTTGCTAATATACAAAAAGGCGGTACTTATTCAGTAGTGCCAAGAATTCCAGGTGGAGAAATTACACCAGATAAATTAATTGTGATTGGTGAGATTGCAAAAAAATACAATCTCTATACAAAGATAACGGGGGGGCAGCGAATTGATATGTTTGGTGCCCATTTAAACGACTTACCAGAAATATGGAAGGAACTGATTGAAGCGGGTTTTGAAAGTGGTCATGCATATGGGAAAGCACTTCGAACAGTAAAAAGCTGCGTTGGTTCAACTTGGTGCAGATTTGGCCTGCATGACAGTGTAAGTTTTGCAATTGAAATTGAAGAAAGGTATCGTGGATTACGTTCACCGCATAAGCTGAAAGGTGGTGTCAGCGGCTGTATCCGTGAATGTGCTGAAGCACAATCAAAAGATTTTGGCATTATTGCTACAGAAAAAGGCTGGAACCTATTTATTTGTGGCAATGGCGGCTCTAAACCCCAGCATGCATTACTCCTTGCAACTGACATTGATAATGAAACATGCATAAAATATCTTGACAGGTTTCTAATGTTTTATATAAAAACAGCTGATCCATTAACACGAACTGCAACCTGGCTCAATAAAATGGAAGGTGGTATTGATTATTTACGCAATGTAATAATTAATGACAGTCTTGGTATTAATCAGCAACTAGAGCAAGAAATGAGCGAACTGATCAAAAGCTATAAATGCGAATGGAAAGAGGTGGTCGAATCACCTGAATTGCGTAAACGCTTCTCGCATTTCGTGAATGCGCCTTCAGAAAAAGATCCTACAGTTCTTTTCGAAAATTTAAGAGAGCAGAAGAAAGCAGCAAATTGGAAATATTAAAAATAAATAAATATTAATATATGAATTTAACAACTTCAGAAATTTCATATCCTCAAACAGAGATGGAGGATAATACCGTTCTATGGCTACCCGCTTGTCATAAAAATGACGTCCCCCTAAATGGCGGTGTATGTGTTAAATACGAAAATGAACAAATTGCATTGTTCCATTTCAGCCGACGTGGTGAATGGTATGCAACACAAAATCTATGCCCGCACAAACACCAAATGGCATTAAGCAGAGGAATAATTGGAACCCAAAACGATGAACCAAAAGTGGCTTGTCCTTTTCATAAAAAAACATTTTCTCTGATTGATGGGCGCTGCATGAACCAAGACGAAGATTGTAATATTAGAACTTTCCCTGTTAAACTGGAAAACGATTTTGTATACATCGGTTTCATCAATAACCACAAGGGAAATATTATGTAAAAGTATTCAAAATATTAAAGCCTGGTAGATTGTACCCTGCCCAAACTCTAAGTTTTAAATAAATACGTTCACTTAAAACCAAACAAACTTACATGAAAAGAAAATTAATTGCTGTGGGAATTTTTGGGATAATCTTTATGTTAAGTTTTGTACCATTACAAGCCCAATTTTCGCTTTCCGGGCAAATAAGGCCAAGATCTGAGTTCAGAGATGGTCAGGGCGCGCCTTTGTCTAATGGTTTAGCTCCTGCCTTCTTCATTTCACAACGCACACGGCTTATTGCCGGTTTTAAATCTTATCGTTTAAAATTTGGTTTGTCTTTACAAGATGTTAGGGTATGGGGGCAGGATGTATCAACAATTAACCAAACAACCACACAAAAGAACAATGGATTAATGTTGCATGAAGCATGGGCTGAAATTTTATTTACAGACACTACCTTGAAAAACAAAGCCCTAAGCTTAAAGATAGGTAGACAGGAATTAATGTATGATGACCAACGCCTAATTGGAAACCTTGATTGGCTTCAACAGGCCAGAACACATGACGTTGCTGTTTTGAAATATGAAACAACCGAATGGATGATACATGTAGCTGGTGCATTTAACCAAAATACTTCAAATACTTCAGGTACCATTTACAACAGCACCCCGCCCGGTAATTATACTGCGAATACCAATGGTGGCAGCATGTATAAAAGTATGGAATTCTTATACATAGGTAAAAAATTAGCAAATGGAAATGTTTCATTCCTGTTTTTTACAGACCAATTCAATAAGTATACTACAGATAGTAATGCAACAAAAATATTCCAAACTGGTGTATGGGGAAGAGCCACTACTGGCTTCTATTTTAATAACCTCTTTTTAAATAGTATTGCTGTAACTGCTTCCACCTATTATCAATTTGGCAAAAATGCAACAGGCCAGCAATTGAGTTCTGATTTACTCAGTGTTTTTGCAAAATATATTTTTAATAAAAAAATTAACACTGGAATTGGAATTGATTATACATCTGGTGGTAAAAGTGGTAACACAAGCAATACTTTTGATCCTTTATATGGAACACCCCACAAATTCTGGGGTCTCATGGATTATTATTATGCAGCAAGTCCATTTGGTAAAGGTGGGTTGGTTGATGTGTATTTAAAAACTAAATACACGCCCTCAGAAAAGTTTTGGATTACAGCAGATTTACATGCATTCTCAAGTGCAACTAGTATCATTAACCCTAATAACCTGGGTAGTAATAAAAAGGGATTGGGCACTGAGCTTGATTTTGTAGGTTCTTATAGTATTACAAAACAAGTTAATATTGAAACAGGTTATTCTCATTATTTTAGTACGGCTTTACTTACTTCACCTAATGTAAAAAATATAGCAAATGCAAGATCAGGGGCAAACTGGGCTTATATTATGTTAGATATAAAACCTCAATTCTTTTTCAAATAAAAATTCAACGCTTCCTAATTACTATTATCTATTTTAAGCAACTAAAAATATTACTTTATTATGCAAGTTTCTTCAAATACAAAACCACTTAATCGATTAAATATATTCAGTATTAAGGGTGTTCAAATGCGCAGTTTTCACATTACCTGGCTAATGTTCTTCGTTTGTTTCTTTGGGTGGTTTGGTCTTGCACCACTAATGCCAACCATTCGTGCTGACCTGCACCTGACAAAATCACAGATTGGCAACCTGGTTATTATTTCTGTTTCTTCTACTATCATTGCCCGATTAATTATAGGAAAATTATGCGATATATGGGGGCCCCGAATAACAGCTGTCTTTTTACTCATCTTTGGATCCATTCCGGTTTTCCTTGTTGGTTTATCAAAAGATTATACTAGTTTTTTATTATTTAGAGCAGCAATTGGGATAATAGGGGCTTCATTTGTAATTACCCAATTCCATACTTCCCTTATGTTCGCTGGTAACATCAAAGGTACTGCCAATGCTTTAGCGGGAGGATGGGGAAATTTAGGAGGTGGTGTAACAAATATGTTAATGCCGCTGATTTTTGCTGCAATTGTTGCTGCTGGTTTTACAAAACATGAAGCATGGCGATACGCCATGATAATTCCAGGAACCATGATGCTGATAGTTGCCATACTCTATTACCGGTATACTAAAGACACTCCGGAAGGAAATTTTTCTGAAATAAACAAAGCTAAAAATAAGAGAAAAAAAACAGATTGGTCAGTGATTCGAGATTGGCGTATATGGACACTTGCATTGGCTTATGCAATGTGCTTTGGTGTGGAAATAACTTTTGACAATGTGGCTTCCTTGCACTTTGTTGATACATTTAAATTATCACAATCTTCTGCCGGTTTTTGGGCAGGTATCTTTGGCTTCATGAATTTGTTTGCCCGTGCGCTGGGAGGAGTTGCATCTGATAAAATAGGAAAAAAGTTCGGAATGAAAGGAAAAGGGTGGCTTTTAGCCATGATGCTTTTGCTGGAAGGCATAGGTATTATCATTTTTGCTCATGCAGGTACTTTAATGTTTGCAATTATTTCCATGCTTTCATTTGCATTATTCCTAAAAATGGCAAATGGTGCAACCTATGGTATTGTTCCTTTTGTCAATGAAAAAAATGTAGGACTTATTAGCGGTATTGTTGGAGCTGGAGGTAATGCAGGAGGTATGTTATTTGGATTTTTATTTAAATCAACAAATATTTCTTATGTACAGGCATTTACGTATATCGGATATATGGTAATTACAGTTGCAGTTGTAGTTTTTATAACTCGTTTTTATAAGGTGGTAAAATCTACATCTATTCATCCAAACACAGAATTAGCTATAGCATAAAAATGTATCTTATAAACTAAGGCAAGTTAATAAAAACAGAAAGCAATAAGGACAATTCATGCCTGAACAAAAAGACATAACAACAAATTATAGCTTAGTGAATAAGTCAGCAATGAATACAACATGTTGCTATTGTGGCGTGGGGTGTGGTATTGTAATAAATAATGACCAACATGGAAACATAATTGTTGAAGGCGATAAAGAACATCCGGTAAACAAAGGCATGCTTTGTAGTAAAGGGATGAATCTGCATTATACTGTAATGGATCAAAGTGACAGACTTTTATATCCTGAAATGCGGTATAATAAAAACCAATTACGACAGCGTGTATCTTGGGACCAGGCTTTAGACAGGGCAGCCGCTGTTTTTACATCACTTATTAAAAAATATGGACCAGACTCAGTTGCTTTTTATGCATCAGGACAATGCCTGACAGAAGAATATTATGTAATCAATAAATTGATGAAAGGGTTTATTGGCAGCAATAATATTGACACCAATTCCAGGTTGTGCATGAGTAGTGCAGTAACTGGGTATAAAATGAGTTTGGGGCAAGACAGTGTGCCTGTTAGTTATGATGATATTGAAATCGCAGATTGCATCTTTATTGCCGGTGCAAACCCCGCATGGTGTCATCCTATCTTATGGCGAAGAATTGAGGCAGCTCTTGCAACGAATCCTAATTTGAAAATTATTGTTAGTGATCCGAGAAAAACTCAAACTACGGCTAAAGCTAGTTTATACCTGCAATTAAATCCTGGAACAGATGTAGTATTGCATCATGCCATAGGTAGAGCTTTAATTGAACAAGGAGATATAGATATCAATTTTATAGAATGTCATACGGAAGGTTTTGAACAATACCGAAATAACGTAATGCAGAGAACAATTGCTGAAGCTGCAATGATCTGCGGTCTGGAAGAAAAAGAAATTTATTTGGCAGCTTCATTTATTGGAAATGCAAAAGGGTTTATTTCGATGTGGGCGATGGGACTTAACCAAAGCGTTATTGGGGTTAACAAAAACCTAAGTCTAATTAACCTTCATCTTATTACAGGCCATATTGGGAAGGCGGGTTCTGGACCATTTTCGCTAACCGGCCAACCTAATGCAATGGGTGGAAGGGAAGTTGGTGGCATGGCTAATCTCTTACCGGCACACCGGGATTTAGCCAATGCAGCAGACAGAATTTATGTACAGAATTTTTGGAAAGGAAAGCAAATATCGCCCAAACCCGGTTACACAGCAACGGAAATGTTCGAAGCATTAAATGATGGCAGACTGAAGGCAATATGGATTGTATCCACCAATCCATTAGTGAGCCTGCCTAATGTTCGATTGGCAGAGGATGCACTAAAAAAAGCAAAATTCGTTGTAGTTCAGGAAGCGTCTAATAAACCGGAAACCTTACTATTTGCAGATATTGTGCTTCCGGCAGCCACATGGGCTGAAAAAGAAGGCACAATGACCAACTCTGAAAGACGAATTTCTTACTTGAACAAAATTGTAGATGCCCCGGGAGAAGCCTTGCCAGATGCTGAAATTATTTGCAGGTTTGCGCAAAAAATGGGTTATAAACAGTTTAATTACAAAACATCATCAGAAATTTTTGATGAGCATTGTGCACTTACTAAAAATACAAAAATTGACATTAGTGGTTTAAGTTATAATATATTAAAAACACAAAAAGGTGTACAATGGCCCTACCCCTCTGGTGAAAAAGGGAGTGGAACTAAAAGATTATTTACAAACCATCAGTTTGATACACCATCTAAAAGGGCAATTATACATACCATCAATGATCATATTGAACTGGAAAAGCCGGATGAAATTTTTCCTTTGATACTTACTACCGGACGTATTAGAGATCAATGGCACACTATGAATAAAACAGGAAAAGTGAATAAACTGAAACTTCACATTCCTGAATCATTTTTAGAAATACATCCTGATGATGCTTCAAAAAGAAATATCAAAGAAAATGATCTGGTAGAAATAAACAGTAAAAACGGACAAGTGCGGGTGAAAGCAAGAATATCACCAAACATAAAACAAGGAGTCGTATTCTTACCAATGCATTGGGGAAAAATTTTAAAAAGCGATCTAAACAGGGCAAACAACCTTACGAATAATTTAGTTGACCCAAAATCAAAAGAACCTGATTTCAAATATACTGCCGTTCAGATACAGCGATATAAAAAGATAAAAGAAAAAATTATTATAATAGGTGCAGGAGCAGGCGCATTTGGATTCATAAAGAGTTACCGTGAACGAAATAAAGATGACGAAATTATTGTTTTTAGCAAAGAAAATTTTCCTTTTTACAATCGGGTTATGCTGCCAGATTACATTAGTGGTTGGCAAAACTGGCAACAGTTAGTAAAAATGACAGATGATGATGAAGATCAATTAAACATTGAATTACACAGAGGTACAAGTATTGAGCAAATTGACAGATTAAATCAAACAGTAACCGATAGCAATGGAAAAATACACCACTATAATAAATTGGTGATAGCAACCGGCAGCCGGGCTGCTAAGCTCCGGGATGTACCTCCATTGAAAGGCATATTTACTATGAGGAACAGAAACGATGCAGATAATTTTAAAAATCATATTGACCCTACTAAAGGAAAAGTAATTATAATTGGAGGTGGTGTGCTAGGAATAGAATTAGCAGCTTCGCTTCGTGAAGTAAACTTGAATGTAACCATTGTTCATCGTAATTCAAGGTTAATGGACAAGCAGTTAGATCAGCTAGGTAGTCAACTATTGCACGAAGAGTTGTATAGTAAGAATATTGAAATTTATTATAATGATGAAATTGAACGCCTAATTGGCAACAATTTTGTTGAAGGAATCAAATTAAAAAGTGGTACAATAATCGCTTGCCAGGCAATTATAATTGCTATAGGTACAGTGCCGAATATTGAACTGGCAAAAGACTGCGGGTTGAATTGTAAGCGAGGCGTGATAGTAAATGAATATCTGCAAACCTGTGATCCAAATATTTTTTCAGTAGGGGAAATTGCTGAATTCAAAGGATTTTTGTATGGGATTACAGCTGCAGCAGAACAACAGGCTGATATTGCAGCAAGATATATTTCAGGTGATATTTCAAAATATTATGAAGGCTCCATAATGATGAATATTTTAAAAATGCATGGTACAGACTTTGTTTCCATAGGCACCATTGAATCTCCCGACAATAAAGATTATGAAGAGGTGGTTTTTATAGATAAGGCCAAACGCTATTATAAAAAATGCCTCATTCAGAATGACAGATTAATAGGGGCAATCCTAATAGGAGATAAAAATGAGTTCCTTGATTTTAAAAATCTAATTGAGAACAAAACAGAGCTTTCAGAAAAACGCCTGTTATTATTGCGTTCAGGCAATAAAACTGAACCGCAGGTGGGCAAATTGATTTGCAGTTGCGGTAACATCGGAGAAGGTAATATTATTAACAAAATTAAACAAGGATATAATGAATTAAAATCATTATGCGAGTATAGCGGTGCAGGTATGGGTTGCGGCAGCTGCAGGCCTGAAGTACAGACCATTTTAGAAAAAACAATGTTAGAATGTATGAATTTAACAGAAGAAAAAAAATAATGACTGTATAGATTTAATCTCAAATCGAAAAGTGATGAAAATAAAAAAACATATTAACTTAAATAAGTTACATTATTTTTTTAAAACTACAAAAAAAATAGAATATTTTCAATTTGAAGAAGATTTTGTTGAGGAAAATGTTCGTTGTATTCCAATGATTGTAAGATTTAAAATGGATGCAGTAGGAATAAAATTAAAATTAAAAGAATGGACTATGATGAATTTACACGAAAAGACAAAACTGGCAACAATTAATATTACAACTAAAAAAGAGAAAAAAAAATATTATAATTATACTAAAATAATTATAAAAAAATACACCGGTTTAGACCCAACAAATTTGAAAATAGAAGATAACCCTGAATGGACAAATATAGAAAAAATTTCAGAAGAATTTTTATTAAAAGCTAGTGAATTCAACCTATCAATTAACCTAAATCAATGGAAAAATTTGAGCGATTTACAACGTTTTGCCTTATTAAAATTGTGCAGACCGGGTCATGAAAATAGAAATTTTATAAAAGCAATAAAAGAATTTAAATTATCCTAAAGAAATTATATGAGACATGCATTTAAATTTAAAATTAATTTCACAGGAGGGATTATCTCGCCAGGATATCTGCATAATATTTTAGAAGCTTTGGAGGAGGCCAGAATTGATAATGTTCGTTTTGGTTTGAGGCAGCAATTACTGATTGATGTATCGCACAAAGAATATGAGAAAGTAGTGGCATCATTAAATTTACATAAGATTCAATATGAAAATAAAACAGATTCTTATCCCAATATCCTCAGTTCATATCCTGCTGAAGAAATATTTATCAGAGATTCATGGGTAAAGGAAGGAGTATATAAAGATATTTTTGATCTGTTTGATTATAGACCTACAATCAAAATAAACATCGCTGATAACAACCAAACATTTACTCCTTTTTTTACAGGAAATATCAACTGGATTGCCTCAAAAAATATTCATTTTTGGTATTTGTATATTCGATTCCCAAAATCAAATACAATTTATCAATGGAAAGATTTAATATATACCAACGAAATTCCACGTTTATCTAAATTTATTGAAAAAATTATTATTGAAAATCCTGAACTATATTATGATAACAACCTAGTTTATGGGAACATTATTTACGAAAAAGTACATTCAAGCATCAGTATTATATCAAAACCAGTCGAAGAGAACCTGTTTCTGCCAGAATTTAAACTTCCTTATTATGAAGGATTTAATAATTATGGTAGTAAATACTGGTTAGGACTATATCAGCGCAACGAATTATTTAAAGTTTCGTTCCTAAAAGATATTTGTAAACTATGCCTGGAAACCAAGATAGGACAGTTATATACAACACCATGGAAATCTTTGATTATAAAAAATATTGATGAAAATCATAGACATTTATGGAGTTTTATTTTAAACAGGCATCGAATTAATGTTCGACATGCTTCCAATGAATTGAACTGGCAGGTAGAAGATACCAACGAAGAAGGCCTTAGCATCAAACAACATATCATTAGGCAATTGGATAAAGAAGATGTTCGTACCTATGGATTATGCATTGCAGTAAAAACTCAACCAAAGTCAGGCGTGTTTGGCTCAATAATTATTAAACAACAATTTAATGTAATAAGAGATAAGTTAAAACCTTCAAAAAAGTTTGATATTTTATATAGTTCAGGCTTCAATCCAAACTCAAAAGAATTGATTGTATTCAGAAACAATATAAGTAAAGAACATTTGGCCACTTACCTTATTTCATTATGCAAATATTATTATGAAAATTTCTGTAAAAATGATTTATTAAAAGAAACCGCAATAAAAGAAGAATACATAGAACCAAATTTCGCAATACAAACTATGGTTTACCAGTGCCGGCAATGTTTAACAGTGTACGATGAAGAAATCGGAGAACCAGAAAATAAAATAGCTCCGGGCACTTTATTTAACGAATTAAACAGTGGTTACAAATGTACGGTTTGCGATGCAACAAAAGAAAACTTTGTATTAGTGAGTAAGGCCTCATTGGGATTACAAGCCATTTAAATCTGCATGAGCATTAATATTTCGAAAACATATTTTTTTATCAGCAGATACAGGTATTTTATAAACACTTAGATGTTCTAGTACAAATTTCATACTATGTTTTAATAGTTGCTTGGTGTAATACATCTGCATTACGAACTCCAATGCTTTTGCAGTATAAATTCCGCATAAAGGTTCAGCTTCACCCTCATTTGTATATACGTATGCATTAAATTTATTTGTATTGTTTTGTTGATATTGACAATATAGATTTTTGATTAATGACAACTCCATAAAAGGCATATCGCAGGCAAATACAAAAAAATCATCGGAAGGTCTATGCAAATGAACGCTTAACAATCCTAAAAGCGGGCCCTTGACTAATAAAGAATTATTGTCGGTAATAAGTTTTTCAGGTGAAAAATATATTTTATATTTTTCTTGCTGAGATTTGTTCACTGAAATAAGTACAGGAATACCAAGTAGGGATAACTTTTCAGATGCGGCCTGAACCCATGTACTATCATCTATAGAAATCATTCCTTTATCTTTCCCCATTCGAGTGCTTTGTCCACCACATAAAATAACGCCATTCATTTGTCTCAATTTTGTTATTTATAAATATTAATTTTTAATTCATATCTATATGTCCTAAATTTTTTTCCGGATTAACAATATTCCTGATAATTCTTTTAATAATTTTTATTTCAGGAAACCCTCCATATTCTTTTCGGTTAAATACTATATCATCATTAATATAAATGTAATAAGCACCGGGCTGCTCACTGGGTTGCAGCGAAACAGCTTTTATATCGGCTGAAAAACTGATTAATATTTCTTGTGCCATATAAGCAGCCCGCAGCAACCAACCGCATTTAGGGCAATATTCAATTGTGATAACTGGCTTCATGTTCTATTTTACATTTCTATTTTGTCGATTTTGTTTTAGCAAAGTTTCTGTTATCTTATTAAGTTGTGCAACTTTTTCAGAAAAATCACCGGTTAAATATTTTCTAATCTGTTGCAGATTATTCAATGTTGTTTCAATATCATCAGGAAAGCTATTCTGTAATATTTCTTTGATTCGCTTAGCCATTGTTGGTGAAACACCGTTTGTAGAGATAGCTATTTTAAGATTTTGTTTTTGCACTATTGATGAAAGATAGAAATCGCAAATCTCAGGGGTATCTGCAACATTGCACAATAATCGTTTCCGCTTCGATAATTCACGTATACGCTTATTTTCGAATTGATTTTCGGTAGCAACAATCACAATATCCTTATCCTTCAAATCTTTAACCATAAATTTTCGATGTATAAGGCTTATTAATGGGTTATTTTCAGTTAACTGTTTAATTTCATTCCGGATTTCAGGAGCAATTAATGTTACTCTTGCCTTTGGTGAATTAGACAGCACGGCCGTAATTTTTTCAAGTCCCACATTGCCTCCTCCAACAATCAGTGTATGAAGTTCTTCTAATTTAAGAAATACAGGGAAAAGATGGTTCATCAAATTGTCATTAAAATGATACAAGAGTATCAGTATAAAATTAGAACAATTTTGTTCATTACGGAGTTAAAAATAAAAACAAAGAGAGTTTTATCTTTTCAACAAATAAATGACTATATTATTGCCTGAAAATTTGCAGTTATCACTTGAACTGGGAAAATCGATTAATGAGCAAAACCGTATTTAATTACTTAGAAGCTGTTTGAGTTAAATAAAAATAAATACTTATACTAAAAGTTGCAGATTTTAGAATAGAAGCCAATCGTTGAGTAAATAATGACTAAAAGAACTACTTTTTTAACTGGCTTTCAGTGGCAAATTGTAAAAAGTTTGCTGCATGTGAAACTAAAACCCAAATGAGATTTAAAAAACATCTGGGAGGCAATATGCTATGTAACACGAACGGGTTGTTAATGGCGAATATTACCGTTGGGCTATCCACCTTGGCAAACGGTATATTGGTATTTTAGGCAATGGACGGTACTATTGAAATAGCCCATCAGGAAATACGCAAGGCAGTAAGAAGAGAACAGGGTAAAAGAGAGTCTACAGGTGCATGCTATTCAGGGTATCGAAAAGTTTGATAACAAGTCTTTCTTTCTTATTGATAAAATTTGGTTTCAGTAAACACAATACTTCCTACAAAAACTGCATTAGCTAAATATTGAGCATAAAAGTACAAACCCTTAAAATAAAATTTATTAAGATAAGGTGTTAGCGTAAAATAAAAGGGAAATCGGATATTTTTCTGTTGATTTATTTTGATGTTAGATTGTAGCTCAAATAGAAAAAAATAAATAATCTTCAATTCATGATGGTCTTGAAAAATTTGAACTTATAATTATATACAAATGAAAAATATTTACATAGTATTATTAATATTACCAATAATATTACTGGCTCAACCTATAAATGCTCAAAACATTAAAGACAGTGCATTTGCTACTATTCATTCCAACATTTTCAGGGTAAATATTGTTTTTCCTGCATTTACTTTAATTAATCCGGGTACCCTTGTTATTGCTAATTATGAAAGAAAGCTGGGCCGGAAGTTTTCGGTAAATACCAATGTAGGTATGGGTATGTCTTTTAAAAAAGTTGGAGGCCTCATACAATCCTATACAAACCAGCATTCATTTATTTGCATCCGGTGAGCTGCGTTATTTTTTCTCCTTAAATCATCGCAATAAAAAAGAAAGGCCAATTGTTAATTTTTCAGGTACCTATTTGGGGTTGGAACAACGTTTTTTATCGCATCCTTTTTTACCATATAATCAAACCATTGATAAAGCTATAGCAGGCCTCCGTGATGTTTATTTGAATATCGGCTATCAACGCCAATACAATTACTTATTATTTTTATGGTATTTTGGTTTGCAGATGGCAGCATGGGACGATACAATTACGGGAAGTACGTTATCATCCGGTGGTTTACAGGCAGGTATTGGCTTGGGTTATGTATTGGGGAGGAGAAGATAAAGAACTACTTATCAATTTAATGCATAGTACACACTCCAATTCTTTAAAATTATGTGAGTTTATGAAAGATACATTCACCGCTTCCCTCTAAAAAATGCCTTCATTAAAAAAGCAGCTTCATCTGCCAATACACCTTGGGTAAGTATTGTTTTGGGATGAAACGGGTATTGCTGTTGCAGGTACCGACTATAACCATTTTTTTCGTCGGCTGCACCATACACAATCCGGCCAATTTTACTCCAATACAAAGCACCCGCACACATCAGGCAGGGCTCTAATGTAACATACAGTGTGGCTTCCGGTAAATACTTCGAACCCAATGCGGCAAATGCCGTTGTTAATGCAATAATTTCTGCATGCGCTGTGGCATCTTTCAATAACTCTACCTGGTTATATCCGCGTGCTATAATTTTATTGTGCTCTACAATAATGGCCCCAACAGGTACTTCATCGGCATCAAAGGCCAATTGGGCCTGTTCCAATGCCTGCCGCATAAAATAAGCATCATCTTTTAAACCATCCATATCAAGAATTTAATCATTTACTTATTTATATATCAGCTTTGCTGCAGAAAATTGGCCCTAAAAAAAAAGAAACCCTTGTTAAAGGGGTTTGAAGTAATGTAATGACGAATTTAATAGTTTAAGGTAATTGCCTGATTTGAATATTTCTAAACCAAACATCATTACCGTGATCCTGTAGGGCAATATGCCCTTCTTTAAACATACCAAAACCCGGCATGTTTTTAAATTTACTGTGGGCAATCATATCTTGCCAGTTACCATCCCAAAGGTTTGTTTTTACCACAACCGTACCATTTAACATCAATTGTAGGGTACCATGGTTGGCAATAATCTCTGCTATATTCCATTCACCAACGGGTTGAACCGTTTCTTTACTACAGGCAATTAAATCATACAAATCGCCGGCGCGGTGTTTATGAATTTTACCATCCGGATGACCATCATTATCTAAAACCTGCATTTCCAATCCGGTATTCCAGGTTTCGTTGTATTTGGCCGGATCGTCTTGTACAAAAAATAAAATACCGCTATTACCGCCTTTTGATATTTTCCATTCCACCCTAAAATCAAAATTGGTATAGGCATTATTCGTCACCAAATCGCCACCACCATCTGTTTGATAGTTTTTTTTATCAGCTGCATTTAAATGAATAGCGCCATCCTCAATTATCCAGGCTTTACCTACGGTAGTTTTGCCATAGCTATGCCATCCGTTAAAGGTTTTACCATCAAATAATGATACCCATCCAGTTTGTGTATGTTGGATGGGTATTTCAAAATCTTTGTTTGTAAAAGCTAAGGAAACAAACAATGCGCTTACCATAAACAGCGCCCCAATTAATTTTTTGTATATCATATAAATATATTTTAAATGATGAATGGCTTACCGGCAGTGCACATTTCCTTATACGCAAATACAACTACGTTATTATGATTTTTTCAATAACAAAATATACTTAACCATTTGTTCTGCATCGGCAACCGATAAATTGGGATGCGGCGTCATAGGTACCTGGCCCCAAACACCTGAACCACCTTTAATAATTTTTGCAGCCAACATGGGTATATCTTTATCGGTATACTTTTTGGCCACATCGCGATAAGCAGGGCCAATTAATTTTTCGTCTACTTTATGGCAGGTTAAACAATCATTTTTAGCTATCAGCGCCAAACCTTTTTTATAATCGGGATTATCTGATAAATCGGTTGATGCAGTTGCGGGTGCAGGTGCAGCAGCTTCGGTTTGTGGGGTAGAAGTTCCTGTAGCGGCTGACTGATCGCCACTATTCTGATTGCTGTTTCCACAGGCATAAGCAAAAAAAGCCATGCTGATTACAATTGACATTTTTTTCATAAAAAACAATTTTTTTAAATAATGGTGCAAAGTTATTTCAATCCCAATACCGAACGGTTAAAATCTTCTGAAGCAGCAGTGCCCGCAAAATCATCAAACGCTTTTTCGGTAACCGGAATAATATGGTTCTGGATAAATGGAGCGCCTTCTTTCGCACCCTGCTCGGCACTTTTAATGCAACATTCCCATTCCAATACCGCCCATCCTTTATAATCGTAGGTAGCTAATTTGCTGAAAATAGCTTTGAAATTTACCTGCCCATCGCCCAGCGAGCGGAACCTGCCGGCACGGTTTACCCAATTCTGAAAGCCGCCATAAACCCCTTGTTTACCGGTTGGGTTAAATTCTGCATC
This sequence comes from Hydrotalea flava, assembly GCF_001623405.1. Taxonomy (GTDB): domain Bacteria; phylum Bacteroidota; class Bacteroidia; order Chitinophagales; family Chitinophagaceae; genus Hydrotalea; species Hydrotalea flava. The sequence goes on from NZ_LUHG01000059.1 coordinate 32,763, forward strand.
TTTTACATGAAAAGCACGGATGCGTTCATGGTAATAATCAATATAGGTTAAATAATCTAAGCATTGCAGTAACAAATGAGATGGGTCGTATAACAAACAGGCTCTTCGGTGTTGCTCCACTGCATCCAAAAACATTTCATAACTAACTCCATCATGCAAATCTTCGCCAGGGTGTATTTCATAACAAACATCTACATCACATTCATCAAAATAACGCAAAATAGGCAACCAACGGTTAGCTAGTTCTGTAAAGGCAGTTTCTACCAATCCGGCAGGCCGTTGTGGCCAGGGATACATCATGGGCCAAGCCAATGCACCACTAAAAGTAGCATGGGCACTCAATCCTAAAT
>NZ_LUHG01000022.1 GCF_001623405.1 Hydrotalea flava
GGCCACAAAAGTGATATTGTTCCAACCATCATAAGCCCAGAAGGCGCCGGCCAGTGCCGCCATATAAGCCCCCACCAAAGCCCATCCCGTTGGTACACCGGGTAAATGTTCCTGCAAATGATGCCAATGCCCTTTTCCGGACAACAAAATGCCACCAATTAACAGTACAATGGCTACTGATTTTAAAGCGGTTAATACCCGTTGTATAGCACCCCCCTGCCGCACACTGCGGTAATTGACCCAGGTTAATACCAGCACCAGTGCAATGGTGAGTAGTTTAATACCAATATGGTTTAACGGATAAATGCTACCCACGAAGGGTATGGTAACATGCACCGCCTGAACGGTAGCAGCACTGCATTGGGGTAACGCAATAAAATAATTAGTGTATTGTGCAAATACATAAGCAATGGATGCATTACCGGCAGTATTAAATACGGCAAAAGCCGCCCATCCATATACAAACGCAAAGGCATTCCCGTACATTTTCTGGAAAAAGATATATTGACCGCCTGTTTCAGGAAACATGGCTGCTACTTCGGCATTACTTAAAGCCCCAAAAAGCGTGATGAGGCCTGCCACTACCCATACACTCAGTAATAACCATGGGGCACCCAATTGTGCTGCCATGAGTGCCGGTTTCATAAAAATACCGGAGCCTATCACCCCTCCTACCACAATGGAAACAGTGGTGCGGAAATTAAGGGTACGTTGTAATTTAGCCATTCAATTGTTTAATTGTTGATAAAGTTGGGTTGCTGATTTAAAAAACAAAAAGCCCTATCCGTTAGCAGGTGCCAGACTTTGTGCCAGCAGCCGGTGAAAATGATGGGTGCCCTGTTCGCGAAGTACAGAATAGCGGCCATGCTGATAAAAACGGGAGCGGATACCCTTTTGTACCTGTTGCACTACGGCTTCATCTTCCTGCTGTACCGTATCCAATCCACTACCGGCACCGCTGCCTAATTGATTGGCATCATATACATAGGTAATAAAGCGAACAGTGGTTTGATGAACAGCTTTGGGTTCAATGATATTGAGCGACAAACCCCAAGGATAAAAATTAAACATCATGTTTGGATACACCCAAAAATAATAGGCGGCAATTTGTTTGCCTGCATCGGGCGCATTGGGCGGTATATCAAAACAAACATCACCCGCTTTGGCAATGCCAAGTTGCAGATTGCTGAGTGGAAATAATTCGGTGGTATAGTCTTTAAAATTGAGAATGGCATTCAGTTGGGGATGAACAAAAGGAATATGAAAACCTTCCAGATAATTTTCGCAATACAATGCCCAATGTGCCTGTACCTGATAGGTGGCCGATAAATCGGGCCGATACTCCATGTGCTGCAGCGGCAACCAGTTTATTCGTTGCATCATATCGCCGAAATAGGCGGTGGCGGGTAAGCCGGGTGTTAACCGGGTAAACAACAGCTTTCCCCATTGAAACAGCGGTAATTGGGGCAGGTGGTTGTTTTCGGGAATAAAGTTTTGCACCCCGTTAAATTCGGGCATGGAGATAAAGCGTCCATCGAGTTGAAATAACCTGCCGTGATAATTGCAACGCAAGTGTTTGGCATTACACGGTTTTTGGGCAATGATGTTGCCCCGATGGTTACATACATTGCTAAGGCAATGGTATTGGTTTTGTTGATTGCGGGTTAATACCAGTGGCTCATCCAGATAATCAGGCAGCAATGTAAAGGGGTATACCGTTGTATTGGCATTGAGGCGGTCGGTATCGCCTATCCACTGCCAGGAAGGGGCAAAGATGCTATTTTTGGATGTTTCAAAATAATATGGATCAAGGTAAAAATTGGTAGCAATGGTTTTGGCCACTGCAATATCAGGATGAACAAACAGACTGCTCATGGTTCAATATTTCTTTAAAAATAGGAAATTGAGGGGAAATTTGAGGCTGGGATTTGGGCGTGAAGCATGTTAACTTAGTGGTGTAAACATTCTCTTTTCTGCCCACGGAACTCTTGCTATCATCCCTTACCCGCTGCGGCCTTTCAAAAAACATCTAACTGTTTAGCAATCATATTTCTATGCCACGTTATTAGCCATAGCTTCCAACCGGGTATTTCTACCCCAAAAATCAATTTTTTACCGTAAAAACAACATTTCGCCGGTTCATGTATTCAGAATTGAGGAGATGCGATGTAAAATGGGTAATATATTTAATAAAAATTTTATTTCAATACGTAAAAATACGCTTGTATGTATAAAAGTTAATACCTATTTTAGTGTTTTAAAAAGTAATAAAAATTAAAATGCTTTGCTGATGGGAAAACAACCTGTGAGTAACTGTGGCGAAGCCGTAAATACAGTAGAAGGCAGCAACATCCCTACGCTTCAATTAGCGTATTTGTATCACCGGGAAGCACACCGGCTGGCTTTGTTTGTGGCAAAGGAAAGTGCTCTCAATACGCAGATTAAGCAAATAAAAGGCATACATTTTTCTATTACCCACCGTTGCTGGTATATGGATTTAACGGCTGAAAATATAGCGCTGGTTACAACCACGCTGGGTAGTAGATGCAATGTTGATGATAGCGGTTTGCGGGCTTATGTAACCGCCCACAGCGAACTAAACATACCATTACCTGTTGCAGCAAAAAAGGTGATGAGAACTGCAACTGATGAAACACCTACCCATAAAAAAGAAATATCAGATGCCGGGAGAATACATCCGGTGAATCAGCTGGCATTACAGGCAATGCGGCAACATTTGCGTTTAAAGGGTTATAGCGCATCTACCATTAAAACATATACCAACGAGTTATCGCAATTTTTGCAAGCCATTAAAAGTGTACCTGCCCAACAATTTACGGCCAACAGAATAAAAGATTATTTAGAGTACTGTGCTGTAACACTGCATCTTACAGAAGCCACACTACATAGCCGTATGAATGCGTTGAAGTTTTACTACGAGCAGGTATTAAAAAAAGACCAGTTTTTTTGGGAAATACCCCGGCCCAAAAAACCCCTGCAAGTACCCAAAACCATTAGCAAGGAGCAGGTAATACAATTAATTAATGCGGTTGAAAACATAAAGCACCGAACCATTATTATGTTGGCCTATGCCTGTGGATTAAGGGTAAGTGAAGTAGTGAGTTTAAAAGTAAGCGATGTAGACGGACACAGAAAATTGCTAACTGTACATCGTGGCAAAGGGAAAAAAGACCGGGTAGTAAGTTTAGGGCCGGGTATGATGATTATGTTGCGGGAATATTACAAAGCCTACCATCCTAAAAAGTATTTATTTGAAGGGCAGTATGCAGAAGAGCATTTAAGTGTACGAAGTATACAATTGGTATTAAGCAAAGCCAAGCAAAAGGCCGGCATAAAACAGGAAGGTAGTATGCACATGTTACGGCATAGTTTTGCTACCCATTTATTAGACAAGGGAATAGATGTGGTTTTTATACAAAAGCTATTGGGGCATAATGATATTAAAACCACGTTACGTTATTTGCATGTAACCAATAAAGATTTAGCCCATATTATTAGTCCGCTTGAAGACATTGCAGGATTAATAAATATGCAATAATTGATTGGAGATTAGCTTTTGGCAATATTTTACCAATTCAGTTTCTATGAAAACATTCACCCTTTTACTTTTTACATTGCTTACTATAAATATTTATTCGCAAAAAAAAGAATTCATTCGTGTTTATAATATAGAGGGGCGGAAAATCATTCATGGCAGAGATTATGAAATTACTGACACGACTATTGAATTTAAAAACAAGCATACAATAATTCCATATACTGAAATAGGTTTCATTAGAACAAAACATTCTTTTGGGCATAATATTGGGGTTGGTAGTATTTTGGGAATTGCCGCATTAGGTATATTTTCATTCGCTTCAAATGTTCAAAGCGACCTATTTGACAAAGGCACAACGGTTGTATTATTTTCAACTTTAGTTGGTGCACCTTCCGGTGCATTTGTTGGAGCAATTTATAATGGTTTAAAAAAAACAAGAAGATTTAACATTAATGGTGATTTTGAGAAATGGCAAAAATTCAATGCTTCTTTTCTAAAAAAATCAAAATAAAACCAAACCAAAACTATTTATAAGATTGTATGGGCGTTAATCTTTACAAGTGTTATGTTTGAAAAGATACCCGGTAACCCAATACATTGTAGAATAAAACAACAGGTATAAATCTAAATATCCTCTGTTTTTCAAATATAGGCCCAAACATAAATTACGGGCAGTTGGCTTTACGAAACAGGATAAAAAATATATGTACTTCGCAAAAAGGGCACAACGCACTGTAAATCAGCAAAAAAATATTTTTATAATTGAATGGGACAGGATGGCAAAAATTCGTATATTAGCGAGTTACATGCAACTTGAGACACAAGCAGGTTCAAATTCATAGCAGGACTTCAATGCGCTAATTTTTTGCTTCTTACTGATAAACTTGTTTGACAACGCTTCATTAAAAACTGAACTTTTCAATTTATA
>NZ_LUHG01000008.1 GCF_001623405.1 Hydrotalea flava
GGCAGCTTTTTTTTCCCGTAAATACTTCCGCGGTGGTCCCCGCTCTGCAAATAATTGTATGGTGATAAGTGTACCTGTTTTGCAGCAGTGACATTTGCGCAACCGGGGTATTAGGTTCTGAGTCCGGCCGCAACTGGAAAATGCGGCAGGAATTGCGTAGCCCCCGCTATACCGCCCGTTGGAAAGAATTGCCTGAGGTGCACTAAGGCTAAGCCCGCCGCAACCAATTAAATACCCATTCCTTTACTTAAATGTACATTCAATACTGCTTCCGATACATATTCGATAAATGTTTCACTCAACAGCGTTACGCAACGCTGTTGATAGGTAGGTGTATGGGAAAAGGGGGGAAGTTGATAGGGTAAAATGGTATGAATGGGGGGGGTAAATAGTTGATTAAAAAAAGATAAAAACATTTTTTATTTAATTTAATTTTAATTATTTTTATCGTAACTAAAATCAATTTACTATGAAAAAATTAATCATCCCCCCCCCGCAGAAATTACAAAACAAATGCGGTAACAATTTTTTGCTTTTTTATTCTTTTTAGTATGGTTGGTTTTTTGTTTGGTTGCCGCAAATACGACAGTTTGCCCAATATTAAAAGCCCCCATTATGCGCAATTACAACAACATTTTTTTAATACCAGTACTACAACGGATGTTGCCATAAAAAAATTAGCCGCCGATATTAGCTGGCAGGATAGTATTTATAAATTTTTACCGGCATTTGTAAAGAAAAATGGGATACCGAGATGGGATAAAGTAATATATAGTACGAATCAATCTGTATCAGGCAGGCAGTTATCTACGTATGGCGTTAA
>NZ_LUHG01000019.1 GCF_001623405.1 Hydrotalea flava
ATCGCCATTTACATCACCCAAAGCTAATTTAGGCCCCTCAGTTGAAAGCATTTTGGGCATGAGTCGTTCCACATCAAAATCAACAAATTCATTTTCCCGGTGTGTAATAGCACCCTGAATACGAGCTGTTGCCACATTGGTGTACCAGGGTTTTACAGGAAGCGGGAATTGCCTTTTTATGGTTGCATCCGTTTCTTTCACCACAAGGGTTTGATTAGTGGCAACTGTATAACGTGTTTCCTGTTTACCATTGGGCCAGTCAATAACAACGCTATCGGCTTGCTGTAATGAATCTAAGCCAAATAACAATACCGGCTCTACGCTACTTTGAAAACCACGGGTAGGCATTTGTTCCTGCATTTGTATATGATGCCCTGCAAATACGGTAACCCTTGCACCTATGCCAAAGGTATTGGGTGCATTTCCTTTGCATTGAATTTTTAAAAACCTGGCATGTGTATGTTCAGTAGTAGTATTTTTATAAATAAAAGCAGGTTGATCTAAATTGTTCGCCACCAAATCTAAATCGCCATCACCATCTAAATCGGCATAAGCAGCCCCACTGCTGAAGGAAGGTGTTGCAAGTCCTAATGCATTGGTTTGATTGTTAAAGATGAATTGGCCTTTATTGAGATACCCATAATTTGAAATGGGAACCGAAGGCATTTTGTTTAAAATATCCTGCAAACCAAATGCACCTTCCGCTACTTTGCGCATGGTTTCATTGTTATTAAAATAAGCCAGAAAATCCTGATCGGTTAAATCACGTTTCAATCCGTTAGATACAAATAAATCTTTTTTCCCATCATTATTAAAATCAAATAACAATGCGCCCCAGCTCCAACCGGTAGCATCAACTCCTGATAGTTGTGCAATTTCGCTAAAAGTACCATCCTGATTATTGAGCTGTAAACAATTGCCGGTAAACTGGTGATGAAAATCTAATACATTCTTGGCATTCTGCACATCGTAATCATCAAACTTAACGGTAGTTTTTAAACGATAATCAGATTCAGGCAACATTTCGGCGGTAAAAATATCGAGATAGCCGTCATTATTGATATCGGCCATATCAGAACCCATGGAGCCATTGCTCATGTGGCCCAATGCTGCATTACTCACTTCTTTAAAAGTTCCATTTTTTTGATTGATGTAGAGATAATCTTTTTCAAAAAAATCGTTAGATACATAAATATCTTCCCATCCATCATTATTTACATCACCTACAGCAATACCAAGTCCATAACCAATGGCGCTGCCATAAATTCCTGCCTGTGCACTCACATCGGTAAAAGTGCCATTGTCGTTCCTGTATAGTCTGTCGCCGTCAGTGGTATCCCGTACATTTCGAACATTTTTTTTATAGCCAAAGCTTTCAATTGATTTAGGATTATTGTTGAGTATAAAACAGTCTAAATCGCCATCATGGTCATAATCAAAAAAAATAGCCTGTGTAGAGGCGCCGGTATCGTTTAAATGATACTTCGCTGCTTCTTCTTTAAATGTGCCATCTTTTTGATTGATGTATAATTCATTGGCCCTGTCATCGCCCGGCATAATGCCGGCATTGCATACATAAATATCTAACCAGCCATCACCATTAATATCTACCATAGTAACACCGGTATGCCATTTGTGTATACTTGAAATGCCGGATTGTTGTGTAATATCTTTAAAATGAAAATTACCTTCATTCAAATACAGTTTATTTTCACCCTGGTTTGAGGTAAAAAAAATATCGGGCTTTCCATCGTTATTAATATCGCCAATGGCTACACCGCCACCATTGTAAAAATTATGGTAGTTGAAAATATTCATTTCACGAGTATCTTTTACCTGATTGATGAAATGAATACCGGTTTCATCGGGTGAAAGTTGCTCAAACAGCGGTTGTTGTTGCGATGCAGTAGTAGTGTGATGACAGCCGGCAACCATTACAATGGTGACAACCAGTATGCCGATACGTTGAACTGCACAATTCATGAACATATTTCCTGTTTTAAAACCACGGGTGAAAATTAACCTAATTTAGGCAGCAGTGCAAATACAATGAAATTTATTTTATTGACTGCCCTGAAAAGAAAAGTTAAGATTATTTTAAAGGTTATTGAATACATTCAATGGGTTTTTATGATCGATTAGGCTTATTTTGCAAGCGTTATAACTAAACCGTTTAAATAAGTTGTTGCATGAAAAAATGGATCCTGATTATTGTTACACTTTTAATCATTTTTTCGGTTACGGTATATATTTTGTTTCCACGGGAAGCCACCATGTGTGTTACCTTAAAAATAAATGCCAATGAAAATGGTGTTACCCGTTTACTACAAGATACGAGCCAATGGCGAAAATGGTGGAACTACGGCAACACTAATAGCGGTCATGGAGTTACTAATTGGGAAGATGGGTTTGTGATAGATAATATTCATCTTTCAGTAATCGAGAAATTATATAAAGGTTTAAAACTTTTATTAACATCTGGCGAAAAGGTGTACAATTCGCAAATTAGTATTATCCCTTCCAGTATAGATTCCAGTTATATTCTCTGGCAGGTAAAAATCCCCACAGGCAATAATCCGTTTTTAAAAATCATTCGTTATCGCACTGCACTGCAATTAAAACCCGCTATGCAACAAATGCTGGCACGCTTTACTGCCTTTGCAGAAAATAAGGAAAATGTATATGGCATTCAATTACACCAACAGGGTTACAATGATACCTATCTAATTGCAACAAAAATAATTTTAGAAAAACAACCTACACCCAAGGACATTTATAGAATTATTAACCGGTTAACAGATTTTGCAAAAAGCAAATCGGTATTAGTACCTAACGGACACCCTATTTACAATATTACCCATTGGAATAAAGACAGTATACAATTAATGACAGCCATTCCTATTAGCCGACCTATTGAAAGTGAAGGGAAGTTTGAATACAAACAAATGGTAAAAGGTAATTTTGTTGTTACGGAAGTGAAGGGTGGGCCGTGGAGTATTGATCATACTTACAAATTACTGATGCAGTATTTTACAGATTATCACCGAACTGCGATGGCCATACCATTTTACAGGCTCATGAATGAACAACCCACAAAAACCGATACTACACAATGGGTAACGCAAATTTATCAGCCGGTTTTTTAGGATATGAGTTAAAATATTTTGTTGCCACGAAACGAATATTTTTTGCTCCGCCATTCGTGGCGATTACTGTAATTCGTGGCTACTCACAAATTATATTGACCTTCTATTTCTCAAACCCAATCACCATTGTACTATCATTATTGCGTGCCAGAATAAAGCAATTTCTACCACCAATCGTAATGGGTAATATATGTCGTATTTGGCCTTTAATGATGAGCCCATTCATAGTGCTTGCAGTAAATTGCCGGTGTCCATTGTTGGTTAAAATAGTTCCAAAATCGGCATCATACCTGCCCATCTGAATATTATTATCATAAAAATTGCCACCCAGCAAAATATTGGGTAACCCATTAGTGCCGATATCTAACACAACTCCGGTTTTATAAGGCGATAATTGTGCCTGCCAGGGTAAAGCCTGTACCGTAAAGTGCATATTGCCATTGTTAAGTAAAACCGCATTGGAAAAATAATTAGCTTCTAACACCATAGCGCTGCTCAATTTTTCTTGTGTGAATAATTCGGGCAAAGTAGCTTTTGCAAAATCTTCTGCATATAAAAATCGTTTCTTTAAAATGGGTATTTGTTTTTGTAATTCATCTTTATTCGCAAACGGAATTTCTTTTCCTTCTAAATAATAGGTAAGTACCTGTTCTTTCTGCCCATTATCATCAAAGTCGTTCACATACAAGCGAACGGGTTCTTTTTCAGTGGCTTTTAAGCGGCTATTCAGACCTAAGTTTCCTGCAATTAAATCTATTTGCCCATCATTATTAATATCAACCGGCAATACAAAATTCCACCAACCTTTTTTATCGGTAAGCGTAGTCTTTACAAACTGCCCGTTTTGGTTCATGAATGCATAAATACCATTCCACTCTGTAGTTACAATTAAATCTTTTTTTCCATCCTTATTTAAATCGGACCAAAGGCCCTGGGTTACCAAACCAATATTGCTTAATCCTTTTGCATATTTTTCGGTTACATCAGTAAAATGCCCTTTCCCATCATTCAATAATAAATAGGAAGTTGGCGTTTGTCCATAATTCCAAGGCACTGCCCTACCGCCAATAAATAAATCCACAAAGCCATCACCGTTAAAATCATAAGGTGAAACCGACGATGCCGTCATATAAATATTTTTAAAAGCATCGGGCAGCTTGGTTAAATTACCTTTGCCATCATTTAAATATACACGGGGCTGCATACGTTCATCTGTGCCATAGTATTCATTGCCGCCAGATGCAATTACCAAATCAACATTACCGTCATTGTTCACATCTACCCAGGTGGCATCTACATCTTCATAAGTACTATCGGCATTTAATGCCGGTTCATTTAACTGTTGGAATGTACCATTGGTTTTTTGTAAAAAAACAACCGGCTTATATGTTTTGGATGCCCCAATAAACACATCCTGCAAACCATCATGGTTAATATCGGCTACTGCTAATGCAGGGCCTTCTGTTGATACCATGTGCGGAATTAAGGATTCCCGATCAAATTCAACAAAATGATTTTCTTTGTGCAGGTAATTCAATTGAACTTTTGCGGTAATATTTTCCATTGGCCGCGAAGTGTTTGGATGATGTGCAGTAATGTTTGCATAGTTGAACTTTGGTAATCCTTTTTTATATTGCAGGGTAATGGTTGTATTTTTTTCGGCAAAGCCTAACCGTTGGTACGTATTATCGGGCCATATCAAAAAAGCCGAATCTATTTTGGTACTGTCTAATCCAATATGTAAAGGTATTTCCATGCTCGACTGGAAGCCGCGGGTAGGATATTTTTCATAGGTACGTATGCCGCCATTTGCATAAACAATAACTTTACTACCCAGTGCATGTATGTTTTTTCCCGGACCTTTTAAATTCAATTCCAGGTACGATTTTTTTATTGCGCCATTGTTGGTGGTATTTTCATATACCATCACGGGTTCATCAATATTGTTTACTACCACATCTAAATCGCCATCATTATCTAAGTCGGCATAAACTGCGCCATTTGAATAGGTAGGCTGATTATTTTGTATTCTGTTTTGTTCATCGGTAAAAACCATCTGACCATTATTTCTATAAAATTTATTCGGAATTTTTATTTCGGGAAATTTATTCACCAAAGCCATATCCTGATCGGCAATGGTATTGCTGTTAATCTTTTTTTGTATTTCTTCGTTCGAAACAAAGTTTACATAATCCATATCATTCATTCTTTTGGGAATGCCATTCGATATAAATAAATCTTTTTTACCGTCATTATCAAAATCCATCCACAAAGGAGCCCAGCTCCAGTCGGTAGCATATACGCCCGAATACAAACCAACTTCACTAAACATTCCATTACGCCGATTGAATTGCAGGTTGTTTCTGGTGTATTGGTAATTGTATCCAACATCTATTTTATGATAAAAAATATCGTATTCATCTTCACCCAACGAACGTTTTAAAATGTATGGATCAAAGGGCAGCATATCCATTGAAATAATTTCGGGATAACCATCATTGTTTACATCAGCTACATCAACACCCATTGAAAACTGGCTGGTATGCATGAGGCGTTGATTATTTTCTTCTGTAAAAGTTCCGTTTTTTTGATTGATGTATAAATAATCATTTTCATGAAAATCATTTCCTACATATAAATCGGGGTAACCATCTAAATTAATATCGGCAACTGCAACGCCAAGCCCATAACTGATGGCAGAACTATTGATGCCGGTTTTTCGGGTAACATCAGTAAACGTGTTATTGCCATTGTTTCGGTAAATTCTATCACCGGAAAGTGAATCGTAAGTGCCTAAGAAATTTTTGCGAGGAGCAAATAATCCGTTTTGATGCACAGAGTGGTTAAGCAGAAACATATCTAAATCGCCATCCATGTCATAATCGAAAAAAACGGCCTGGGTACTGAAACCAGAAAAATCCAGTCCATAAGCTTTGGCTTCATCTTTATAATGTGGAATTCCGGCAGAATCAATGCCTGTACAAATGAGTAGTTGATTGTGTCCGTTTAACACTTCATAATGGCCTACCCGGCAAATATAAATATCCAACAATCCATCATTGTTAATATCAACCACCGAAACGCCGGTTGACCATTCTCCATCTTGCGGAATACCTGCTTGTTGGGTTACATCTTCAAATTGTAATCCACCTTTGTTTATATATAATTTATTATCACCCTGATTGGCTGTAAAAAACAAATCAATTTTTCCATCATTATTAAAATCTCCTGCACCAATTCCAGCACCGTTATAAAAGTACATGTATTTAAACATGTTAAAATTAGGAGAGGGTTTTAAATGGTTCTGAAAATGCAAGCCTGTTTGTGTATCGGTTAATACTCGAAACAAAGGCGGCGCCATGGGTTGTTTTGCCGAATTGGAATGACAAGCACTTATAGTAACCGCCAGTAAAAAAAGAAATGGAATATTTTTTAACATGCACTACAGATTTTTTTGTAAGCAATAGCAGCATCAATAAAACTTGATGTTTCCTTATTATCGATGCGTTGATGTTTGTAACGTATCATGTAATTGAAATAATACAGGATAAGCATCATTTTGCAGAAACAGAAAATAGGGTTTTCCTTTGGTTAGAATTTCAACAATATCGCGTATCATACCTTCCAACTCTACACCCGATTCTTGTATACTCAATATTTTAAATACGGCATTACCTCTATTCATCATCACTGTTCCAAAACTTGCATCTAATCGTTCAAATTGCGGCAAAAATCCAAATTCATTTCCCCCCAACAATACATCTATTTTACCATCGCCATTTAAATCGGCACAACGGATGGCATTAACGGAAGAGAATTGAACCACCGGTGGTAATTTTTGAATTTCAAACACACCATTGCCTTTGTTAATGGCAATTACAGATGGTGTATAATTGAATTGCTTTACAATGCAGGAATTAATGACTGATGCAGGGAATAGTTCTTGTACTGACTTAGAAGCATATTCATGATGCCTTAAATTGTTTTTCTTTAATGAGGGAATTTCATCTTCCATATCACGTTTTAAAAAAACCGGCAAGTCTTTACCGTTGATAGTGCTGGTTAGCACTTTGTCCTGCACTCCATTTTGATTAAAATCATTGATCCATAATTTCACCGGATGCGTTGAGTCGGGATGCAGGTAAAAGTTTTCACCAATATTGCCTAAAATTAAATCATTTAATCCATCGCCATTTACATCGGCCACAGCAAGGCTTTCCCACCATCCGTATTTGTTGTTTAAATTTGTATTTACTTCGGTAAACGTATCTCCTTTTACAGAAAAAATACGTGGTGTCATCCACTCCCCTACAATAATCAATTGCTGATTGCCTGTGCCCAATACATCGGCCCATTGTGCGCCGGTAACCATGCCAATATGTGCAATGGTTGGATTTTTTGTGGCGGCAATATCGGTAAAATGGCCTCTACCATCATTTACAAACAAATAGCTTTGAGGGTCAACTCCGTAATTGCGAGGCTCATTTCTTCCTCCAATAAAAATATCGGGATAGCCATCGCCATTAAAATCATGTACGGCAACTGCAGATACGTTCATGCCTGTATTGGGAAACGCATCTGTTTTAATGGTAAAGTTTCCTTTTCCATCATTGGTAAACAAACGTAACTGCATTTGGCGGGTATTGGATGGATGTGTATTTCCGGTAGGGCAAACCAGCAGGTCCATATCGCCATCATGGTCATAGTCTAAAAACGCAACGGCTCCGTCTTCAAAATCGCTAAACTGTGCAAAAGCAGGTTCCGGTTTTTTTACAAAGCTGCCATTGGGTTGCTGCAAATAAATTTGCCCGGGGTGACCAATGGTACCCCCTATGTACACATCGGCCAATCCATCGCCATTTACATCGGCTACTGCAGCTTTAGGCCCTTCACGGGAAAGCATTTTAGGAATATTTCTTTCATAATTAAAATCAATATTATCATCCTCTACATGTTTTTCAAAAACGCTTTTTACCGAATCGAGTAAAGGAGTTACCGTTATTTTTTCTTTTTTAAAATAAGTAGAAAATGTATCAGGTTGTTGGTAATGGTAAACGGTATCAAATGCAGGATGCAGATATGTTGTAATACCAAGATTAGGCCAGATGATGCGGATGGAATCAATATGGGTGAATTGTCCTAAACCAATAATTTGTTTATAATCCATTGAAGATTGAAAGCCGCGGCTGGGAAATACATCGCGACTCATGATTTGCCCGTTGGCATACACTTCAATTTTGCTGCCAATGGCAAAAGTATTTTGCCGGGTGCCTTTCAATAAAAAACCAACATAATGGTTTTTGTTCATTTCGCGACTATTGTTTCTGTACACAAAGGCCTCCATGTTTTCATTGTTCACTACCAAATCTAAATCGCCGTCATTATCCAAATCGCCATAGGCGGCACCATTTGAAAAAGAAGATTGCACCAAACCCCACTCTTTTGCTTTATCAATAAATCGTAAATTATGTTGGTTCTGAAAGGCTTTATTGGGCAAAGGTGTTTGTGGAATTTTTAATAGTACCTGGTCTACATTATCTTTTTTGCCGGTTAATACCATTTTCTGTATCACATCATTCGCAAAAAAATCAATAAAATCTAAGTCAGTAACATCACGATTCACCCCATTACAAACATAAATATCATTGTATCCATCATTATCCATATCAAACATCAAGGCTCCCCAGCTCCAGTCGGAGGCCGGAACGCCGGCATAATTGGCTATTTCAGAAAATTTCCCATTTTTATCGTTTAACTGTAAACAGTTTTTTACGTATTGATAATAAAAGCCTGCCCTCAACTTACTTCTAAACAAATCAATATTATCGAAGGCGCCGGTGGTTTTTAATCGGTAATCATCATCGGGTAGCATATCGGTATTAAAAATATCAATACAGCCATCATTATTGATATCGGCAAAATCACTTCCCATTGAAGAAAAGCTGGTATGCCGAATGCGGTCTTCGAACTCGTCTTTAAAAGTACCATTGCGTTGATTGATGTAAAGATAATCTCGTTCATAAGAATCGTTAGAAACGTAAATATCCGGATAGCCATCACCATTTACATCGCCCACTGAAATGCCCAATCCAAAACTAATGAGGCTACTATGCAAACCGGCTTGCTGCGTAACATCTACAAAATGGCCGTTATCATTACGCAGTAAATGGTTACCACCGCCTTTTAAAAAATCAGCTATTTTCCAGGCACTATCGGGTAAGTCGCGATTATTATTAAACGCCAGTTGATTAACGGGTATGGGGCTGTTATCAATAATAAAACAATCTAAATCGCCATCTAAATCATAATCAAAAAAAGAAACCTGGGTAGTATAGCCTTTATGGTCTAACCCGTATTGGTGTGCAGCTTCCGTAAAAGTATTGTTGTGATTATTGATATATAATTTATTACGGCGGTTACCATTCGACATATGGCCGGAGTTGCAAATATAAATATCCAACCAGCCATCGTTATTAATATCAACAAACACAACCCCGGTACTCCACATACTATCTTGCTGAAAACCTGCAGTAGCCGTAATATCTTTGAATTTAAAATTGCCTTCGTTGAGGTATAATTTATTTTCGCCCATATTAGAAGTAAAGAACACATCGGGTAAGCCATCATTATTAATATCGCCAATAGCAACGCCACCCCCGTTATAAAAATTTCTAAAGAGAAAACTATTTTCCAAACGGCCATCGGTTACATCATTTCTAAAATGAATGCCGGTATTGGGCATTAAAGTAAAGAGGTTTTGTGTATCTTTTTGATGGCAGGAAGCCAATGCAAAAACAGTTATAAATAACAGAAAATATTTCATAAAAAAGGTATTGACTTGTCGTTTCTTATTCAATTGAAAATTTGATTGGGTTGATGCTTTCAAAATAAAGCAATATTAGCAGCATACCATTTTCTGCTGTAGCAACTGCTGTAAATGTAAGTACTAAAATGGAATGCTGTAAAGGGTATGAAAGGATAATCTACCACACTACAATATATAACAGAATTTTAAAGGAATACTAAAGGAAACATCTATTATATCATAAATTTATTAAAAAGCAAAAGACCGGTAATGCCGGTCTTTTGCTAGATTGTTGTATAAAAATGCTGGTTTAATAACCGGGGTTTTGTGTTAAGTTTGGATTAGAAGCCAACGCTTGTGAAGGAATAGGATACACTAAGTTTTTAGGATCATCATTGGGTTTATACTGCCAGGGTTTCAGGAATACACCAAACCGAATTAAATCGGTTCTTCTGTAACTTTCCCAATACAATTCACGGCCTCTTTCAGCCAGTAAAGTAGTAGGATCATCTACATTTGAAGGATTTACCAAAGTCATTGAAGCTAAAGCCGGTGCGTTTCTGGCAGCACGTAATTGATTTACCAACAATAATGCCTGTGCATTATTGCCTTTACGCATTTGTGCTTCAGCCACCATTAATACTACATCAGGATAACGCATTAATACCAACCAGTTACCCGAGTTATTTGAGTAAAATTTACCGCTTGCATCTGTAAAATCAGGCACATATTTTACTACACGAATACCGGTTCTTTCCAGAGTACTATCTGTTGTTTCAATCATGTTCGATGCAATAGTCGGAATAAATTTTAACGCATTACCCTTTCTGTCTTTTTCAGGATTACCTGCTGCATCGTATTGCTGGCCTACCAACATACCTGGACGAATACCTGCATAAGGAGTAATATTTTTGTTATAACGTAATCCTATACGGGCATCTAACACAGAATCAGCCATAGAATAAGTGGTAGGAACAGGTCCTAAAGCATTTACTCCAAAAGTATTATAAAAATCGCTCATGGTAGAAAATCCATTCCAACCTGCATTGGGTGCTTGTGGAGTATAAGAATTATAATGCAGGGTCATCATCCAACGTGCCTGAATACCTGAACTGTTCACAACATTACCCGAGGAATTAGGATAAGCAAAAATGATTTCAGGTGAGCTACCATTATTAGCTTTAAAATTGTCGAAATAATCAGCAGCATAACCATAAATAGGATTAGACATTACTTGATTACCAAAATAAATAACGGAGTCCATATCTGAACTAGCAAACGTGGGGGCGGCTCTATTAGCAATAGCACCACGTTGTAAATAGCAATGCATTAATAATGTTTTAGCTGCATCCTGAGTGGCTATGGTTTTATTTGTGCCATCAGCAGGAGACAAATCCGGTAATACAGCATATAATTCACTTATGATAAAATTCATACCAGCTGCACCTTTTAAAACAGTGGGAGGATTCAGTAAATTATCACCAGGATTTCTTACAGGATATTGTCCATATAAATCTAATAAGTAATATAATGTATAAGCTCTTAAAAATCTTGCCTCTGCTGCTTGCTTTTTAGTTGTTTTAAAAGTTAATACATTTGTTGCATCAAAGTTTAATTTATTTAAACTATTGAATACATTTAATACTTGTGCATGATCCGCATTCCATGTATGATTGTGAATTACCCGCCAAACACCATTGTCATCCCAGTCTCCTCCACGTGTTGGAACCAGGGATTCATCAGAAGCATTTTCTTCTAAGGAAAATACCTGATCCTGACCATTAAACGGAGTAATTAAATCTACATAGGCACCATTCAGTAATAATTGAGCATTTAAAACATTGGCCGCCTGTGCTTGCGTTAAATTACTATTTAGCGTTTCATTCAGCTTTGTACAACCCACCATCATTCCTAATAATGGTATTGCAACTGCTAATATTTTTTTATAAGATAGCATAGTTATAATTTTTAATAATTAACTTATAAAGAAAAATTTAATCCTAAAGTTATTACCCTTGGTGTAGGATAAGGTATATATTCAATTGATCTAGATGGATAACCACTAGTACTTTTATCAATATTTACTTCAGGATCAAATCCGGTAAACTTAGTAATTACAAACAAATTGGTTCCGCTAACAAAAGCTGTCATATTTTTTATATATTTTCCAACGTTTCCAATTTGGTAATTCAATGTAGCATTTCTTAATTTAAAATAATTACCACTTTCTAAGAACCTAGTAGATGCAGCAACTCCACTTGATGGTTTTTCAGGAGAATTAAATGCAGCTTTATCAATATTTCTGCCTTGTGATATCCCTGCAATATTAGTAACACTTGTAGCTGTATTATTATAAATCAGGTAACCACCTGCCCCACCAGTGTTTATGGTTAAAGAAAATTTCTTGTATCGCAGATCAGTATTGATACCATAAATAGTATGGGGATTAGGATCTCCGGCTATTACAGGATTAGGGCCAATAATTTGGTTACCGCTAGCATCGAAACCACCAAAAGGTTTTAGATAAAATGCATCAACGGGTTGATTATTGGTTATAATCTGTGCTAATGTACCTGATGTACCCTGCCCATTAATTTGCCCGGTTAGGATTTGAAGCGGCAATTTTGTATTAGGGTCTAAGAAATCTGTAACCTTATTTTTATTGTATGCAATATTAAAATTAACATTCCATCCAAAATCTTTCTTATCCACTAAAACAGCACCTAAACTAAACTCAACCCCTGTATTCATGTTATGCCCAGGTAAGTTGATGTAATAAATAGCTGCGGGAGCAGGTTGTATGGCATTGTTTTGAAATAAAATATTGGTGGTATTTTTATTATAATAATCAAAAGAACCAAATAAACGACCATTAAACAATGCATAATCAAAACCAAAGTCATATTGAGTTGTTTGCTCCCATTTCAAATTTGGATTGGGAACATTTATTAAACCACCATTATTATAACTTCTTAAATAAAATTGTTCACCTGAAGCCCCTGCAGGAAACTCCTGGTTTCCTGTAATACCCCATGAAGCTCTAAGGGCCAAATTAGAAATCAACTTGTTGTCTTGCAAAAATTTCTCATTACTCATTACCCAACGTGCGCCAACTGAAGGGAAATATCCGTATTTATTATTGGAACCAAATTTGCTGGAACCATCCGCACGCATCGTTCCATTTAAAAAGAAACGATTATCATAGCTAAAACTTGCCCTTATAAAATAAGATTGCAAATCAATTTTTGGGTCTACATAAACAGAGGGTGGATTCTGTGAAGAACCGTTCTGCAAAAGAGAAGTATATGGAATATTAATTAAATTGGAATGGTCCAGATTTGTATTGAATCCACTTGCACTTATAGAGTTATTTGAGTAGTTTGATGTCCAATACTCATATCCTGCCACGGCATTTAATTTTAATTTTTGAGTTATATCAGCATCGTAGCTTAGTGTGTGTGTAAAAGTTTGTGAAGTTAATAGTGCATTTGAAATAGCACCAAACCCTTGGCCAGACAGTCCTGAATAACCATTTAAAAAACCGTAAAAATTATTGAGCCTGTTACCGGTTGAATTATTAATTGCATACAAGAATTTGTATTGCAAATTCTTTACTATCTTGTAGTTAGCTGAAATATTCCCCAATACTGTATTAATATTTGAAACATCACTATAAGCATCTAATAAACCAATAGGATTTCCCCCACCATTAGCGGTACTATTTCCGGCACCGGTATTATTATAATAATAACTAGCAGACGGATTTAAAAAGGCAACAGTTGGATTCCACTGTAAAGCAGCACTAATTAAATTTCCCTGTGAACCTGCAGTATTAGAAATCAAGGGGATTGTATTAGTTACATGACCGGCAATTAAATTAAAATCAATAGTTAATCTTTTGTCAAGAAATTTATATTGACCAGAGAAAGTAGCCAAATACCTTTGCAGATTAGAATTTTTAAGGAATCCATTTACATTTGATGCCAAAAATGAAGCTCTGAATCTCCCTATATCATTACCACCACTTAGAGCCACATTATAGTTTGAAGTTAAAGTATTTTGAGTAATTTCTTTTAATGCATCAACATTAGCACCTCCATCCAATGAATTTGGTAAACCATATTTGGTTAAAGCCTGACGAAACTGTCCTGCACTCAAAACATTGTACTTCTTCATATAACCAGCATTAGTACCAAATGAAACACCAGCTTCAACTTTCATTGGTCCTGCTGATGCTTTTTTGGTAGTAATAATAATCACACCATTCGCACCACGGGAACCATAAATGGCAGTTGCAGCGGCATCTTTTAAAACATCAATTTGTGCAATATCGTTTTGATTAATAAAAAGCAAAGGATTATCATCTGGTGTAGAACCAAATCCGCCTAATCCTAAAGTTACAGAAGGTCTGGCAGATCTTCCATCTAATGGCACCCCATCTACTACATATAAAGGATTTCCCCCGGCTCTAATTGAGTTATTTCCTCTTATTTTAATTGTTGTTGCTGTACCAGGTTGACCACCATTTTGAGTAACTTCTAAGCCGGCCACTTTATTTTGCAATAATTGATCTGGAGAATTTATAATCCCCTGGTTAAAATCTTTTGCTTTAACAGATGATAGTGCACCGGTTAAATCATTTTTACGGGCAGTACCATAACCAATTACCACCACATCGCCTAACTGATCGGCCGATGGTGCTAATGATACATTAATGGTTGTGCCGGTAATGGCAATTTCCTGCGTATTAAAGTTGAGTGAACTAATCACCAATTTTTTTGAATCGGCAGGGGCATTTAATTTAAAGGTACCATCCGGTCCGGTTTGGGTTCCGTACTGGGTGCCTTTTACCACAACAGTAGCACCGGCAACAGGTGAACCATCTTTCGAATCGGTTACCTTACCGGTAATTACTTTGGTTTGGGCAAAAGCTGCGGTGGAGAACAAAGCCAAGAATAGGTATAACATACCTTTGGCAAGCGTTTTTAAGTTCATAAAGCTAGCGTTTAGTTAGATTATTGTGTTAAATTTACACCTTTTATGTCTTTAAGAAAACTTTTTGTTAATTTCCTTGCAGAACAATGTGTAAATGTGACATCTAAATTATCTGAAATGATGCATACGTTAACAATAAATTTATACTTAAACCGGTTGCAAACGTTTGCGAAAATGTTTGCAGGGGAAAACTTCCTGATTTCTTAACCTGTATTTAAGCGGCAAAAAATGACAAATACCACCCTGAAAAAAATTTCCGAAGTATTGGGCGTTAGTATTTCTACTGTTTCCAGAGCCTTAAAAAATCATCCGGATATTTCTGAAAAAACCAAAGCCAAAGTGGTTGAACTGGCGCAAACATTAGATTATGAACCCAATGCCAATGCCATTCACCTCCGTACCAATAACAGTAACTTATTTGGCTTATTAGTACCTACCATCTCTAATTATTTTTATGATTCTTTTATTGCTGCTATTGAGGAAGACAGCCGCCAGCAGGGCTATTCACTCATTATTCTGCAATCGGGCGATGATCCTTCCGTTGAAGCCACCAATCTTAAAATCTGCCGTCAGAACCGGGTTTCCGGTGTGTTTGCCTGTATTACCCCCTATACAAAAGATATGCAACCCTTTCAAAAAATGTACGATATGGGTATTCCGGTGGTTTTTTTCGACAAAGTACCCGATTATGCCAACTGCAACAGGGTTTGTGTAGCTGATACTGCCGCTGCTGCACTGGCTGCCAATGCCCTGAACAATACTGCCGCAAAAAAAGTATTGGCTATTTTTGGCAACCCGGCCATGTCAATCACCAAAAAACGACTGAACGCCTTTGTGGGCGCATTGCAACCACAAACGGAAATAACCGTTGTACATGCAGCAGATAGTCAGGAGGCTAACCGGTTAACTACGCAATACCTCACCGCTTCCAAAAAGCCGGATGCTGTTTTTTGCATGAGCGATGAAATTTTAACGGGCACCATGAAGGCGATCCAAACAGCTGCACTCCTTATTCCAAAACAAATTAAAGTAATTGCCATTAGCAATGGGTTTTTCCCCAGCCTTTATCATCCCACCATCACTTATGTAGAAACCAGTGGTTACCGCTTGGGCAAATTAGCTTTTTCAAAAATGATGACCTGCCTGTCGGGCGATGCCAATACAGCTGAATTGAGTTTGCCCTGTGCATTGGTGCAGGGGGGATCGATGTGATGTAAGTTTGATGACTATTGAATAGGTTTGATTATAAAAGTATAAGAATAGTCTTTATATTTCAGTTGATATTTTTCTAATGGCCAGGTACCCCAGGAATTAATGCCGCCTACGCCGGTTTGTTGAAGATCAATACTCAATATAGTTAAATCTCTTTCTTTCAACTCACCGGCATGGCTGTTGTGCTTTTCAAGTCCATCATCTAAATCTTTATCCAGAAAATGCCGAGCTGTAATATTCAAAACAGTATCACCACTAATCCATAAACCGGATCCATTTTTATCGGTTAACTGCATCCATCTTACATCGGTTTTATTACCCGTTTCCTGGGGTAACACAAACTGTTGATGTTGTGGTTGGCGAAAAAATAAAACACCGAATTGTAAGAGAAAAAAATTGAATTTCTTTTTGTGTTGCTAAAAGCACACTCTTTTGCAAGCTTTGGTCAATGACTCGTCCTAAAAAAAATTACAGTTTAATTAAGCAAACCCCATTGTACAGCCCCCATTATTGGCGCCAGTAAACCCGGGCATCTGGAAGATGCGGTGGCTGCTCTTTCTGTACAATTATCGCAGGAAGACATGAACCGATTGGAGGCACTGTATGAACCACATCCTGTTTTGGGTCATCAATAAATTGAATAATGCTACTACCGATACTTTGCTCCGCTGGAGCATTTTTGTTATATGCAATTAATTTTTCAATACTTCATCAAAAATTTCCCGCAACATAGAAAAATACAATTCCAATTCTTTTTTGGTACAGGGCGGAATTTGAATTTTTTGCAGGGTTGTTTTCGGAAAGTAAAATGTACTGCCAAATTCTTTTACAATATCATCTTCATGCACTTCTACCTTGTACACCGTGTTGGGATAAGAAATTAATTCGGTAACTTTTGCAGTATTGCTTTTGCCGTTGAAATGAAATGTAATTGTCGTCATAAGATAGATAGGATTTGCTTTAAAGAATTTGGAAACAGGATTCCGATTCTAAAAAGTAAATTAAAAAAGTTCTTTTCAAAATAGCCTCGCAAATGTAATGTATCCTCTAGTGGAAAGGCCCTTTTAGGAATATTACTACACAGTTTTCAGGGTTACACTACAATCAATGATCCATAGCGGTTTTATTAAAACTGGTACATCTAATGAAATACTACATACGCCCATCTCCCGTTTGATGTGTTTTTATTGAATCCTAGCTATTGCTTTCTCTAAAGCTATATCATGGCCATTTTGAAGAGCAGTTATGTTAAATGGAATAAAAATATCAGGAGGAAATCCTTCATTTTCATAGATTTTGCCATTAATATATTTAAAGCGGGTCGAAGATATTTGAACGTGCATAAAATTAGCAATGATAAAACTACCATAATTTAATGAGGAATCATTTATTATGGCACCGGTTGCACCAAATGTAGTTTCACCTATAAAAGTACTATTTGGAATTGACTTTATAAACATCACAAGTGCCTCTGCAGTAGAGGCAGAAAAGTTATCCGCAAGTATGATTATGGGTTTTGAAATATTTTTTGTAAAATTAATTTACGAATAATCGTAAACCTATTTCAGGACAAGACAGTTTAGTATAAAAATGGTAGGTAACAACAGTAGCACCCAAAATTTCAGGAGCTTCTTAAAACGGGGTCGGGTAAAATTTTTCATAGTGTCTTTTTTATGAAATTATTAATTATTTGAATTTAAAATAAACTATTCATATTAAAATAAAATTAAAATATAAATTTGTTTATTGGTACGTATATAAATTTTGACAAAAGTTAAACATTTAATATAACACAATTCATACATTACAATTATTGCCCCTGCAATCTAACTATTGCTTTTCTCAATTCTTGTTCAAACACCCCGGTACTTTTTACCGGCAATTCAATGACGGAATAAGGATTAGATAAAGAATCTGACCCATAGCCGCCCAAAATAATTTTTGCCACTGCATTGGCCAGGTTTATTTGTACGTTGGTATGGGTATCATCTACTGATACATGAATAACCCATTGCCCTGTTATTTTATTGGGTATTAATGATGGCGTTATTAAGTCCCAACTCCTGTACTTTGTGCACACTACATAGGCTGCACTGTCCATTAACTGCTGTTGCCGTTTTCCCAGGTATAGGAGTTAATGAATGAAGTATTTTCGGTGGTAATAATACCATCGGCCGCATCAATGGTTTTAATGGCAATGCCTTTTTGGGTTAAAAACTGTAAAATGGCATTCCATACCTGTGCTTTGGGTAATGGGTATTGAAAGGTATAACCACTATCGGCATAATGGCCTTTTAAGGGAACCTTTACAAAAGCACAACCTGTTAATGCCCATATACTACCCATTAGTACAAGTGCCAGCATCCAATTGCGCATATACACTATCCTTTTCATAATTTATAAAAGGGTGTCTTTATCTACATAAGCATTAAAAACAGTACCTTCTTCGTATTTGGCGTTTTTGCCATTAAACAATAAGGCTACCGGCGATACCAATAGGGCACCGGCTGCAACAGCAGCACCGCTTCCTTTTAAATTTTTGGCTATCTGGCTACGCAGCTTTACCACCTTGCCGTTGGGCAAATACATATAATCAATACTAAAAGCTAATTTCCCTTTTTTGCCCAAAGCCTTAGAACGTTCTGCTGCTGTAATCGTGCCGGTTATTTTTGCTCCTTTTTGCACCACTACTTTGTTATTCAACACAATATCCTCTGCTAATACAAAAGGGATGGTTTCGCCTACACTGGCAGATTTTCCATTAAGTGCCTGTGTAAGTTCAGCTTTAATAATGGTACCCTCTGTTAATATAAGAGCGCCGGTAGTATCGGTTTGTGCCCATAAATATGTAGGCAGTAGCATGAGCATTACAGCAATGATTTTTTTCATAAATAAATTTTGAGGGCAATGTATAAAATACATTACCTTCAAAAAAACGTATTTCTACGTATTTTGATTAAAATTAAATTAAAATTTAAAGATATTTTATCTGTTATCGAAAACCGACAGGATTGATGTAGCTCATTATACTTTACGGGTAACATATAAATACCAATTAACAAATTGGGGAAAAAAGCAAGGGGTTGTTGCAGATAAAATAGGTGGTCTCACCAAGAATCGAACTTGGATCTAGAGTTTAGGAAACTCCTATTCTATCCATTGAACTATGAGACCATTCATTTTTTAGCAGTAAAAATGGCCACAAATGTAGGCGTTTCCTGCTGAAAAAGTAAAGTAGAACAAGATAAAATATAGCCCACCAATAGAATAAGCTTAGTTAATCCAACTAAGGCTGTGCAGGGGCTGTAGCCGTAAACAGGGTCCATGGCCAGGCTTTCATATCTTTTAAATATTTTGATTGCCAGGCATATTCAGGATGGGCTTTATAAAATTTTTCACCAATAAAATCTTCGCCGCAAGGATGGCCCATATGTGCCCAAAATTGCATTTTACCGGCCAATGCAGCAGTGGTTACTTTGCCTTGCACAGCCCCCATAGGGTAATATGGTGCCAAATCCCATTCCGAACAACCTTTCACATCCTCATCAATATGTCCGCAAATAACACAACGGTTATTGGCCGTAATGTTATCCAGCGCATCATAATGGTCGGCTTCTATTTGTTGGCCGGTAGCTGCATCTAATTTACCCTTCATATCTACCAGTACCAATTGTTCCATTCTGCGTTTACGGGCGTTGGGGCTGGTGGTTGCATCGTTTATATTAAAAGTGGTTTCTTCTTTAATGAGTTTTTCGTCACTGGGAAAATTAGAACCTATCATACCTGTATCTTTACTACGCCATACCCTGTAATCTTTTAAACCCAATTCTAATTTAGCCACCTCATTGGTTTTGGTATCGCCCAATAACCAATCGTTGGCATAACCGCCATTATTGCCTTTGGTAAAAATGGCAATGGCATCATCAATACTATTGGCATATTGCGCCACTTTTCTGGCTCTTTCAAATTCAGGAATGCCTGCGGTATCAAAACCTTTAAACTGAGTAATGGTGGTTTCTGTAATCAGCAAGCCATTACCGGTAATCACAAAATCATCGCCGCTATGTATAAACCCGGGCATACAATCCATCATAATATGATTACCTTTTTCGGGCACTATATCGGCAATTACATTCCAGTGCTGGCCAATAATATATTCTGTCCAGTTATTATGCCCTATTACAATTTTACCATCTTTGGTATAACTGCCGGTAGCAATAAAGGCACTACAATTACCCGGTGCTTTGTTATTGCCACTACCCGGATTTACCTTATCCATTAATTGTGGCACATAATAAAAAGCCAGTTCTTCCGTAGCATTGTAAGCGGTAAGGTCTAAACTATCGTAATGCAATCCTTTATCCTGCAATCCGGCTACCATACCATTAATTTCGTCCTTATACTCTCTGTCTAATTTATCCCATAAAAAGTTACGGGCACAGGCGCGGTAAAATGCCCAGTCTTTTTTGGTTTCATGCGCTAAATAATATGCAGTAGCCTGCATGGCTGTATCAATTTCATTGGCCAATAAATAGCCATGCTGATAACCTATTACTGCAGGCGCACCTTCCAGATGCACATAAACCCATCCATTTTTGTTTTCTTTAAATGCTTTGGCCAAACGTTTGTCGGCCTTTGGCGAATGGCAGGCTGCGAATGCGGCCAAACAGAGTAACAGTATTCCCGATTTCATGTGCAATAGTTTTGGTCAATGAAAGTTAGCAGTAAATAATCATATACCTGCTGAAAATTTGCTTAAAGTACACTACCGGCAGCAGATAACATTTGTTGCCTTTTGAGGGTTAACCCTCCTAGTTTTGGGTGAAATACAGCTATTTCAAACAGGGGAAAGCTACCTGCCTGCTTCGACACTGCTTCGACTCAACAGCGTTGCGCAACGCTGTAAACTCGAATTTGGATGAGAAAGGGATGGGCTTTGAAAATGCCCCGGTAAATCCAGAAATGCTGACCGGTTGTTTCCTGAACAGCTAAACAATACTTTCAAAAGGCCGCATCAACCAAGGTTTTCCAGCCATTATAAACGCCTTAAATTCAGTATTCAGCTATGCCGTCCGTCAGGTATCCATCTAAAACGCGTATCTTCCCACTTAAAATAAATGGTATGAAACAACTTGCCTTTCCCTTCCTAATGGTTTTATTGTGCCTGAGCACTGCTCTTTCAGCTCAAAAAACCAATATTGCACAAATACGCCCCACCCTTAACCATATTGCAGTGTATGTGTATGACTTACAAAAACAGGCCGATTTTTATCACCAAGTGATGTATTTAGATACCATACCCGAACCTTTTCATGATGGCAGGCATGTTTGGTTTCGTATTGGCCCGCATAGCCAGTTGCACCTGATACAAGGTGCTAAAATGATTGTACGCCATGATATTAATACCCATATTTGTTTTGCTGTACCCAATTTACAGGCATTTATGGAACACTTAAACCAATTGGGCGTGGCGTACCAAAGCTGGACTGGCGAAAGGCATGGCATTACCAAAAGGCAAGATGGTGTGCAACAAATTTACCTGCAGGATACAGAAGGCAATTGGATTGAAGTGAATGACGACCGCTTTTAACCAAGCATAAAGCCCCTAAAATCAGGCATACGCTTTGTGCTTTTGCACCCTATCTTTGCAGCCCATAAAAACTATGTATGAAGTTGTATAACCTGATTATTAAATATAGATTCTGGCTCGGTATACTTTCATTGATACTGGCAGTGATTGTAACCATTATGAGTGGATTTTGGCCGGCATTTGTTTTGTATTTTCTGGGTGTAATTGCCCTATTTACCCATTTCTTTATTGGCCCCCTGCGTTTAATTCAGGAACCAATGGAACAGGGCAATGTGGAAGCAGTAGAAAAAATACTGAATACCATCTGGTTTCCCAATTTGTTGTACAAACCGGTTCGTTCTACCTATTTTACCATAAAAGGTAATTTAGCCATGATGAATCAGGATTTTGATACGGCCGAAAAACATCTGAAAAAAAGCAACGATTTGGGTGCCCCCATGCCCGAAGCCGAAGGCGCCAATAAGTTACAATTGGGTATGATGGCCATGCAAAAAGGCGATTTAAAACAAGCCGAAACTTATATGCGTGCAGCCATTCGTTTGGGTATTCCCGATAAAGAAAGTGAAGCAGTGGCTTTCTTGGGTATGTGCCAGATTTTTATGAATAAGCGTGAATTCAGGGCTGCCAAAGATTATTTTAGAAAAGCCAAAGCCTGTAAGCCCAAAACCAAACAGGTGGTTGACCAGATTAAAGAAATTGAAAAATACATTTCCCGTATTCCCGGATAAATTGATTGAATACAGTTGGTATGCGTGTATGGCAATTCATATCCCGTTGCATGAAAAAGCTGATGCTATTGTTTGTAATGGCAGGCTTTAGCTTATCCACGCTGGTTACCATGCCCAACCATTTTAATGCAGGGCGCAGTTTCATTGCTTTATATAATTATTGCCTGCAGGAAGATGATAATATGAACCTGCTTGAATTTATTGGCGAAAAATTATTATTGGCCGGCTTTGACCCTACCGAGCATCAGGAAACACGTGCTGCTACAGAGCATCCTTTTCTGCCGGTACCCAATGCTTCGGCCATGGGTTTTAATATTTTATTTTATAATCCTATTCAATTTTCTGCTACCATCCATCCTTGTATAGTACAACAAGCCTATACCGTTGTAAACAAATTGCACCTATTGTTATCCGGCTATCCGGGTGCCATCTTTCATCCTCCATTACCCGTTACCTGCTAAACAATGCAGTTCCTTTTCATTTAAATACATTGCGGCAATACAAATGTTATGGTGGCTATGAAATACGTTTTTCAGCACCTAAAACTTTGTAATTCGGGTTAATGCCTTATACACAGCGAAGCTGCATTGCAGTAATGTATTGTTTTGTTGATTTAAATTGAATGATCATGCTTCGTATATATTTATTTTGTTTATCCCTGTTTTTATTACAGTCAGTTACTGCACAACAAACCATTCAGGGTATTGTGTTGGATAGTAGCGGCACTCACCCGCTGCCCGGCGTTTCAGTTACTTTACCAGCAATAAAAAAAATTACGATGACCGATAGCACCGGCCATTTTTTGTTTCAACTCAATACTTCGGAACTGAAACAGAAAATTCGGTTTAGTCATACCGGTTTTACCATCAAAGATTCCGTTATTCATTTACCCGCCAAAGGTGCAGTTACCATTCGCATAGCACTAAATAACCAAACCAATAACCTGGGCGATGTGGTAGTAGTAGCCGCTTCAAAAACCAATTCAAGAATTGAAGATTTACCCACCAGGGTAGAAGTAATTGGTGCCGAAGAAATTGAAGAAGAAACACAAATTAATCCCGGGAATTTATTGGGCCTGTTAGGCGATGTAGCCGGCATTCAGGTACAACAAACCAATGCAGCCACCGGCAATGCCGATTTGCGTATACAGGGCTTACCCGGCAGGTACACCCAAATACTGCGCGATGGCATGCCCCTGTTTGCGGGTTATTCGGGTAGCTTTGGCTTGTTGCAAATTCCGCCTTTAGATTTAAAACAAGTAGAGTTAATAAAAGGCGCCTCTTCCACTTTATATGGTGGAGGTGCCATTGCCGGAATGATGAACTTAGTATCAAAAACACCCAAACGCAACCAACCGGAAAATAGTTTTATTATCAATCAAACATCGTTATTAGAAAACAATCTCAATGTATTTTCTTCCGCTCGTAACAATAATATTGGTTATACCCTGTTTGCAGGCGGTAACTTACAACAGGCGGTAGATGTGTACAACAATGGCTTTAGTATCGTGCCCAATATAAAAAGCATTTTTGTGCATCCCCGTATTTTTCTTTACAACAATCCTAACAGTACCCTTATTGTAGGCTATACGTTGAATGCAGAAGACAGGAAGGGTGGCGACATGCAGGTATTAGACGGGAAGGCCAATGCAACACATCAATTCTTTATTCAAAACAAAAGCTTACGGCATACCCTTGATGCAGATTGGGAAAACAATTTGAATAACGGTGCCCGATTAAGTCTGAAAGCCACTACCAGCTTGTATAACCGGCAGGTAATTACCAATTTGTTTGGGATGAAAGCGCAACAAAACCTATGGTATAGCGAATTGACTTACAGCAAAAAATCGGCACAACACAATTGGATTGCCGGGCTAAATTTTAACGGTGATGCATTTGTGAAACATCAACCCGACACCACTTTATTAACCAATGAAAATGGGTATACCATTGGCGGATATGTACAAGACGATTGGAAAATAACACCGGCGTTAACAGCAGAAGCCGGGTTACGAGCCGACCATCATAGCGTTTATGGCAATTTTTTATTGCCGCGTATTTCTTTCATGTATCGATTGATCCCTCAATTAACTATGCGTTTGGGTGGTGGCATGGGTTATAAAACCCCCTCTTTATTTTCGGGAGATGTTGATGAACGCGATTACCGTTACTTAGCTGGTTATAAACCCGGCACTCTTGCAGAGAAAAGCACTGGCGCAAACTTCGACATCAATTACAAATGGCGGGGGGAAGAATGGCAGTTTACCCTGAATCAGAGTTTTTTTTATACGGCCATTCAGCATCCCTTATTGCTCGATTCGCTCACCAATCCATTAAACATGCACTGGTACAATGCACCGCAAAATATTACCACGGTTGGTTTTGAAACCTATTTGCAGGCAAGAGAAGATGAAACCGAATTGTATTTAGGATATGTATTTACCAATACACAAAGAAAATATGATTTGCAGGCACCCAATTTCCCCTTAATTGCCAAACACAAAATAGCCGGATTGGCCAGTTTTGAATTAGAAGATCATTTTAGAATTGGTTTAGAATTATCGTACACCGGGAAACAATTTTTGGAGGATGGCAGCACAACCAGAGATTACATTCTGTCGGCCGCCATGCTGAATTACCGGTTTAAAAAAATATCTATTGTTTTGAATTGTGAAAATCTGTTTAACTTTAAACAAGGCAATTATGAGCAATTGGTATATCCGCCTTATACTAATCCGGTGTTTAGTGATATTTGGGGGCCATTAGAAGGCAGGGTATTTAACTTATCGCTACAAGTAAAATGGTAAAAACAACGTATGTGATTTTTGTCATGTTTCTATTAAAACAAACCGTTTAATTTTATACCGGAATGAAAGGTGTTTGGCTACGATTGTTATTAGTTTGCATCATTTGTGCTTTATTGGCTTGGGGGGTAGCGGGAATTATACAGGCTTTTTTGCCGGATACCTACAAGGGAACAATACAATTATTGGATTGAAATTTTACATCATTAAAAAAAACAAAAACAGGTATATGAAAAAAAACATGGGCGGTGCTGACCGCATTATCCGCGTAATACTGGCCATTGTATTTGGCATCTTGTATTTTACGCAAACCGTTACCGGAACTTTGGGTATTATTTTATTGGTATTAGGAGCTGTTTTTCTAGCTACCTCATTCATTTCATTTTGCCCCTTATACACCATTTTTGGCATTAAAACCTGTAAAGTAACACCCAAGAAATAACATCTTTAAACTTAGTTTATTGTGCTTTGTTTACTGAATAACCCGGATGGTTTTCCACCCGGGTTTTATGCTTTATTTATAGGATAACAGCGCCGCCGCTGCTTCGTCTGTAAACCAGTGTAAACTTCCTTTTGGTTGAATAATTTGTGAAGGATATTGATGCACATTAACAGGCCCTTCTAATACTTGTTTTAAAGCACTTGCTTTATTAGCACCTGTAGTAATAAATGCCACTTGCGCCGATTGATTAACGATGGGTGCTGTTAAAGTAACCCGATACATTTGCTGTGCTTCTAACCACAAATACGTAGCCCATTTTTTTGTTTCATCAATCACCGCCGTACCCGGAAACAACGACAAGGTGTGTCCGTCATCCCCCATTCCCAATAATACCAAATCAAAACTAAATGGTTGCCCGTTGAAATATTGGTGTAAAATTTTTTCATAGGCTGTGGCAGAAGCTTCGGGTGTAATATGTTCCGTTTGCATGATATGAATCTGCTCCGGCCGAACGGGTACATCATTTAACAAGGTATCGAAAGCCATTTTGGCATTATTCCGCTCATCATCAAAAGGTACAAAACGTTCATCCCCAAAAAAGAAATGCAATTTTGCCCAATCAATTTTATGCCGATAAGCATTAGATGCCAGTAACAGATACAAACTTTTAGGTGTATTGCCTCCTGATAATGCAATAGTAAACCGATCCTGCTGTTTTAATTTTTCGGCAATGATATCTACCATCCAGTTGGCAACTGTATGCATCAATATATCGGCATTGGGTTCTACATAAAGGGGCATCATTAGTATTTTAAAAATGAATAATTCAATTTCACAACAAGGGCACCACGTTAGAAGCCATTGTTTCCATTTCAATGGCTCTATAGACTTAACTTATTTACCTCAACAAAACTATTATTCCTTGTGAGGCAAAGGCAGGGTAATCCAGTTATGGCCATCTCTTGCTATCAGCGCTTCAGCATCCTCAGGACCCCAGCTATCCGGGCTGTAATTCGGGAAGTCAACCGGCGGCCTTATTTCCCAGGCTTCCAAAATAGGCATGATAATTTTCCAGGCGGCTTCTACCTGATCGTCGCGCATAAACAGTGTAGCGTTTCCCTGCATTACATCTAACAATAAAGTTTCGTAAGCTTCGGGTTCATGACCATCATATGCATCGGCATAACTAAAAATCATATCAACCGGATTGAGGGTGATATCCTGCCCGGGCTTTTTGGCCTGAAAGCGTAAACGGATATCCATATTGGGTTGTATGCTGATGGTTAAACGATTGGGACGCCAGGTTTCTGCCGCTTCGGGCGGAAAAGCGAATTTGGGTGCCTGTTTAAACTGAATGGTAATGATGGTTGTTTTTTCGTGCAGGTATTTACCCGTGCGAACATAAAAGGGTACATCCTGCCAACGCCAATTATCTATAAAAAACTTAACAGCAGCAAAAGTTTCAACGTTTGAATTGGGATTTACATTTTCCTCTTCCCTATACCCTTTTACTTCTTTGCCCTTCATCCAACCTGCACTGTATTGTCCCCTAACCGCATGTTCATGCGCTTGTTCTCTGGTAATTTTACGAATGGCATTCAATACATCTACTTTCTTATTTCTAATTTCATTGGCATCGAAACTAACCGGTGCTTCCATCGCAATCATGCAAATTAATTGCAGAATGTGGTTTTGCACCATATCGCGCAGGGCACCACTTTTTTCGTAATATCCGCCTCGTTCTTCCACACCAACGGTTTCGGCATTGGTAATCTGCACATGGTCAATATAATTGCGGTTCCAAATGGGCTCAAACAATGCATTGGCAAAACGGAAAGCCAGGATATTTTGTACGGTTTCTTTTCCTAAGTAGTGGTCAATACGGTAAATCTGTTCTTCTTTAAACATGCTTTTCAATAAAGCATTCAGCTCATGTGCACTTTGTAAATTGTGGCCAAAAGGTTTTTCAATTACAATACGTACACAGTTGGCAATATTGCTCATCTCTAATTTGCCCAAACTGGTAGCAATATCGGGAACCAATTGCGGCGCCACGGCCAAATAAAAAACCACTTGAGGTTTTATATTCCATTCCTGGTTTTTGGTACCTACAAAATCGCTTAATTTATTATACGATGAGGCATCTTCACCATCCATAGCAATATAATGGATGTTTTGGCTAAACTCGTTCCAGTGTTGTTCTGATTTGGGATCATCTTTACTCCGGCTATATAAATCAATACCCTTCCATAACCTTTTTCTAAAATTTTCGTTGGTATAAGCAGTGCGTCCTAATCCAACTATGGCAAACTGACCGGGCATATAGCCATCTAAAAACAAATTGTATAATGCGGGGGAAAGTTTACGTTGATTTAAATCGCCACTGCCTCCAAAAATGAAAATAACGGTTGGCGGTGGAAGATGATTTTCTATTGACATAAATAAGTTATTATAAATTGTTTAAATAAAATAGATAGGAGTAAATTGTTTAATCCCACTGCGTATGGAAGGTGCCGGGTTTATCTATACGCTGATAGGTATGTGCACCAAATAAATCGCGTTGCGCCTGTATTAAGTTAACCGGCATATTAGCATCTGTATAAGCATCTAAATAGCCCAATGCACTCATTAAACCGGTTACGGCAATTTTACTTTGTACGACCTGTACAATTACATTACGCAAAGCAGCTTCTTTTGTTTGCAACATTTTGGCTAATTGCGGATCTAATAAAATATTGGCTAAATCGGGATTGTTTTGATAAGCCATATAAAAATCTTCTAACAATAAAGAGCGAATAATACAGCCACCGCGCCAAATTTTTACTACATCCTTTAATGGAATATCCATGTTATAAACGGATGAGGCTTTGTGTAACATGGCCAATCCTTGTGCATAACAAATAATAATGGCCGCCTGAAGAGCATTACCCAAATTTGCAATAAATGCTGTTTTATCAGCAGCAATGGGTATACGTTGGGGTTGGTATAATGCTTCTGCAGCAACACGTTCTTCTTTATAAACTGAAATATTTCTGAAGGCAACTGCAATATCAATGGTAGGAATACTGATGGGCAAGTTCATTGCTTCCTGGCTCGTCCATTTACCGGTACCTTTAGAGCCGGCTTTATCTAAAATAACATCTAATAAATCTTTACCTGTATCCGGGTCTTTTTGTAAAAATATTTGAGCAGAAATTTCAATTAAAAAACTTTTTAGCTCCCCTTCATTCCATTTGGAAAATACCTGATGCATTTCTGCATTGGATAAGCCCAATCCGGTTCTTAACGCATCATACACTTCACTAATTAATTGCATAATAGCATATTCTATACCGTTATGCACCATTTTTACATAGTGGCCGGCGGCATCTTTACCCATATATGCTACACAAGGTTCACCATTTACTTTAGCAGCCACTGCTTCTAATAAAGGTTGCAGGTTTTTCCAAGCCTCTACATCGCCACCGGGCATAATGCTAGGGCCAAAACGGGCACCTTTTTCGCCACCTGAAACACCCATACCTACAAAATGTAATTGTTTGCTTTGCAGAAAAGTAGTTCTGCGCAGCGTATCTTCAAAAAAAGAATTACCGCCATCAATAACAATATCGCCGGGTTGTAATAAAGGCAACAAACTATCTATCACATCATCTACCGGTTTACCGGCAGGCACCAGCATCATTATTTTACGAGGCTGCGCCAACTGTTGCACCATTTCCTGTAAACTACTAACGGCCTTAACTTTATGTTGTGGGGTTGATTCATTGAGCAATGCGGCTCCTTTTTGTTCATCTTTATCAAAACCAATAACAGAATAGCCGTGATCGGCTAAGTTCAATAACAAATTACGGCCCATAGTACCTAAGCCTATCATGCCGAAATGAAATAAATTATTGCTCATATTATATCAATTGAAGCTGCAAATTATACAATAACCTTTTAAATAGCTGAAATGGCATGTTACAATTAACTTATTTCGACAATCGCAATCGATTGCTTACAATACTTTTACAAAAAATATATTGCCATGAGTCAACTTGTAAATGAATTTAATGACTATCGTTTAAAAATGAACGAAGTCATTCTGAGTAAAAACAACCTGGTTTTAAAAAGATTATGGAATTTAGATACCAATACCTATGAACCCGGTGTATTGGATGCCGCCACCAAAGAAATGCTGGGTTTGGTAGCCAGTATGGTTTTACGTTGCGATGATTGCATTAAATACCATTTGGGCAAATGCAAAGAATTGGGTATTGGTACCGAAGCCATTTATGAAGTATTTGCCATTGCCAATATTGTGGGTGGTACGATTGTAATACCCCATACCCGCCGTGGGGCCGAATATTGGGAAGAATTACAAAAAATTTAGAACAGCAGCGGGAAGAATTACGTAAATTCGCTAACCATTTATTGAAATAAATTATAAGCCATGAGCGAAGTTGTAGCCACAGCTACCTTAACTGCCAAAGATTTTGCCACCGACCAGGAAGTACGCTGGTGCCCCGGTTGCGGCGATTATTCTATTTTAGCACAGGTACAAAAAGTAATGCCCACCTTAGACATTCCCAAAGAAAATTTTGCCATTATTTCAGGAATTGGGTGTAGCAGCCGCTTTCCTTATTATATGAATACGTTTGGCATGCACTCCATTCATGGCCGTGCCACTGCCATTGCCAGCGGACTGAA
Organism: Hydrotalea flava; assembly: GCF_001623405.1. Classification (GTDB taxonomy): domain Bacteria; phylum Bacteroidota; class Bacteroidia; order Chitinophagales; family Chitinophagaceae; genus Hydrotalea; species Hydrotalea flava. Next base: position 30,411 of record NZ_LUHG01000019.1, read on the forward strand.
AGCAGCAAGGCCTGATTTAAGTGTGTGGATTATTAGTGGCGATGGCGATAGCTTAAGTATTGGCGGAAACCATACCATTCATTTATTGCGCCGCAATTTTGATGTAAATATGCTGGTATTCAATAACCAGATTTATGGTTTAACCAAAGGCCAGTATTCGCCTACTTCTGAAGAACATAAAATTACCAAATCAACCCCTTATGGCAGTATTGACCACCCGTTTAACCCGCTGGCATTAGCTTTAGGTGCGGATGGTACTTTTATTGCCCGCAGTATGGACCGCGACCCCAAACACCTGCAACAAACACTGTTGAGAGCCGCGGCACACAAAGGCACTTCGTTTGTTGAAATATATCAAAACTGTAATATTTTTAATGATGGTGCTTTTGAACTTTTTACCGAAAAAGCTACTAAATTAGAAGAAGGCTTATACTTAGAACAAGGCAAACCACTGATTTTTGGTGCTGCACAAAACAAAGGTATTCGCTTAAACGGATTACAGCCCGAGGTAGTTGAATTAGGTGCTGAATATACTGCCGATGATTTGTGGATACATGATGAACACGATTTTTACAAAGCACAAATACTGGTACGTATGTTTGATGATCCATACAAAACAGGTAATCATTTTCCCCGCCCGTTTGGTGTGTTTTATGAAACCAACCGGCCTTGTTATGAAGAAGTAATGGCCATGCAAATTGAAGAAGTAGTGACCTCAAAAGGCAAAGGCGATTTAGATAAACTACTAAGAGGACGTGAGGTATGGGAAATTGCTTAATAAGCATTTTTTATAACAAAAAGCCATCCTCGTTATACAGGATGGCTTTTTTATTGCGGTTACTAAATGAATTTATTTCAGAATCCAGCGAAAGTTAATTGTTATATTGTTAAGAAAGTTATTGCCAATAACCGTACTATTGAAGTTAAAACTATCTGTTTTATTAACTCCGCCTGAATTGGGACCACCTATATCAGTAGCTTTTTGATGAGAAAAACTTGCCGTTAAGAAATTAGTTAAAGAAATATCAGCCAAAAAATTCTTTTTAATAAAATAAGCGATTCCGGGATAGGCAAAAGCACCTATGGTATAACCCTGAATTTTCCCATACTGATAATAATTAACATAGGCGCCAGATTGTGAGTAATTGTTAACGTTTAACCCGCCGGACAATCCGACATCATAAAACAAACTCCATTTAGCATGGAGTGGAATATATTTACGCTTATATAAATTTAAATAAAAAGCATTGGAATGCTGTTTAGCATAATCACCAGGAGTTATACCTGTAAATTTTGCTTCATTGTAATTATACTGTATGCCAACCCCAAAACCATCGGTAGCATTACGCATTTTTATTAGATTTAAACCAATGCCAAAACCCAATAAACTATTATTTATAAAATTTGGTGTTGGTTCTGTCTGGGTTTTACTGGTATAAAAATTAACCGAAGGCCCGATTAATTTATCGCCGGCAGCTAATTGCGACCAACTGGCAACATACACAAAAACAAAAGAAAGCAGCAGGAGTAATTTTTTTTTCATATTAAAGTATATTGATGAACTTTAAAATTAATGCATCAATATACAAACAATTGTTAATAAGAACAACAAAAAGGTTAAACTTTTTTTAATATACTTAGCTGCACTATGATTGGCTGAATTTGAGTTGTTGCTGCACATAGGGTGCAGCGTTTTGGTAAATACGTTCTAATTTCCAGTTATACCAGGGTTTTGGGGCTGTTTTTTTCATTACCGTATCAATGGTGCGCATGCCAAATAAATTCCATACACCTTTGGCCTTACCTAATAAAGAAGGTTGCAATGCACGCAGGCTCATGGCAAATCCACTATCTAAATATTCCATGTGGTGCCAATAACCGGTAGGCATAAACAAAGTATCACCATGTTCTAATATTACTTCATAACCCTTTGCCTGTTTTAAGGCAGGGAAGGCTTCGTAATCGGGTATTCCGTTACCCTTATAATAGTTACTGAAATCGGCCAGACTCAGCACTTCAAAAGGTTTGCGATATAATTTGTGCTGCTCTTCAAAAGGAAATAATAACACCCTTTTTCTGCCCATAAATTGGGTGTGGAGAATATGACTTAAATCAATATCAAAATGCATGTGTGTAATAGAGCCTTCTCCACCGATAAACAACATGGGATATTTTTTTACAAAACCCTGCATTAAATGTTCGGGCCAGTTAAAATCATCAATTAATTGAGGTGCATGTTCAAAAATATTGAATAAAAAAATGCGCCATCCTGCCGGCCCTTTGCGAATCATTTCAATGTACTCGCCAAAAGTTTTATAATCATCTGCCTTGTTAATGGGTGTATAGGCATCGCTTTTTACATTGTTGTATAAAGCCACTTTATGCCAGCCAATCAGTTCATTAAAATAATCCCAGTTCCATTTTTGTAAAGCAGGCCATTTCCGGCTCAGGTTTTGAATCACCAACGGTTTCAAAGGCTGGAAATATTGTTGCTGAAAATCGGTGCCGGAAATATCAGCCACTACATCTACCGGTTGTAACTTCATACACAAAATTTAACTGCAAAAATAAGTGCAAATTAATATTTCATATTATTACGTATATATTTGTTACGAGCGGTTAAATATACCAACTGAAAATCATCATAAAAAAGAATGAAAATGTATGGCAGGCCTCACTAAACATACAAAAACAATATAGGTATACCAGAATTTTAAAATTGCTTTTTGTACCTTTAAATATGTTTCTAAAAGTACATCCTGTTAATCCCGATCCGCGGCATTTGAATATTATAAAAGAATGTTTATTAGATGGCGGCGTAATTGTATACCCTACCGATACAATTTATGGTTTAGGGTGCGATATATTTCAGCACAAAGCCATTGAACGCATTGCACAAATAAAGCATATTGACCCGCAAAAGGCGCAACTAAGCTTTGTATGTTACGATTTAAGCGATTTAAGCAAATACACCAAAAGCATTGATACGCCTTTATACCGAATTTTAAAAAAATATTTACCCGGGCCTTATACTTTTATTTTACCGGCCAGTAAACAAGTACCTAAAATTTTACAAAGCAAAAAAAATACCATTGGGTTAAGAATACCCAATAACAACATCACATTATCGATCGTACATCAATTATCGCATCCGCTGCTCAGCGCCTCTTTACCCGGCGAACAGGTAGAAGAATATACTGACCCCGAACTCATTCACACCAATTTTGAAAAATTAGTAGATATTGTGGTGGATGGAGGTATTGGCGGGATGATACCTTCCACCGTAATTGATTGTACACACAATAATTACGAAGTGATTAGAATGGGTGCCGGTGAATGGTTAGAATAAGTTTAAGGCGCTATGGCAAAACTTTGCCGATGATACCTGCACAAGCCATATTGCTGAATAGCCATGCGGTGTTCGGCCGTTCCGTAACCTTTATTTTTTTGCCAGTTATAATGTGGAAACTGCTGATGCAACTGTTGCATATAAGCATCGCGATGCGTTTTTGCCAAAATACTGGCTGCTGCAATGGCCGCATATTTACCATCGCCTTTTACAATACAGTGGTGTGCAATGCCGGCATAGGGTTTAAAGCGATTCCCATCTATCAGCAGTAAATTGGGCTTTATTTTTAAACCATCTATGGCACGGTGCATGGCAACATAAGTAGCCTGCAAAATGTTGATGCGATCTATCTCTTCATGACTCACCATGGCAACTGACCATGCAATGGCCTGTTGCTCTATAATGGCACGCAATTGATTTCTGTTGGCGGCTGTAACCTGCTTACTGTCGTTTAATAATGGATGATAAAAGCTTGCGGGCAAAATCACTGCAGCCGCACACACCGGCCCTGCATAACAACCCCTGCCGGCTTCATCGCATCCGGCTTCGTATAAACCATTATTGGGAGAAAATGCATTGATTAACATATTATACGATGGATCCTGAACAAAAATGCGAATCTTTTCATCAAAAAATGAATAATTCTGGCAGGATAATACCTTTGCGCCTTCGGGCAAATAAATATGAAACAAATGTTGCAAACAAAAAAATCGTATATCTGGGTATCGAATTGGTTGTTTTTAGGTGTGGCCATGCTCATTGTACAGGTTATTTTAGGAGGTGTAACCCGATTAACGGGCTCCGGGTTATCCATTACAGAATGGGATCCCATCATGGGCTTCTTGCCCCCATTGAATGAAGGCGGATGGCAGCATGCTTTTCATCAGTACCAGCAAATTGCACAGTTCAAATACATAAATTTCGATTTTACACTCAGCGATTTCAAACATATCTTTTTCTGGGAATGGTTTCATCGGCTCTGGGCAAGAAGTATTGGAGTAGTATTCTTAATTCCTTTCATTTATTTCATCATCAAAAAACATATCAAACCCTGGATGATTCAGCCACTGATTGGTTTGTTTTTATTGGGTGCCATGCAGGGATTAATTGGATGGATTATGGTGAAAAGTGGATTAAACGATGAAAATTTATATGTAAACCATATAAAATTAGCTGTTCATTTTGTTGCAGCGATGGTGTTAATTGCTTATACCCTTTTGTTTGCTTTAATGATACGGGTGCCACAAGAACAAAAGGTAGCCAATGGTTCACTAAAAAAATTTACTTTATTCATTATTGTATTGCTGCTTATACAAATCATGTATGGGGCATTTATGGCTGGATTAAAAGCTGCCAGCGCTGCGCCTACCTGGCCAACCATTAATGGCATGTGGCTGCCCGATGCTTTTTGGAATGGTAATATTACACAAAATTTATTCTTCAATAAAATTACCATACACTTTATACATCGAACAGTAGCGTATATTATTTTAATACTGCTTATTATCTGGTATCGTAAAGCTTCGCAAGTAAAACAATCAGATTGGTTGAATGTAACCAAAAAACTTTCCATTGCTTTGGTTGCCTTACAAGTATTGTTAGGCATTGCAGCTATTTTAGCAAGCCCCGGTATTGTATTAGGCAAATTTGGTTTGTTTGAATGGCTGGCTGAAATACATCAGGTGGTAGGCATGCTGCTTTTATTATCGATGATTACTAATGCATATTTATTGCTGTTTAAAAAAACAAACACATAAGATAATAGCTTCAACTATTTTTTATTTTTATAGATTGCAGTTAACTTTATAAGCAATATCCCAATTTATTGCAGCCATATTAGTGTAATGAAAAGATTGCTGCATGGTTGATATGGTTTACAAAGCTTATACACAACCGAATGAAAAAATATTTTTTTGGCTTTTGGTATTCATTACCTGTACAGCTTTTTTTACTGCATTTTAGAAAGTACCAGATTTTGTTGCTATTCTGGTATATTCTTTTTGCTACCATAGCCGGTTATTTCATGGAAAATTTTGGCGCTAACTCACTCTATCTGGCACCTGAATATTTTGATAAAGTAAATCCTGTTAGCGCCGCTATGGTGGGTTTTGCTATTGGCATTTTTATTATGAGCTGGAATATTACTACATTTATTTTAAATGCCCGATACGTTAAATTTTTAGCAACTACAGCCTCTCCATTTTTAAAATATTGCATCAACAATGCTGTGCTGCCATTGCTGTTTTTAGTGTTTTATTTAATTAAAGGATTGCAATATGCCCAACAACAACAACTGCAAAGTTTAGGCGATACGCTATTTACCGTTGCCGGTTTTACCGGTGGTTTATTTTTATCTATTCTGTTTGCATTTGTTTATTTTTTTAGTGCCGATAAAACCATTTATTACACCATTAAAAAAGGTATATCAGATGCCAACAAGCGGTATAATTCTATTATCAACGATAACCCATTGCCGCAGGCTAAATCAGAAATGCGGGTTGACTGGTTTTTGAGCGCCAGCTTTAAATTACGCAGGCCTCGCGATATTAGGCACTATAATGAATCGTTTTTAGATGATGTATTTTCCAAACACCATATTGCTGCTGTAATTGCCATTCTCATTGCTTTTATTTTTTTAATTGTTTTAGGTTTTAGTGCCGATACCCGATTGTTTCAAATACCTGCTGCAGCCAGCATTTCAGTACTATTTGCCGTATTAATTGCTGTTTTGGGAGCAGTGTCGCTTTTTTTTAAAAGCTGGAGTATTCCACTCATTATTATCATTTATTTAATCTTGAATTATTTATACCAGGCCGGTATTATTGACCCCAGAAACAAAGCTTATGGATTAAATTATGATAATAAAACAGAAAGACCGGTATATGATGCAGCTGCAGTTAAACAATTGGCATCTGATAGTGCAATGCTGACCGATAAAGCATATTATTTATCCATCTTAAATAAATGGAAAGCACGGCAATCTGAGGAAAAACCAATCATGTATATCATCAATACCAGTGGTGGTGGTTTAAGAAGTGCAGTATTTACCATGAACACCTTACAAAAATTAGACAGTGTTTTACAAGGCCATCTTATGCAGCATACTTTATTCATTAACGGAGCTTCCGGCGGATTATTGGGCGCAGCATATTTTAGAGAATTGTATTATCAAAAAACCATTGGCAATAAAAATATTCATTTGCACGATACAAAATATGTAGATGATATTGCCAAAGATTTATTAAATCCGCTTTTCTCTTCTTTTGTTACACGTGACATTATTGGGCCGGTACAAAAATTTGAATATGAAGGATTTGAATATATTAAAGATCGCGGCTACGCCTTTGAAGAAAAATTGAACGAGAACACACATGGACTGTTAGATAAAAACATTCATGCTTATGCGGCCCCCGAAGCTTCTGCCACTATTCCCATCATGTTCTTTAACTCCACCATCAGCCGCGATGCAAGAAACATGATAGTGGCCACCCACCCTGCCCGATTTTTAATGCGCCCCCTGCCCGATTCTTCGCACCTCACGGCTTACGATTCAGATGCTATTGATTTTAATAGTTTTTTCAAACAACAAAACAGCGACAGCCTGCGCGTTTTATCGGCACTGAGAATGAATGCAACCTTCCCATTTGTTCTGCCGAATGTATGGTTGCCTTCTCAACCTATTATTGATGTAATGGATGCCGGCCTTCGCGATAATTTTGGACAGGAATTAACACTCCGCTTTTTGAATGTATTTAAAGACTGGTTAAAAGAAAACACCAGAAAGGTGGTAATTATACAATTGCGTGACAGAAGTATTAATGATTGGGAAAACCCATACGATAATACCAGTTTGTTAAGCATGCTAACCAAACCTTTACTATTGCTTCAATACAACTGGTTTAGGCTACAGGATTATTATCAGCACGATGCATTGAATTATTTTGCAGATGGATACGGTTCACATTTTTATACCGTTTCTTTTCAATACCTCGCTTCCAAAAAAGATGCGGCTGCTACATTAAATTTTCACCTCACTGCTGCTGAAAAGAAAAGTGTGATTGATGCTTTTGATAACAAAGTAAACTTGCAGGCGCTGCATTTTCTTATGAAAGAAAGCCACGACTTACAATAAATTGCCCACAAAAAACAGCACAAAACTTTATGTTTGTATGCATATTGAAATAATGATTGGGAAATAGGAAGCTTAATTTTTTTCGGTAGAAACATATTGCAACCAATCTTTTATACCCAGTACAATTTGTCTGGCTACTGCAGTTCTGAAGGCGGGGCTTTTAATTTTAGCCTCATCGCTTTTATTGCTTAAGAAGGCAATTTCAACCAAACAGTTCACAAAATCGGTGGGGGCATTTAAAGCAAAATTAAAACTGCCTACATTGCCAAACTCGTTCATTTTAATAGCGGCAATCCGTTTTAAAATAAATTGGCTTAGTGGTCTGAAACCAATGTGCTTATAATAGGTACTTGCGCCATTCACACTGACATCATCTGCCGAATTTAAATGCAGACTAATCAACACATTCGGATTTTTTTGTTGCAAAAACAATACCCTGTCTATATTATCGAAGGTAGTATCGTTGGTTCTTGTCATCATTACTTTTGCATGTGCCAGCTTTAACTGTTTTTCCAATTCTTTGGCAAATAACAATGTATAATTTTTTTCTACTAACCCATACACATTTCCGCTGGCTCCTTCATTGGTTCCGCCATGCCCGGCATCAACAGCAAAAGTTAAATGCGATAAACCAACGATATTGGGCTGACGTTTAACTTTAATCATCAGTGTATTTCCTTCATACCCAATGGTATAACCCCAATGCTGTGCATGTTGTAACTGTATGGTAACTTCCAGCACATCATTTTCTATTTGATGGTAATATAAATTTTTAATTTCCTTCAGCGATTGCAGCTGTGTGATCCAGTTGGTATTGCTTTGCACGCCATACAGATTAATTTTTATGGCAGCAGGATTTACTTCCATGTAGGAAGTATAAGGCACTTTCTCATTTAAATGAATGGTTACGATATCATAACAGCTATCAGTACCCCAGGCTTTCCACGATCCGCTAAGAACGGGTTTAGCTGTTTGCAATGCAGTATCACGTTGTATCATTGCAGTATCAATCAATGCTGTATGAAATTGCGACAATTGTAATTGATAAAATTTTTTAGACCGGCCAATGATTTTACAAACCACACCGGTATCAATATAGCCCATAGCGGCACCTCCTAATCGGTCGACCCCTTCACCATACAACAGTGCAGGCAATTTACCTATGGTTTTGCCCCACCAAATAGAATCTTTTTTAACAATTACATTGGATTGTTCTGCTTTTTGATGATTGGATTGGCTACAGGCAGTAAATACTACAAAGAGAATGGGACAAATCAGGCAATATTTCATCTTACGGTAATTTATAGCAAAGAGAAAATAGTGAAAATTTACATTTCACGATTTTTTCCGTAAATGAAAATACCAATAATTCAGCAAATAAATGATGATGTCAGTTCTATGTTAATCATATCTTCTAAAGTGGCGGGGAAGCCAAAACTCACGGAAGCCCAGAATAAAGGTTACCTGAAGATAATTTTCTTTCACCAAACCATTAATGGTAGTTCCGCGAACCCCACCTTCTAAATTCACCTGAACAGAAAGTGTACTACGTAAGGCATTAAAGCCGGTACCCAGGGTACCTCCAATATTATCAATTTGTTGTCCGGCTATATTCACATAAGATTTGCCATAGAAAAAGCCGGCCTGAAAAAAACTTTTCTCTGCAGTAATATCTCTGAATTTTGCTTTTTTGCTATATTCAAAACCCACATTTACCCGATTGCTGTTTACCAGATTATAAGAAAGCCCGCTGTAATTTAATTTACGCCAATCCTGATAAGTATAATCGGCTGCAAAAGTGTAATTGTCTTTATAAGTAAGGGCAATACCAGCCGTATACATATCCGGAAGCGTAAAACTGCCAATATTGTATTGCGGATTATCAATCAGCGTTGTGGTACCATCGGTTACATTTAAAGAAGTTAAGCTATTCAGTTTGGTTTGCATAGAACCAGATGCACCCAATGCCACTTTCCATTTTTTGCCAATTTTGGTTCGGTATTGCACCCCTAATTTTAAATATGGGTTATTGAGATAGGTGTTTTTTGTGGTAACCAGGTTACTGTCTAAACCGGTTCCGGAAATTGTTTCGGTTTGCCCTAATTGCCCAAACAAATAAGAGGCCTGTAATCCAACAGAAAAATGATCAGAAAATTTATAGCTATTGGTTAAATAAAACAAGTTGGTACTGCCGGTTCCGGTATAATAGGCCGGGAAAGTTTGTTGTGTACCCTGAATAACTTTATTGGCATAAAAAGAATAATTGGCCGTACTAAAAGGGGTTAAACCAAAGCCAATAGCCCATTTGGGGCGTACTTTAATGGCCATGGCAATTCTTTTAAATTGAATATCGGCACTCAGGTTATTATTCACCAAATCAATAGGCTGTCCGGTATAAGAAACACCGCGATAGCGGGCAGCTATTTCAAAATTAAAAAAATGTTCATCCAGCATGCTTAATGAAGCAGGGTTAGCCATATACATGGTTCTGTTGCCGGAAAGCGCCACACCTGCATGCCCCATACCGGAAGTACGGTCTAAATAGCTTTGTTCTAAATCGCCAATACCAATAATAGAGTAAGGTGAATTATTATTTTGAGCCATTGCTTTACTACAAAAGGCTGTAAAAGCAATCATCAATATTATGTAAAAGTCAATTTTCTTCATTCAAAAAAATTAGTATGATTTTACGGATGCGTAATAAAGGTCTAATTCAATCTGGCAATTAATATTTGGATAAAATCTATCGCCAACCACTACCCTTGCAAATTGCGACTGAAACGCCGGATTAGGTGGTGTTAACAACAACCCGGATTGATAGTAGGGATATTCTGGATCGGCCAAAATATTTTTTACGTAATTGGTTAAATCGTATGTATAATAACTTTTACCGCTAAAATAATCGGTTACCAGATTGCCATACTGCACACCGGCGCCGGCTCCTGGCGTTGCTACCTGTGTTAAATCCTGCCCCAATTGGTTTAAAATGGTGGTGGTGGAAAGCCTTAATTGTGGTGGCAAATAATATAAGGGATTATAACTGTTTGCAACCGGACGAACAATGAGCTGGGCTTTTAAGAATTTAGCATAATAAGGCAGTTTTTGTACATCCTGAATATTCGGGAAACGAATTTTTATCATGGTATTGGAAATAGGCTGGGAGAAAGCCATATTACCTGCCTGAGTACTCTTAATAATATTTACTTTCCCGGGTTGATTCAATCCACCCAAATTTTGCAATGCCGTTCCGGTTCTGTCTGCTGTAACATGAATAAAATGCAAGTTTCTGTTCACTAATGGAAAAGCCAAACGGGCACTGTCTTTATTTAAATTCGGATTGTGATAGGCTAAAAACACAGTAGCAGAATCTGCACAGGTATATACTGCATGGCTGTTACTGTTTGAGGCAATACGTAATCCATAAAAATAGCTGAGAAAATTGCTGGTGCTCTGTACATCTAAACTGGCTGTTTTTATTTTATTAAAAAGTTCCTGCCCCATGGCATCATCTAATTTTATATGAATGGAATCATCCACAGTTGGGCGAATATAGGCATCGGTAGCACCTAAGGGTTTTGGAAATACCGCAAAACTGTTTTTACTATATAATATACTACCCGGATCGCCATAAAAGGAGGGCGGGATAATAGGTTCTGAAAGGCGGGATACCTGAATATGAATGGGCTGCGTGGTATCACCATAAAATGTTTTACGCAGTTTTAAGGTAATATACAACGAATCATAAATAGACTTTACATAATCAGTAGCTTTGGTGGTAGGTGGTGCAATTTCATAAAAAGTTTGCGCATCTAACCTGCCAAAATAAGGGTCGGTATATCCCCCAAAAACCGTAACACCTGTTGAGCCGGTTGAAAAAGAATCGATATATACAGTCGAAATTTCAGTATTAAAGGTATCAGTCATGATAATTTGGGTAAGTGTATTATCTAATAACTGACTACTAAAATTAATATCTGCCCTTTTGCAGGCATTCAATAAAACAATAGAAGCAAGGGTAAAGAATAAAATAAGTAGTTTCTTAAGCATTATGTATGGTCTTATCTCAATTAAAAAGGGTTTTAGAAACCGGTTATAGAATACAATATGTAAGCTGCAACCTGTTATAAAATTGTTAGCAGCATGCATAATTTACAAATATACAGCTACAACATTTGCAAATGTGCTTACAACTCATATAATCAAAACATTTAGAACGCAAGGTTACAAAACATAAGAGCAGCCAAAACAAAAAGACTTGTTAAATCAATCATTTTACACTAAAAAAAGCCCATTCAAAAACTTGACCATACCAGTATTATTCACTTATCTTTGAAAACTTAAAGAAAACCAGTTTTAACTTTTGTAAAGTACACTCACCCTTAATTTTAGAAAAAAATTAAACGTCAATGAAGCAAATTAAGTATTTCTTTTTCTTACCCGCCAGCTTGGTATTACTGCTTATTTCCTGTGCCAGAACCGTATTAGACCCCACTCAAAGTAGTGGTAACTGGGTATTATCTCCCAACGACTTTGTGGGCGACCAGCGCACTGCTGCCTGTTCCTTTACTGTTGGAAATGTGGCTTATATTGGAACCGGATACAACTTAGCCAAAAACATTAGGTATTCCGATTTATATTCTTTTGATCCTACCAAAGGTGCCAATGGTAGCTGGACGCAATTGGCCAATGCTCCTGCTAATTTTACCCCCAGAAGCAATGCCGTTGCTTTTGCGGTTGGTACCAATGGTTATATTACCACCGGTCAGGATAATTTCAATAATTTTTTAAATGATACCTGGCAATATAATACAACCACCAATACCTGGGCTCAAAAAGCAAGTTTTGCCGGCACCCCCCGTATTGATGCACTGGCCTTTTCAATTGGCAACTTAGGTTATTTATTGTGTGGTTATGATGGCGGCTCTAATAAAAAAGACTCTTGGCAATACAATCCTAACGCTGATTCCTGGACTTTAACTGCTACTCAGTTTACCGGTAGCAAACGCCAAGGCGGTATTGTGTTTGTTTATAAAAATAAGGCTTATATTGTAACCGGAAACAATAATGGTGAAGTGAACGACTTTACTGTATTTGACCCTTCCAACACTGCTAACCCATGGAATCAGTTACGCCCCATAACCAATGTAAGCGCTGATACTTATGATGATTTGTATACCAATATTATTCGCGACCACGGTGTAGGATTCGTATTAGGCGACTCAGCCTACATCACAACCGGACAAAATGGTGGCTATAATATTAGTACCTGGGGTTATGATTTTGTAAACGATTTATGGTTCCAAAAAACCAATTTTGAAAGAGCTGGCCGCTCAGGCGCTATCGGTTTTTCAGTTGCAGGTAGGGCTTTTGTTACTACAGGTTCAGGTGGTTCAGCTTATTTTGACGACTTAAACGAATGGTTACCTTATCAACCCTATAATCCGAATGATTAAAAAGTATTGGGTATATATTTTATTTGGGATAGCTGTTTTTCTTTTTGTAGTAACAGGCATCATGGAAAAAAACAAAAAATCTAAAGTGCCCCAAATAACCTATAAAACTTATTACTCAGATAGTTTGCAATGGGGTTATGATATTTATGTGAATAATCAATTACGGTTTCACCAAAATATTATACCCGGTGCATCCGGAAAAAAAGGTTTTGTATCTGAACAACAAGCAGCAACCATTGCCCGTTTGGTGATTGATAAAATGAAACACCACCAGGCACATTTTCCTACAATTACCAATGCTGAATTAGACAGTTGCGGCATAACCAGATAAAACGTCTTAATTTTGTATATAAAAATAAAAACCCGGCAAATGAACAATGCCGGGTTTTTTATTTGTTTACTCTTAATATTTATATCAGCATTTTTGTTGTATTTATCTGCTAAAATGGATAATGATTGGCTGCAATCATAGCTTTTGCAATATTCCTTCTGGCAACTTTTGTATTAAATGCCTCCACTTTTGTAAACCTTTTTAAACCAATATGCATCATGCGTAATTCATCGCCTTCTGCAAAACTGTTCAATGCATCTTTTCCAGATTTGTTGATACAATCAGCAGCATCATATAAATAAGTACGCACCATATCTGCCTGCAAACTTACAGCAGCTTCGCCTTTTGTTTGCGCCAGTTTTATTAAACGAAGCAGGGCACTTTCTACATGATACACTTCAATAGCCATATCCGCAATTTTCATCAACAGTTCCTGTTCTTTGTCTAATTGCATCATTAATTTTTGAACAGCAGCACCGGCAACTAACAGTATGGCCTTTTTAAAATTAGCTACATACTTTAATTCTTTGGTAAATAAACCTTCTGTTTCAGATCCAAAATCAGGAATACTCATCAATTCTTTAGAAACAGCCATTGCCGGCCCCATTAAATCTAATTTACCTTTCATGGAACGTTTCAGCATCATATCTACTGAAAGCAACCGGTTTATTTCGTTTGTACCTTCATAAATACGGTTAATCCGCGAATCGCGATAGGCTTTGCTGATAATGTATTCATCACTAAACCCATTACCGCCATGTATTTGCACCCCTTCATCTACTACATAATCCAGCAACTCGCTACCAAATACTTTCAGCATGGCACATTCAATGGCAAATTCTTCTGCTGCGCCTAATAAAGATGTATCAAACCCGGCACCACTTTGCATTAATTCTGCTTCTTTTAAATCAATCCATTTGGCAGTTCTATATAAAGCTGATTCGGCTACCCAAATACGGATACACATTTCGGCCAATTTATGTTGAATGGCACCAAAACTGGCAATAGGCACTTTAAACTGTTCGCGGGTATTGGCATATTGCACAGAAATACCGGCTGCTTTTTTACTGGCACCCAAAGCTGCAGCATCTAATTTTAAACGGCCAATATTTAAGATATTGAAAGCAATAATATGTCCGCGGCCAACTTCGCCCAATACATTTTCTACCGGCACTTTACAATCTTGAAAATACAATTGAACGGTAGATGATCCTTTAATCCCCATTTTATGTTCTTCCGGACCTTGTGTAAAGCCTTCAAAACCGCGTTCTACAATAAAAGCCGTAAACTTATCGCCATCAATTTTGGCAAAAACAGTATACACATCTGCAAAACCACCGTTGGTAATCCAGCATTTCTGGCCGTTTAATAAATAATATTTCCCATCACTGCTTAATGTGGCCGTTGTTTTGGCACTCAAAGCATCACTACCACTGTTGGGTTCTGTAAGACCATAAGCGCCCTTCCACTTGCCAGAAGCTAATTTGGGAATGTATTTTTGTTTTTGCGCTGGTGTTCCAAAATATAAAATGGGTAATGAGCCAATGCCGGTATGTGCTGCAATGGCCACTGAAAATGAAAAGCCGCCACCCAAACCTTCATTCACAATTGTGGAGGTAATAAAATCTTTCCCCAATCCGCCAAATTCTTCGGGGAATGAGGTGGAGAGTAATCCCTGTTCTCCCGCTTTTTGCAAAAGCGAAGGCATTAATCCGGGCTCTAATTGATCAATACGATCAATAATCGGTTCAATTTCTGTAGCAATGAATTGATGGCACATATCCATCACCATTTGCTGTTCTTCATTAAAATCTTCAGGAATAAAGGTTTGTTGTGGATCGCTTTCTTTGATTAACCACTCGCCGCCTTTCAGCAGCGTTGTTGTTGTATCGATTGACATATCAGTAAATTTTATGATTGAATAATGAAAATGTCTGTAAAAACTGTCGGTTATTTTAAATTATCGTACACCTGCTGCAACACTTTTTTTACAATCTCAACATCTTGTTTTGCAATACCCGTTAGTGCCTCTTCCATAGTTTGATTAGCTAATTGCAAGGTAAGTTCCTGTAATCCTCTTGCAGCTTCAGTTAAACAAACCAGATTAATTCTTCTGTCGGTCGGTGATGGATGGCGATTTACCAATCCCTGTTTTTCTAAATTATCTATTAGCCGGGTAATGCTGGGCTTATCTCTAAAAGTTCTAACGCACAATTCCTGCTGGCTCAAACAGTCTTCTTTCCATAAATGGTACAAAATACTCCACTGCTCAATGGTAATTTCCAATCCTGCCTGCCTGAAATTTTTTTGCAATCGCCTTGCAACTGCAATTGATGCCATGCCATTGATTACACTGTATAATTCGCCTCGCTTAAATTGGTTGTTTGGCATATAGTTAGTTATGCAACTATTTTCAAAATTGGTGTATCTTTATCAAATTACCAAGTAATATTTGCGAAATTTTTGTAAGTTTTAAAACTATAATGGCAGTGCTTCAAGAAATATTACCCTATCGAAACTCGTATGTTCAATATTACAGAATAGGGAATGGACCCACTTTGATTATTGCCCTACATGGATATGGAGAAGATGGTCGTAGCTTTTCTTTTTTAGAAAACAAGCTGTGCACCAATTATACCATTATTGCCATTGATTTGCCTTTTCATGGCGGAACGGTTTGGCGGGAAGGTTTACATTTTACAGCAACTGACTTATGGCAAATAATTACAACCATTGCAAATGGATATACCCAACCGCTCATTATTTTGGGTTATAGTATGGGTGGTAGAATGGCTCTGCAGCTATTGCAATATTTTCCCGAACAAATACAAAAAATTATTTTAATTGCACCAGATGGCTTACACCATAACAAATGGCATTATCTGTCTACCCAAACCCGTGTTGGTAATCGATTATTTAAATGGGCCATGCAATATCCCAAACCGCTTTTTGTATGTATGGAGGCCTCTTGTAAAATTGGTTTATTCAATAAAAGCGTATTCAATTTTGCACATTTTTATTTAGACGATGCCAATGCCAGAAAACTACTGTATGAAAGATGGACAACGCTGCGAAAATTTCAACCCAATCACAAAATTTTAAAACAAAATATCCGCAAATATTATGTTCCAATACATTTAATTTTTGGTCAATTTGATCGTGTAATCACGCCAAAATATGGTTTTCAGTTTAAAAAAGGAATAGCATCATGGGTAAGTATTGATATCATTGCTGCAGGACATCAGTTATTAAAAGAAAAAAATGCAGCTGTAATTGCCGCAGCCATTTCTAAGTAATATTGTTTCTTTGCAATACCATGTTCATTCCATTCATTCTGATTATTGCAATTTTATTAACCCTATTTTATGTATGGCTGATTTTGTTGTACAGAAGATGGTTTGTGCGGTTAAAACCTTTTGTTGATGCAATTGAAACACAGCCTGCTGTTTCTTTCAGCATCATAATACCTGCCAGAAATGAAGCGGCCAATATTGGCGCATGTTTAAAAAGTATTACTGCACAAAATTACCCTTCACATTTAATAGAAATTATTGTAATTGATGATTACTCCACCGATAACACTGCAGCTATTGTACAGCAATGGCAACAGCAATATGCCAATATTCAATTAATAGATTTATCGAAAGAAAGCAGAGATGCTACTACCAATTCTTATAAAAAATGGGCTATTGAAAGAGCCATTCATTATGCCCGTGGCGAATGGATTGTTACAACAGATGCCGATTGTGTAGCCGGGAAAAACTGGATCAGCAGTTTTGCAAAATGTATTGAAAAAGAACAACCCATATTGATTGCCGCACCTGTAAGATTTATTTATTATCCTACATTGTTAGGCGCTTTTCAATATTTAGATTTTTTAAGTCTGCAGGGTATTACTGCCGCTTCTGTTTCTGCAGGGTGGCACAGTATGTGCAACGGTGCCAATCTGGCTTATCAAAAAGCAGCTTTTTTTGCTGTGAATGGGTTCACCGGCATTAATCATATTGCCAGCGGCGATGATATGCTGCTCATGAATAAAATTAAGCAACGATATCCGGGAAAAGCAACTTACTTATTTCATCCTAACGCCATTGTATTAACGCAACCTGTTTTTAGCTGGTATGAATTGCTTCATCAACGCATCAGATGGGCCAGTAAGGCAGATAAGTATGAAGACAAAAGTATTTTTGGGGTATTGCTATTTGTTTATCTGTATAATTTGGTTTTATTCATAATGCCTCTTCTTGCATTTTTTGAATGGCGGATGCTGATATATTGGATGATACTGCTTTTAATTAAAACCCTTACTGAACTCAGATTTATGAAACCGGTCAGTCGTTTTTTTGGTGAAAACCATTTGCATTGGTTTCCATTTTTACAACCCATTCATATAGCCTATACCGTTATAGTAGGCTGGTTGGGAAAATTCGGGCATTATCAATGGAAAGGAAGAAGGGTAGTGTAATGCTTTACCTTCCGTAGTTCATTCAGGCAATCTTTTTTTCCGGAATTCCAACATACAATAACAGGCAAATAAATGTTAGCAACACAAAAGGCAGCAAAACAATATTTTTAAACACATGTAGCATACAATTATATTTTAATGATGATAAAATGAGTTTAAATATGACATTAAGGGCTTTCTCTAGAATTATGACCTGAAAAAACTAAAAATGTTTAACTTTCATATTTTTGTTTTTAAATTTCAGACAGATTTCTGCAAATGCCTGCTCAATTCGGTAAACACATAAAAAATTTCGGCAAACTGATTTTTCAAAATAAAAGCCTTGCTGTGGGCTTTGTCATTGTTACAATGGCCATATTTATTGCGCTATTTGCATATATCATTGCACCCGATGCCACTGCCAATGCCAACCGAATGATCCCCGAAATTGGCAGTAAACCACCGGGTTTTAGTATTTCGTTACTTCGTATGCCTACAGATACTATACCACTAAATAGAGAGAAAGGCATTTTGCATTTTTTTCATGTTTTATACAATGGCAAGCCCGATCGGTACCGTTATATCCCGGTTACGGCTTATTATCTGCATAATGACACTGTTTTTGCAAAAAAATATATTGATGATGGCATTACCGCTGCAATTCAATCGCCACTTAAAACCTTAGGGCAACCATTTGCAATACACCGGCATTTTTACCTGGGTACCGATACATTTGGGCGTGATATTTTAAGCAGACTCCTAATTGGAACCCGTATTAGTTTAGCAGTGGGATTCATTGCAGTAGCCATATCACTCACTATTGGCATTGTTTTAGGCTTATTTGCGGGTTATTTTGATGGAAAAACAGATGCCATTATTAGGTGGTGTATTAATGTAATTTGGAGTATTCCAACTTTATTACTGGTTTTTGCAGTAACCCTTTTATTGGGTAAGGGTTTTTGGCAGGTTTTTATAGCAGTAGGACTGACCATGTGGGTAAATGTTGCCCATATGGTTCGGGGGCAGACCCTTGCCGCCAAAACATTGGATTATGTAACTGCAGCAAAGGTTTTAGGGTTTGGCAACCTGCGTATTCTCTTCAAACATATTTTGCCCAATATTGCAGCGCCAGTTATAGTTGTTATTGCATCCAATAATTTTGCAGGCGCCATTGTAATTGAGGCAGGACTAAGTTTTTTAGGAATCGGTGTTCAACCACCGCAACCCAGTTGGGGATTGATGATTAAAGAAAACTATAATTTTATCATTACACATCAGCCTGCATTGGCATTGGCACCGGGTATTGCCATTATGCTATTGGTGGTAGGCTTTAATTTATTGGGGAACGGATGAAGTGATATACTCAATATTCCGGGCTCATTTAAAACCGGCAATTGATTGTTGTTCAATTTTTAAGCGATGAGATAATACAATGAGTATACCGGCAGAAAGCCAGAAAAGACTTCCAATTTTATCGGTTTCAATTAAATCACTCAAAAAATTCAAAGTGCCAACCATAGCTACAACAGCACCGGTTGTTAATGCAACCATAGCATTAAAGCGACCTTGTAAATGGTGGAATAAATATTGTGCATAGCCCAGCATGGCGATAAATAAAGTACAAAAGAATAGTAAACCCGGTAAGCCCTGCTCTAAAGCTGTTAACAAAAAATAATTATGAACCGATGAGTGATCAGGATTGCTGCTCACCCAGGTTTTAAATCCACTATTGGTATAAGCTTTATAATAATCATAAAAATTATTAGGTCCAAAACCGGTAACAGGTTTGTCAATCACCATGTTTACCCCTGCCACCCATCGGTAAATACGTTCCGCATTCGATACATCCTTCATGGCAACAGTGGCTTCCAAATGGTCTTTAAAATTGGTGTGAAAAATGGTATGCTGAAAATCGGGCTCCAACTTTAAATACTTATTTTGTTGCACTAAGCCATAGGTAATTAATATTATCAAAACAAACCCGGTAATTACCAATTGCCAAAGCCATTTTTTATACAACACAAAAGCCATAATAATACCTACCAATAAAGCCAGCCAGGCACCTCTTGAATACGACAATATTAATCCGGCAATAAAAACCATCATCATACCATATAACCATTTTCTGGATGATTGAGACGCAGGAGTGAGCACCAGCATGGCCGCTAACATGGCCATGATACAAACCAACATAGCAGAATAATTAACGTGATTGCGGAAAAAAGGAGATAAAATTTTTTTGATTCCTTCAAACGAAAACTGATAGAATGCATGGCGTACAATAGCCTGCACAACTACGAATAGCATGGGTAAAATAAAACACAAGGCCAATCGTTTAAAATCTTTCTGCGATTGTATAAGCAGCGCAGGTAGCAACACAAAAGGAACAATAAACCAGCTTTTAGCCAATAAGAATTTTATGGAAAGAATGGGGTTTTCAGAATAGATACAAGTAATCGCTATCCAAATGATATGCAACACAATTAAAAAAAACAAAGGATGTTTTAAAAGGAATGCAGGTATCACTTCGGGTTTCAACAGCCATTTAAAAAAGAATAAGCCGGTTAGCAGTATCATGATAGCTTCATCAGGAAAATTGAGTGATAATGCATCTGTTACCTGCCATTCAGCAGATAGTGGCAATACACACAACAGGACCCAAAATAAATAGGAAGTATACTGAACTATTTCATTAAAAATTAATGGAAGCAAAATCCATATAAAAGGCAAAGCCCAAAATAAAGGTTGTTGCAATACGATTCCCAACACAACAGCCACCATCATTACCATGCCGGCTGTAACAAATTGGTTTTTATTAAAAAAATGAATAATACGCATTATTCAGGCTGGTTACGGAAATAAATCAATACCGCACAAGCTGCAAAAACAAAACTAATGATACATACTGCTACCAACACTAAGATGGGCCTGGGCTTATCGGGCTTAACAGATGGAGCAGCTTTTTGTACAACATATAACCCTGCAGGTACATTTTGTAATGCCAATTGTAAATCAGCAATATTTTTCCGATATTGCCCCAATTGCTGAAGATCCTGTATTTTTTGTGTTTGCAAAATCATTGTATTAGCTTTTGTGCTTCCTGATACCGACAACTGTTGTTCAGTTTCATTTATTTTTTGCTGCAATAATTGTATTTGGTTTTGCAAACTGTGCATGGCATTTTGATAGTTTTGCAGCCAAAGACTTTCTTCACTTTGCTTTAATAAGGCTACCGCGGCATTGGCTATATCTGCAGCTAAAACAGGATTTTTATCCCAAACACTAATAGCTAATTGATTATTTTCTGTTTTTTTAAATTGCAGATTTTCCTTAAGTGTTTTCATCGCATTAAAGCGGCGCAATGTTTCATTAGATACTTTAATGGCATAAGTATTCACCAAATGAAAACTATCTGTTAACTGATAGTAAAGCGTATCTAAACGTGTCATTCCATACAACAAATCCAAATCATCGCCATTTCCAAAATAAGAATAAAGCCTTTGTAAATTATTATAAGCAGCCCGTTCTTTATCTGCCAGTTCAGGATTTGAGGGCAAGACATACGCTGTTGATTGATAATATCGGGGAACAAAAAAAAGCGTAATAGCTGCAATTACAAAGGCAATTATTACAACCCCAATAATTTTTTTTCTTTGCAATTGCAACGTATGCAACACGTCTGTTAAATTCAAATTTGTGGGCATAGAAAATGGGTTAGAATAAATATTGTTGAATAAGCGTGATTACTGATCAACCACTACATTTCTGCTAAAACTTTCTTCCAGCGAAATAAAAGTTTCAGTACGTTCAATGCCTTTGATATTTTGCAATTTATCGTGCAATACAAAACGCAGTTGCTGAATATCTTTTGTCACAATTTCAGCAAACATGCTGTAATTGCCTGTTGTGTAATTCAGGCGTACAATTTCCGGAATAGATTTTAATTCTTTGGCAACCGTATCGTACAAAGAGCTTTTTTCTAAATAAATGCCAATAAACGCAATCACATCATAGCCCAGCGCTTTTAAATCTACTGCCAATTTTCGGCCTTTTACTATTTTTTGTTCCTCTAATTTTTTAATGCGAACATGTATGGTGCCGCCCGACACAAACAATTGCTTGCCTAAATCGGCATAAGAAATTTCGGCATCTTCCATCATGGCCTGAATAATTTGCAAATCCAGTTTGTCAAGATTTAATTTAAGGCTCATATTGCAGTTGATTTTTAAATAAATTTAATTAAATTATAAAAATAATGAACAATTTCTAAATTTTTAAAAAAATTATTGATTTATTTTTAAATAATGCTGCATAATGTTTAATATTGTGCTGTCAAACAAAAGAAATAGTTCTTTATACTGTGGGGTGATGAAACTTTTGGCAGACATGCCCTCTCGTCTCGGGGGTGAGGACAAAAGGATAAACGTAGCATAGAGCCTTTCGCAAGAAAGACCGGGGTTGACCACCGGACTTTGTGTTACAGCTAACTTCCTCGTGTAGGTTCGACTCCTACCCCTACAGCTCTCTCTAATTCTCATGTGCATTTGGGCCTTCGAAGTTTTTACTTTGAAGGCTTTTTTATTGCATCATGCCTCTTTCTTATTATTTACGTTCTATGTCTGCATTGCTTTTACCCGCAGTGCTTCATAGACAAACATACACGCTTTTAATAAACTGTGGTCAAAATTTTCTATTTGTTGAACATCGGGTACTTTAAAGGGTGGTATTGCCCTTGTATTTTGTATTTGTAATCGCTTGAATAAATTGCTGAAAATATCAGCACCTTTTGTTCCCAAATCTTCATAACAAATACAAATGCAGTTAGCCTCATTGAATGACAGAATTTTTTCATAATAATTCTTCCAACATTGTAACCAATAGTTTATTTCATTAATGGAAAACTGTTGCAAAATGGCTGCATCTTCCTGCTTCCAAATAAAAGGTTTATGCCCCAGGCCAAACTCAAAATGCCCCAACCAATTCATGTATTTTAATACAAAAGGATTGTTTTTTTGTATGCCGGAAAAATGTTTATGTTGTTTCATTAATGAATAAGCATGCTGCAGTGGATGCCGAAAAGGTATGATAAAAACAGCCTGAGGCAGTTGTTGCATCAGTTGCGGAAACCTTAATATATTATTATTATTTTTTGACAAATAACGTATCCCTCCGGTTGAATTTTCAGCACTTGCTACTGTATACTGCATAAAAAGCTGAAACTTTTGGATAACCTCATTTGAAAGTTTGTGTGGAATAACACTGTTCGTTTTAATATAATCATCCGCACAAAAGCATCTCCAAAAAATTTCTTCAAATGCTTCCGGACTATCAAAATTTACCATAATGCCATCTGCATGCGCCCGTTCCTTTAATGTTGAAGTCAATACTGTTTTGTTTCTAAATTTTTTCCAAAGACCGGGCATTAAAACAAATGGCATATCTCTGTATGTAAGGCATCGAAATACCCCGGTTTCATAAATTGTGCGCATGATGATGGTAGTTCCGCTTCTTGCCAAACCGCTAACAAAAACAGGAGAACCTATAGCTACAGGTTTATTTTTTTGTAAAGCAGTTTCCATATCAAAACTAAATTCTAAAACACTTCTGTTGCCCAAAGCAATGGAATGCAGCATTTTAGATAATAATGAGTAATCAAATTTGCTCATATATTTTTTTCACAATAAAATAAACAATAAATGTAAAAACTGAAAGCCAAAAAACACGCCATGTAAACATGTATTGAAACAAATATGCATTGCGCCAGTATAAAAAACTAATGGAGAATAAAATAAATAAAAAAAGGCTTATTAAAACAGACAATAGCCCAAGCAAACGCAAACTATTATTGAGTAACCGTATGGCGTAACCTAAAATAAATTTTTCTTTGTATAAATCGGATGCATTTTTATATCGAACAAAAACAAGGTAGAGTTTTTTATAACAATCCCAAGAAGCTTTGGTATATTTTGTAAATGGCAAAACATCACCGGTAAGAAACAAGCAAAAAAACAAAACAAACAGTATACTACCAGCCATTATGCAACCTTTTCATCTTCCTGTTGCGAAACAGTTTTTTTCTTAAATTTTTTCAGGAACCGCTTAAACGGATACCATACAATTGCAAATATTGCCATAAAAAAAGACAGTAAAATACCAAAAACAACAGAAAGTACACCACCATCCATTCCCGGACCAATATAATTCAACATATATTTAAGCTTTAATTTTCACTGTAATCAAATTTTCCATTTCCTGTTTTTAATAAATAACGCCCCCAAGATAATATACTGATATGCTTAGCATCTACCGGGCTTTTATATTCCCATAACACAGCATCTGCCGATAGCCGAAAGGCTCTACCAAAATTAGATTCCTCTACAAAAGCGGTTCCATCCTTTAATAATTTTACCCTTCCTTCCGTTATTGTGCCAATTTTTTTTTGATGAAAAACCTTTGCAAATGGTTTTGTTACAGAATCATTTGAAAAATTGTATAAATACACCTGATTTGTATTTTGATATAACTTATCACCACCTAAAGCAAATGTTCTTACAATGTTGTTACCAAAAATGCTGATATGTGTACTATCCACAAAATCAGGACAATGTTGGTTGAGCCAGGGGCCTGTTTTTAACCAAATAATTTTGTTGGTAGATGGCCGATATAAAAACACGGTGCTTTTATGTCGTAAACTCACCAATAAATCTCCTTTTTGCCAATATTGGCTGCTATACCAAGCCGGCCTTACTTCATTTAAATGCAGGGGGTCTTCGTCAATTAATCCGGTGCCTAATAAAAGGCCTTTGTAACCATTGTCAACCAGAATTTGTGCAACAGAATGAATAGAAATGATTTTACCCTGAGGCGATATGCAGGCAATAGCATCATTTCTGTTTTTTCCCACTAAATTTTCTTGCACAAAAGAAGTATCTAAAACAATAGGCGACCAAAAATTACCATTAGCATCTATTTCGGTGGAATGGTGAAAAACCCCATCTATTAGCCAAATAATGTGGTTGTTGCTGTCTAATTTAAACAAAGGCCCTTCATTGATTTTTACGATGATACTTCCATCCTGAAGCAATAAAGGATGTAATGCACGTGCCTGACTAGAATGTAAAATACTATAATGAAAGAAAGGATTGTTGGTATGTGTAAGATTATGAATTTTATCCAATGGCGGTATCCATACTTTTAAAATCTGTCCATTTTGTAAGGATACTAATTTCACCGTTGTTTGATGATAGGTAGGATCATACACGGTGGTTAAAAAAGCACCGGAATCTCTTTTAGAGATATTAAAATAAGTCAACCCATTGATTGCCGTATTTTTATTGGGGATGATCTGCTGATTGAATCCTAATACCTCAGCCACTGCATCACGCACCATTTTTGGGTATGCGGCTATAGCAACAGCCCATTCGCCTGCTTTCCCTAATTTTTTACCTCCTAAAAGCTGGTGCCTTACCGCAGCCCCAAATAACAACATAATCATTATGCCTGCAAATACTATTAATAACAACCAGCGAATCGAAATTTTTTTGTCCACACGAATCAATAAAATGATTAAATAAATTTATTTGTTTTCAGATAGTACAATATTTCAGCAGTAGCCGTTTCAACAGATACCTGTTCGGTATCTATTCTTATTTCAGGAGCTATGGGTACTTCATAAGGTGCATCAATCCCTGTAAAATTTTTTATTTGACCGGCTAAGGCTTTTTTATAAAGCCCCTTGGGATCTCTTCCTATACATACTTTTATAGAGGCACATACATACACCTCAACAAAATTTTGCCTGCCAATAATATGTTTGGCTACATTTCTTTCTGTTATTGTTGGCGAAATAAAAGCAACAATTACAATTAATCCTGCACCAGTCATTAATTTACTTACCTCGGCAACCCTTCTTATGTTTTCATCACGATCCTGCTGTGTAAAACCCAAATCGCTACATAAACCCTGGCGGATAATATCTCCATCTAATAAAATAACAGGCGCATTGGCTTCCTTTAATTCATTGAATAATTGGTTTCCTAAGGTTGTTTTACCTGCACCACTTAAACCGGTTAACCAAACAACAAAAGGCTTAGTTATGCTAACCACCCGATGAATTGATGAGTTTTCAGAATATAAAAAGGATTGTTTTTGATGTGAAGTAAAACTTTGCTGCATGCACACTTGGTTTATTGAAACGACCAGTTAATGTCTGCTAACTGGCTATAAATTTTAATCAGACTTTTATTTTTTCATTAGGTTTAATTCAATTTCAGTATTGTACCCCTATTTTTGCTGTTTACCATGGCACATAAAAAATTAATTCGGTTCGAGGCAATTAAATCTTTTCCCAATGTTTTTGAATTGCCCCAAAACATGCAGGAACAGTGGACAGTTTTCTTCAAAAATCAACACCCATTGGTTTTGGAATTGGCCTGTGGTAAAGGAGAATATACAATATGTTTGGCAAGGCTGTATCCACAAAAAAATTATATTGGTGTTGATATAAAGGGCAATCGTATTTGGCGGGGTGCTTTAACAGCCATAGAAGAAAACTTACCCAATGTTGCTTTTTTAAGAACGCCAATTGAGGGTATACACCAATATTTTACCCCCCATACAGTTGAAGCCATTTGGATAATATTTCCCGACCCGCAACTGCGCTTATCAAAAGCCAAAAAAAGATTAACCCATCCACGATTTTTACGCCTATACCAACAAATATTACAACCCAATGGCATTGTACATTTAAAAACAGACAGTCCGGATCTGTATTATTTCACCAAAGCTGTTATCAACTTATTTGACTTGGAATTGTTACAAGATTATGATAACCTGTATGCAGAACAACAATTATTACCGGAACACACCATTCAAACCCATTATGAATTGTTAGATATTGCCAAAAGTAACCGCATTCATTATTTGGCTTTCCGGTTAAACAAGCCATTGGATGTAGAAAAAGATGCAATACTAAAAAAATTAATTTTTGAACATGCCGCTAATTGAAGGAACTGATTTTTATTATGATGCGCAAGGTTATATGGTATTGACAGAAAAATACCATTTAGAAAAAGGCTATTGCTGTGGGTATGGCTGCAGACATTGCCCTTACCAGTATGAAAATGTTCCCGAACCTAAACGATCTACATTAATTGAATCAACTATTACTACTAACTTAAATACTCCAATAAATCCACAATAGTTTGGCAAAGTTACAAAAATCAATACCCATCAAAAAGGTCTTACCAAGCGGGAAAAAAGACCAATCATTTTTTGAACAAGTATATGCAATAGTGGCTTTAATACCTGAAGGACGTGTAACCAACTACGGGGCTATTGCCAAATTTTTAGGCACCAAAATGAGTGCAAGAATGGTAGGCTGGGCACTAAACAATGCACATCATTTACCAAATGTGCCTGCACACAGGGTAGTAAACCGCAATGGCGCTTTAAGCGGGAAAGCCCATTTTGAAACACCTACACAAATGCAAATCTTATTAGAACGGGAGGGCATTACCGTAATTGATGATTGCGTTGTAAATTTCAAATGCCATTTCTGGGACCCTTCCATTGAATTAGATATTGTGTAGTTTATTGGTAATAAGGACTAATAAACAAGTACACAATAGGGCCGGTAACCGCCACATACAGCCACAGCGGCCAGGTATAACGGGCCAATTTTTCTTGAGTTTGACACCATTTCAACCTAACACATTGATAATCAGCAGTGATACTTGTCAATCGGCTCACTACAAAGGCTAATTTTTTAAAAAATCAGATAGATAGTTTGTTTTGCCTGATGATGGGCA
>NZ_LUHG01000089.1 GCF_001623405.1 Hydrotalea flava
ATAATAGAAAGGTTACCCCCCACCAGCTCCGCATTGGCCATCCCCTGACGGTTCAAAGGATGCACCGGCACGGTATAATGCACCGGCTTGCCAGCCAAAATGGCTTTGAGCGAAGCCACCGATTCCCGCTCAGCTCCCCCCTCATTAAAAGCACCGGCCATAGGTGCATGCAGGGCAGGTACGCCCAGCCGGTTTAAACGGGCATGTAATACCGAAATATCACTAAAGCCAATGATCCATTTGGGATGTTGTAAAAAAGCAGTAAAATCCAGTTCATCTATAATTCTGCTTAACCCATAACCACCACGTGCACACAAAATGGCATCAATAGCCGGATTATTGAGCATGGCCTGCAGGTCGGCCTGCCGCTCCGCATCTGTACCGGCAAAATAATGGTATTGCAAACCCACAGTAGCACCCAATTGCACATTATACCCCCATTGTTGTAAAGTAGTTATACACGCTTGCACTTGTTCCATAGGCATATAGCCCGATGGACATACTATGCCAATGGTGGAATTATTAGGTATATAGGATGACATTAAAACCATTTATGACTATTTCCATAAAAAGAGCCTACTGATACCTGCATACCAGTAGGCTCTTGAAGATAGGTAATGTTATTGAATAATGGTTACATTAAAAGTAACATTACCAATCGAATTATTGTTACCAGTATTAGTAAATCCAATGCGCAGCGTATTAGTAGCAGAAACTCTAACCCAACCAATACCAATACCAGCATTTAAATCACTTTGAGGTGTAAGAATTACAGTTGCTCCAACATTGGCTCCAGGCAAAGTAACAGTCAATATACGTGTTGTATTATAATTAAAGTTTGTATTATCATTTATACTTATTGTAGTTCTAATAATACTATTCAGTACTGTACCATTCACTCCAATTTTAGCGGTACCGTTCACATCTAAATTAGCTTGTGGGGTGGTAGTTTGTATGCCTACCTGTCCATTAGGATCCACTATACTTAAAGCTGTACCTGCCGAATTTTGCCATTCCTGCAAATTATTGGTTTGTGTACCATTGGCTTGAATAATTAACCCTTTTCTATCAGTGGTATTTAAAATTCGTGTATTATAACTTCCAATTCCCCCTTGGAATGCTGGGAAAACTGCAGTTGCGCGTCCACCTAACAAATCCATGCCCCAATAAGCACCCACCTGCAAATTACGGCCTCCACCACCCTGCCATACAATATCACCACCACTGCCACCCATTCTGAAGTCGCCGGTACCGGCAGAATTGGTAAACAGAATTTGAGCAATATTGGTTTGGCTACTCTGTGCATCCACCTGTAAAATACTGGACGCACCAGGCTTAGATATATTAACCGTACCGGCCACATCTAGTAAATTAGCCGTATTGGGTGTTCTACCAATACCTATTTGACCGCTAGACAATATTCTCAATCGTTCTAAAGAATTAGTTTTAGCAACAAAATCTACAGCATCTGTAGTACCAATAAAGTTGGTACCAGCCGTAGTACCTGCATTACCAACTAATAACCAACCATTTGTATTACCTGTAGCCCCGGTGGCACCTGTAGCGCCAGTTGTTCCGGTAGCTCCTGTTGCACCTGTTGCTCCTGTATTACCAGTGGCACCAGTTGCTCCGTTTGTTCCATTGATTCCTGCTGCACCAGTAGCACCTGTAGTTCCTGTGGCGCCGGTGGCTCCAGTGGCTCCAGTATTACCTGTTGCACCTGTGGCTCCTGTAGTTCCTGTATTTCCTGTTGCTCCTGTATTTCCTGTTGCACCGGTTGCACCTGTATTACCAGTGGCACCTGTTGCTC
>NZ_LUHG01000039.1 GCF_001623405.1 Hydrotalea flava
TACCCCCTGCATTATCTGCAATTGGTCCAAAAGCATCAATGGCTAATTGCATAGCCGTAGTTGCCATCATGCCTGCAGCAGCAATGGCTACACCATATAAGCCCGCACAGGCATAAGCACCCCAAATACCTCCGGCTAAAACCAAAATGGGTAAAAATGTACTTTCCATTCCTACGGCTAACCCGCCAATTACGTTGGTTGCATGTCCGGTAGATGACTGTTTAATAATACTAAGTACCGGTCTTTTGCCCATTGCAGTATAATATTCAGTAATAATACTCATTAAAGTACCCACCAATAATCCTACACCAATTGCACCCAAAACACCCCAACGGGTAAATGCAAGCCCTCTCAGCATCATTGTTTCAGGAAGAATATAAGTTACCAAACCAATACAGGCCAATGCAGTTAAAACAATACTGCCCCAGTTGCCCATATTTAGCGCTTTTTGAACATTGGCGGTATTTACGCCGGCATGTTCACTTATTTTAACAAAGAAAGTTCCAATAATTGAAAATAAAATTCCCACACCAGCTATTACCATTGGTAATAGGATGGGGCCATATCCACCAAAGTTGTCGTGTGAAATGGTTTCCTGACCCAGTACCATTGTAGCCAAAACGGTAGCAACATAAGAACCAAATAAATCGGCACCCATACCAGCCACATCACCCACATTATCACCCACATTATCAGCAATAGTTGCCGGATTGCGTGGATCATCTTCAGGAATACCAGCTTCTACTTTACCCACTAAATCGGCGCCAACATCTGCTGCTTTTGTATAAATACCACCTCCCACACGGGCAAATAATGCAATACTTTCAGCACCTAATGAAAAACCGGTTAACACCTCAATGGTTTTAATCATTTCAAGGCTGGTTGAGGCAGCATCTGGCGCAAAAATTTGCTTTAAAACCAAAAATAAAGCACCAAGACCCAATACAGCCAATCCTGCTACGCCTAATCCCATTACCGACCCTCCGGTGAAGGAAACCTTTAATGCTTTAGCAAGGCTGGTTCTGGCGGCCTGAGCAGTTCGAACATTTGCTTTAGTAGCAATACGCATACCAATAAATCCGGCTACAGCACTACAAACAGCACCTAAAATAAATGCAATGGCAATACTCCAATTGCTATTTGCATTACTCTGTGCCATAAATGCCAATAAAATGGCAACAAAAGCAACAAAATAACCCAATACCTTCCATTCTGCTTTTAAAAATGCCATAGCACCCTCAGCGATATACGTGCTGATTTCTTTCATTCGGGGTGTACCGGCATCTTGTTTGGCTACCCATTTAAATTGAATAAGGGTATACAGCAAACCTATAATACCCATGATTGGAACTGCATAAAACAAATTGTTCGTCATTAGCTTTGGTTATTAGTTTAAGTAAAGCATATTTATATGTTAAGGGCAACAAAAATAGGGGAAAACAATAAAAATTATTTAAAAAACGGCATAGTATTCCCTCTTTTATCAAAAATCAGATAATAAAATTAGCTGCATACTCCCAACACAATATTCAAAATTCCTGCTATATTCCCATTTTCATTTCGTTAAATAATATTATTTTAATAATTCATATGCTACCAAAAAAGTAAAAACCTACATTTGCAGCACAACCATTTGCCATGATGAATATTAAAAAAAATGTGTTAGAAACCATTGGGAATACACCAATGATTCAATTGAACAAAATTGTAAAAGATTTTCCTTGTACTGTTGCTGCCAAAGTTGATTATTTTAACCCCGGTAATTCTATCAAAGACCGTATGGCTTTAAAAATGATAGAAGTAGCCGAGCAGGAAGGCAGATTAAAACCCGGAGGGACCATTATTGAGGGTACCAGCGGCAATACAGGTATGGGTTTGGCATTAGCGGCCTGTGTAAAAGGCTATAAATGTATTTTTGTTACCACCGATAAACAAAGTAAAGAAAAGGCAGATATTTTAAAAGCCGTTGGTGCAGAAGTAATTGTTTGTCCTACCAATGTTTTACCCGAAGACCCTAAAAGTTATTACAGTGTTGCCAAAAGACTAAGTCTTGAAATTCCCAATGCCTGCTACATGAATCAATATGATAATTTGGCCAACAGACAGGCACATTATGAAAGCACAGGCCCTGAAATTTGGGAGCAAACTGATGGGAAAATAACTCATTTAGTATGTACGGCCGGAACAGGTGGCACCATTACCGGAACGGCTATGTATTTAAAAGAAAAAAATCCGAATATCCAGGTTTGGGCAATAGATGTATATGGTTCGTTGCTGACGCATTATTATCTAACGGGAGAAGTAGATATGTCGTATGTACACCCTTATATCAGTGAAGGTTTTGGAGAAGATTTTGTTCCCAAAAACTACGATATGCGTTTCATTGATCATTTTGAGCAGGTAACAGATAAAGATGGTGCTATTATGGCCAGAAGAATTGCCAAAGAAGAAGGACTATTTTGTGGGTACAGCGCCGGCAGTTGTTTACAGGGCCTCATGCAATTAAAAAACCGATTGAAAAAAGATGATTTAGTGGTGTGTATTTTCCATGATCATGGCAGCCGGTATGTAGGTAAAATATACAATGATCAATGGATGATGGAGCGCGGTTTTTTAGAAGTAAAAACATGTAAAGACATTATCAATGGCAGGGCACACAAAAAATTAGTAACCGTATCTCCGCAACAAACAGTTGCAGATGCCGTTGCATTGATGGAAAAATACGATATTGAACACATTCCTGTGATGGATGACAATCAAATTAAAGGCGCTGTAAGTGAAGGGGGGTTATTTATCAAAATGTTTTCGAATCCGGAAATCAAATCGCAAATGATTGAAACAGTAACAGAACCCTCCTATCCTATTGTTGACATTGCCACACCCATTGAAAAATTAGGAGCACTCATCAATAAAACGAACGGTGCCGTATTGGTGAACGATGAAAAAGGAGATTATCACATCATTACTAAATATGATATTTTGCAAAGCATTGGCCGTTAATCGCTTTTAAAAATTGTATTATGCTCTCAGCACAGCACGAAGTTTTTTTAGAAGTTGCCAAACAGAAAAGCTTTTCGAAAGCTGCTGAGGAAATGTATATCTCTCAACCTGCCATCAGTAAACATATAAAGCAACTTGAATTTCAATATAAAACCAAATTATTCGATCGGCGCGGAATGTATATTGAACTAACCCCAGCCGGTGAACTTTTATTTGAAAGGTTAACAGAAGTAAAACGTATTCAGGAACAAACACTTTTCGACATCACCACCCTTTCCAAAGCAATGGAGGCAGAAGGGGTTTTAAAATTAGGAGCCAGTACCACCGTGGCTTTATATATTTTACCAAAAGTATTATCCATATTTCATGAACAACATCCTAATCTAACCATCAGTTTATTGAACCGAAATACAGAAATTGTTTTAGATGCCCTCCTGAATAAAGAAATTAATCTTGGTATTATTGAAGAAAAAGGACAATTAACCAATGTAAGTTATTTACCCTTTATAACCGATGAAGTGGTTGCCGTTTGCAGCCGGCAAAGTATCTGGGCCAAAAAAAAGAATTACCAGGTAAAAGATTTGTATCAGATGCCTTTAGCCATCAGAGAACGTGGAAGCGGTACTTTGGCAGTTTTAAAAAAAAATCTGGAAAAACATAAAATACAACTCAACGATTTAAATATTAAAGTAAGATTAGGCGGAACTGAAGCATTGAAGAATTTTTTAATTGAATCTGATTGTCTGGGTTTTCTGCCACATCGGTCTGTTATCAAAGAGTTAAAGTATGGTGAGCTGAAACAACTGCACTTTGAAGGACTCAGTATTGTACGCAACTTTTATTTCATTCAACGTAAGGGAGAAACCAGCAATTTGAACAAATTATTGATTAAAACAGCACAATCTGTTTATCACAAATAGTTATAGCATATAACAAATTTGTATTCATTTGGTTATAATATACTGGTAGTTTTACAGTGTGAAAACAGTTAGTGAAACAATTTCAGGAGCTAGCCATCTTACCTGTTCCAATTGCGGTAAAATATACAATATACACCAGCAGCAAACCTATGCATCCTGCTGCAATCAACCTTTATTTACCCAATATAATGGCATCCATCCTGCTAAAGAAAATTTAGTCAACCAACCCAATCATTTATGGCGCTATGCTGCCATGCTGCCCGTATTTGATGCAACCAACAGAATTAGCCTGGAAGAAGGGTTTACACCCATGCATACCCTCCATAAAATTTCCGCAAAATATGCAGTAAACCGGCTTTGTTTAAAAGATGAAGGTGTAAACCCAACAGGCTCTTTTAAAGCAAGAGGTTTAAGTGTTGCCATCTCTAAAGCAAAAGAACTGGGCATTGAACATTGCATTATACCAACGGCCGGTAATGCAGGTGGTGCCATGAGTGCCTATTGCGCAAAGGCAGGAATACAAGCTACGGTGGTCATGCCAAAATCGAGTGCCATGTTGATTAAAGAAGAGGTTCAAATGTTCGGTGCCAAATTGATTGAAGTAAATGGCTTTATTCATGATTGTGGAAAATTGGTACAACAAATAGCAGCCGAAACCGGTGCATTTGATATGAGCACCATGAAAGAACCTTATCGGTTAGAGGGCAAAAAAACTTTAGGTTATGAAATAGCCGAACAACTCAACTGGCAATTACCCGATGTCATTATTTATCCCACCGGTGGCGGTACCGGATTAATTGGTATGTGGAAAGCTTTTGCAGAGATGCAGCAAATACAATGGCTCAATTCCTCCAAAAAGCCACGTATGGTTATTGTACAAACAGAAAATTGTAATCCCATGATACAAATGATTGAAAAAGGCAAAAAAAATGAATCCTTTCAACCCAGTTATTCAATTGCCAATGGTTTGGTGGTACCTACTCCTTTTGCAGAAAAAAGCATGTTGCGGGTTATTCATGAAAGCAAAGGCACCGGCGTTACCGTGTCTGAAAATGATATACAACAAGGTATTCGGGAAATAGCCCGAACTGAAGGTTTGTTGCTTTCACCGGAAGGGGCTGCCGCCTTTGCAGGATTAAAAAAATTAGTAGAAAAAAATTGGATAGAAAGCCAGGAAAATGTTTGCATTGTGAATACCGGAAGCTGGTACAAATACCATTAACGGCTTATCAAAATCAACTATTTTGAAACTAAGTAATGTTTAAAGAAGATAGGCATTTCCTTAGTTTTGTTGCATGCATTTTTTTTTAAACAACTCAGCACTTCCTTTACCGGGATTAATTGCTCCCAAACGAATTGTTTCGCTGGTACCCTCGCAAACAGAACTATTATTCCATTTAGGATTAGAAAACGAAGTTGCAGGGATCACCAAATTTTGCATACATCCGGCACATTGGTGTAGCAGCAAAACAATAGTTGGTGGAACAAAAAAACTGCATCTTAAAAAAATAGAGCAATTATCTCCCGATTTAATTATTGCCAATAAAGAAGAAAATGAACAGTCGCAAATAGAAGCTGTTAGCCATATTGCTCCGGTTTGCGTTACACATATCAACAATTTGCAAGATGCCTGTTCTATGATATTGCAATTGGGTACTATTTGTAATAAAGCAGATCCTGCTAATAAATTAGTGAAGCAAATTCAACAAAAATTTGCGCAAATTGTACCCATTACGCCTGCTTTAAAAACAGTCTACTTTATTTGGAACAGGCCGTTTATGGTTGCCGCATCTAACACATTCATCAACGAAATGCTGATGCAGTGCGGATTTGAAAATGTGTTTGCAGACCTCAACAGATATCCTGAAGTTTCAGCCGAACAAATAAAAGCA
This sequence comes from Hydrotalea flava, assembly GCF_001623405.1. Taxonomy (GTDB): domain Bacteria; phylum Bacteroidota; class Bacteroidia; order Chitinophagales; family Chitinophagaceae; genus Hydrotalea; species Hydrotalea flava. The sequence continues at coordinate 5,813 of NZ_LUHG01000039.1, forward strand.
GCACAACCTCAATTAATACTACTTTCTTCAGAGCCCTATCCGTTTAAGGCAGAACATGTTCAATATTTTCAACAACTCATTCCTTCTGCTTTGGTATTACAGGTAGATGGGGAAATGTTTAGCTGGTATGGAAGCCGATTGCTGCAAAGTGCACCCTATTTTCAGGCACTTATTCTCCAAATACAAAAAAAATAATGAGATGATTGAATGCTGTATAGCAATGCTAACAATTGTTTTTATGAACTATCAGTATCTTTGCCCCGGGATGAAAAAAACGGTAGTATTGAAAGTATATTTATCATCCATAATACGGAAAAAAGAACGTTATACAAGATTGATTGAACAAACTAACCAACAACAAACCATTTAAAATGAAAAAGTATCAACCCGGAGTACTATTTGGCAATGCGCTTGCAGCATTATATCAGGATGCAAAAGAAAATAAATTTGCAATGCCGGCAGTAAACTGCATTGGCACCAATTCTATCAATGCAACTTTAGAAACAGCCGCAAAAGTAAATTCACCCGTAATCATTCAGTTTTCCAACAGTGGCGCTCAATTTATTGCCGGAAAAGGAATGCCCAACGATAATTATCAAGCCAATATTGCCGGAGCCATTTCTGGCGCATTACACGTGCACAATGTTGCAAAATATTATGGTGTTCCGGTTGTTTTACATACCGACCATGCTGCAAAAAAATGGTTACCATGGGTAAGCGGATTAATAGATGCAGGCGAACAATTTTATAAAGAAAAAAAACAACCGCTTTTCAGTTCACACATGCTGGATCTTTCAGAAGAAGCATTAGATTATAACATTTCCACTTCAGTTGAATATTTCAAAAGAATGCAACCACTCGGTATGAGCCTTGAAATTGAGCTGGGTGTTACCGGTGGTGAGGAAGACGGTGTGGATAATTCAGATGTAGAAAACCACAAATTATATACTCAACCCGAAGAAATTGAACAGGCTTATGTAGCATTACATAAAGTAGGTAGCTTATTTACCATTGCTGCCGCATTTGGTAATGTGCATGGGGTTTACAGTCCGGGTAATGTTCATTTACGGCCGGAAATTTTACACAACAGTCAGGTATACATTCAACAACAACTGCATACTGCCGAAAAACCGGTTTACTTTGTTTTTCACGGTGGCAGCGGCTCGCCCAAATCGCAAATACAAGAAGCGATAGGGTACGGTGTAATCAAAATGAATATTGATACCGATATGCAATGGGCATTTTGGGAAGGTGTTTTAAATAATTACAAAAAGAATGAAGGCTATTTGCAAAGCCAGTTAGGCAACCCCGAAGGTCCAGACATGCCTAACAAAAAACATTATGACCCACGTGTTTGGTTAAGAAAAGGAGAAGAAAACTTCATTCTCCGTTTACAGGAAGCATTCGAAGATTTGAATTGTATGAACCGAAATGCATAATTGAATAGCATTAATAGCATTGCAGTAGCCACCTGAAATTCGGGTGGCTATTGTTGTTTTTAGGCCTGTAAACATATTTTATGTAAGATTGCCGCAACCAAATAAGCACTGTTTCATGAAACAACCTTATTTTTGCTACCTTCACCCACCCGATTGAAGTACATACTATGCCCATGATTTACGTTTCCTTCTTCAGGCGGGATAAATATTTCATGGGCATTGTACGTAGCAAAAGCAGATATTAAAATGATAGCCATGAAAAAAGAATTTGAAGAAAATATAGAACAGAACCTTACCGGAGATGAAGATAAAATGAAAGATGACGAGAGCATTAAACGAAGTTGGTTTAAAAGAAGAAAAAAAGGGATTTTAACCTCTACAGCCGACAAAAAAGAAACCCCGGAAGGTTTATGGAGCAAATGCCCCAATTGTAACTATATATCTACCACAAAAGATTTAGAAGAAGAATTATACGTTTGTCCCAAATGTAACTATCATCACAGAATAGGGAGTGATGAATATTATGATATTTTATTTGATGAACAACAATTCGAGCCACTATTCGACAATATTATCAGTAAAGATTTTTTAAACTTTACCGATTTAAAAAATTATCAACAACGTTTAGACGAAATCAGGTCAAAAACCAATTTAAAAGACTCCATGCGAGTAGCCGTAGGTAATGTAAATGGCAAAAAAATTGTAATAGCCTGTATGGATTTTGAGTTTATTGGTGGTTCATTGGGCAGTGTAATGGGCGAGAAATTTAGCAGAGCTGTGGATTATTGTATTGCCAACCATCTTCCCTACATGGTTATATCAAAAAGCGGCGGTGCCCGTATGATGGAAAGTGCATTCAGCCTCATGCAATTAGCCAAAACAAGCGGCAAACTTTCGCAGCTTAGCAATGCCAAACTACCTTATATTTCATTATTAACCGATCCTACATTTGGGGGTATTTCTGCCAGTTTTGGAATGCTGGGCGATTTAAACATTGCCGAACCGGGTGCTTTAATTGGTTTTGCCGGCCCAAGGGTTATAAAAGAAACCATAAAAAAAGACTTACCGGAAGGCTTTCAAAGAAGTGAATTTCTGTTAGAACATGGATTTTTAGATTTTATTATTGACCGAAAAAACCTAAAGAACAGAATTGCCGAATTAATTACCCTTTTTGAAAACTAAAATACCCAGTTTTACAAAATAGTGTACCTGCTGAAAAAAGCTTGCAGATAAGAAAGACAGATTTTTAGATTATGGCGAAAGAAATGACCAACAGGCAGGCTTATTTTAACTACTATATTGAAGACAAACTAGTAGCAGGTATTGTTTTGTTGGGTACTGAAGTAAAAAGTATTAGAGAAGGGAAAGTAAGCTTTAATGATGCCTTTTGCATTTTTGATCGGGGCGAATTATGGTTAAGAGGTATTTATATAGCAGAATACAGATTAGGTACGCATAATAATCATTTGGCCGTACACGACAGAAAATTGCTATTGAAAAAAAGAGAAATGAAAAAATGGGAAATGAAATTAAAAGACAAAGGTTATACCATCATCCCACTCCGCATATTTTTGAATGAAAAAAATCTGGTTAAAGTAGAAATTGGTTTGGCAAAAGGGAAAAAATTACACGATAAAAGAGACAGCATTAAACAAAAAGATGCGGAAAGAGAATTGAAAAGATACCTGAAATAATTTTCTCAACTATATTTTCGCTGGGGTTTATCATCCGGCTCTTTTAATTGTTCCAATCTGCTTTCTTCCGTAGGATTATTGGTTAAAAGAACTGCAACACCCCATAAAACAACCGCAATAATGATAGAACCTGCTATTTCATCCCACTGCAGCCAATATCCCCACCATGCATAAATGGCAGCCCGTTGTGGCCTGGTAGTATCATAAATCACCGCAACTTTTTCTCCCTCCCGTAAATTGCGCAAAGGATACGCTGCATTTACATGATAATTTGATTTTCCGAGATCAAAACTTGCAAAGGAGGTTTGCCGGTGTGTAATACTATCTGTTTGCATATGAAGGGTTCCAACCGTCATTTCGCCATCAAAATAATCGGGCTGACGGGTAAACAGCATATACAGCACCAATATAACTACATACAAAATAATGACAAGCTTATACAATAATTGCTATTTAAATCTTCAAAAAAATAAATTCCAAAATTGTAGTGAAAACAGAAAAGCCATTCCATTTTTTATAGAAACCTCTAAATCATCATTACAAAATTTCTTATTCCTTCCCCACAAGCAATACCCTGAAGCTGCCCGGCAGCATTGCTGGTCTTTTTCCGGGTACAGATTTATGATCAATTGCTGCGGCAGGCAGAAAAATATGATGTGTTTTTTCGCTTACAGCAATGGTTCTGGCCGTTTTCATGGTTGGAATGGTATTCAACACCGCATAAGTATCTGCCGACACAATAGAAAGCGTTCCATCTTGCCCGTTTGAAGCATATACCTGCCTCCAGGTTTTATCGAATGCAACCCCATCACAGCCGGCACCAATGGGTACCATTTTTTTTACAATGCCATTTCTGGCATCTACAACTGCCATCATTTTATTACCGCATCCGGCAAATAAAGTATGTGTGGCTGCATCATACACCAATCCCGTAGGTTCTTCTGCCGGGGCAATACTCCAATGATGCATTACTTGATTTGTAGCACCATCAATCAACACAATTTCACTTTTATCTTCAATATTTACATATAAATTTCCTTTTTCATCAGCAACTGCAGTTTCAGGTTTACCGCCAACAGGAATGGTAGCAATTACTGTATTGATAAAAGGATCTATTACAGAAATATCTTTACTTCTTCCATTACAAGTATATATTTTTTTGGTAATTTCATTATAAAAAATGGCATCAGGATTTTCACCGGTGGCAATAGAATCTTCTACTTTCAGTGTATTTAAATTAAACACATACACATTATTCAAGCGTCCATTGCTGGTATAGCCCTTATTCAATGCATTTACAAAAGCAACACCATGCACCCCAATTGTGTTTGGAATAATCCCAATGGAATCACCCGATACTGCATTTAACACATTGACTTGTATGCCGTGTGAAACAAATAAACGTTGGGTTGCATCATGAATGGCTATATAATCCCACCCGCCTGTACTTTTAATGGAATATGCTTTCAGTACCTTTAAATGTATATGTTGTGCCATGCCTAAGTTGAAAAAAAATAAGATGGCAATAACAATACCTCCTAATTTTACAGAAAATTTATTTTTGCGGTGATTTAAAACAATTGGGAAATTCATATTTTGTAATTTGTTGTAAAAATCAGATTTTACAATTGATTTATCTAATCCATTTTAAAAAAGCAGAATTAAATTTTCATAAATACAGACTTATTGCAAATTTTAAAATTTATTTTATTTTCGTGTCAATATGAAGAAAATTGAATTAGAAATTGTTGCTTTATCCCACAGCATTACACAAACACATTCGTATGCAGTTGTTTTAGGTGAAGTGAATGGTTTGCGAAGACTGCCCATTGTAATTGGCGGTTTTGAAGCACAGGCCATTGCTGTTGCATTAGAGCATATGAAACCCAGCCGTCCGTTAACACATGATCTCATGAAAAACTTCATGAATGCATTTAATATTGAATTACAGGAAGTGATTATTAATGATTTACAGGAAGGAATTTTTTACTCCAATCTGGTATGTTTTACTGAACACGATACAATTGAAATTGATAGCAGAACCAGCGATGCACTGGCTTTAGCCGTTCGGTTTGGCTGCCCCATTTATACTTATGAACACATTTTGCAAAATGCAGGTATTTTAATGGATGATACCGCATCAGAACCGAAAAAAATGGAGGCAGTTGGTGTGGAAGACAACAGCAATGTTTCTGAAAATGATTTATCTAAAATGGGGCTTGAGGAATTGCACCAATTATTAAAGGAAGTGTTAGACCACGAAGATTATATAAAAGCCATTGCCATTCGTGATGAAATAAACAGGAGAAAATAAATCAACATACAATTGCGCTTTCAAAAAAACTAAATCAATGGTTGTTTTTCCAAATTGTAAAATCAATTTAGGTTTATACATTACAAAAAAAAGGGAAGACGGCTTTCATGATATAGCTACCATTTTTTATCCTATCCAATGGCAGGATGCTATAGAAATCATTCCAAACAATGCAGCTTCGGATAATTCTATTCATTTCACAACGTCTGGTTTACCAATACCGGGCAATCAGCAGGATAATTTATGCATCAAAGCCTATCATTTATTAAGAAATGATTTTCCGAAAATCCCCCCCATTCACTTGCATTTACACAAAGCCATACCTATGGGTGCAGGTTTGGGCGGCGGTAGTTCAGATGCAGCAGCGGTTTTATGCCTGCTGAATGAATATTTTGAATTGAATATTACCCAACATCAGTTAAGTAAATATGCTTTACAATTAGGTAGTGATTGTCCTTTTTTTATTTTCAATCAACCCGCCCTGGCTACCGAAAGAGGTGAAACCTTGCAACCCATTCACCTGCATTTAGAGGCTTACAGCATTGTTTTGTTGCACCCGTCTATTCATATCAGCACAGCCTGGGCATTTCAGCAAATAAAGCCACAACTGCCCGAAACAGATTTGTTGTATGCCATTGACCAACCGATTGAAGCATGGCCAAACCAACTTTTTAATCAATTTGAAGCGCCGGTTTTTAAAGCCTATCCGCAATTAGAGCAATTAAAAATGGAATTGTATGCTAATGGCGCATTATATGCAGCCATGAGCGGCAGTGGCAGTACCATTTATGGTATATTTAAAAAAGGAACCATTCCAAAGCTGAACATACCGGAAAACACTTTGCTTAAAATTGCATAAATATTTTTTTCAAAGCAGTTTTGCCACTGAAAATAAATTTCCCGGTTTAAATTCATGCTTCAATCTAAAAAAAATGTTACAAAAAATCCGGAGCCATTTCACAGCATCAATATCAATTGTACATGAAGAAAATACTTTTAGCCATTTATTCTGTTTATGCACTCATTGTATTTATTATATTAATGTTCTTTGCATTTCCCTTTGTAGCCATTGCTTCTTTTTTTGGTAAAAAAGGAGGTGATGGGGTATATACAATTGCCAAATTGTGGGGCTTTATTTGGTATGTATTGATTGGCATACATCATAAAAATTATTATGAATTAACCTCTACACAAAAAAGGCAATATATTTTTGTTGCCAACCACTCCTCGTACATGGACATCCCTGCTTTGGTGCGGTGTATGCAACAACCCTATAGGGTATTGGGCAAATATGAAATGGTTAAAATTCCCGTTTTTGGTTTTATTTACAAATGTGCCGTGATTTTGGTTGACAGAAGCAGTGCAGAAAAAAGAGCCAAAAGTTTTCAGAAATTGAAACATGCATTAACACAGGGCCTTTCTATTTTTATTTTTCCGGAAGGAACCTTTAATGAAACAGGAAAACCGCTGAAAGAATTTTATGATGGCGCATTCAGGATAGCCATTGAAACCCAAACACCCATTCAGCCTATTATTTTTTTAGATACTATTAAACGATTGCCTCCTGAACATTTATTGCAACTAACACCCGGTAAAAGTCGCGCTATTTTTCTGGAACCCATTGAAGTAAGCAACTATACCACAACAAATGATATTAATATATTAAAAAAAATAGTGTACCAAAAAATGGAGGCTGCAATTGTGCAATACAGAACACATCCGCCAATGTTCTAACCATGAAATCGCATAAATGAATTAACTTTATTGTTTCCAGATGAGATATTTTTTATGAAACGCTAAAAGTAACAGCGAAGAAAAGCCATGAGTGAATTTGATCCATCGAATAATATTCCGTTCTCTTCTATCCCATTGGTTTATTGTGATGTAATTATTCCAATAAACCTACCCAACACATATACCTGGGAGGTTCCGGAACACATTCAAAATACCATACAAATTGGCATTCGTGTAGAGGTTTCATTGCGGAATAAAAAATATGCAGGCATTGTAAAAAGAATTCATCACAAAAAGCCAGAATTATTTCAACCCAAACCCATTATTAATATTTTAGATGAAACCCCCATACTTTATCCCATGCAACTGCAATTCTGGGAATGGATGGCACAATATTATTTGTGCAGCGAAGGCGAAGTAATGCAGGCTGCTTTACCTGCACATTTAAAATTAAGCGGCGAAAGCATTGTTATATGGAATGAAGGTTTTGAAATGGATAGTACACAGCTAACAGACGATGAGTTTTTGGTTGCAGAAGCATTGGAAATTAGAAAAGAATTGCGTTTGCAGGAAATACAACAAATTTTATCCTCCAATCATGTTTATCCGGTCATCAAAAAATTGATCGATAAAAAAGCATGCTTTATTTGGGAAACACTGCAGGAAAAGTACCGTCATAAAACTGAAACTTACATTACACTTCAACCACAGTATCAGGCTGAAGCAGACCTGGAAAAATTATTGAATGAATGGAATAAAGCTCCCAAACAATTGGAATTGCTGCTGGCTTATATACATTTATCCAAAACCGAAGGGGAAGTTACACAAAGCAATTTACTCAAAAAATCAGGTGCAACGGTTGCACAGTTAAAGGCTTTGATTGAGAAAGGAATTGTTCAGGCACAGAAAAGGCCGGTAGATAGAATCAGGCAATTACCCCAAAACATTCATATAGATTTTACATTATCCATAGCACAACAACAAGCACTCAATTCCATTCAAAAAAACTGGGAAGAAAAACAGGTTTGTTTGCTGCATGGGGTAACCTCCAGTGGCAAAACTCAAATCTACATTCAATTAATAAAAGAAGCTATTGATGCGGGCAGGCAAATATTGTATTTATTACCCGAAATTGCCTTAACAGCACAAATCATCAGAAGATTGCAAAAAAATCTGGGCGGATATATTGCGGTATATCACTCAAAATTTAATGCGAATGAAAGAGTTGAAATATGGAATAAAGTAAAAAATGGTGAAATTGCTGTAGTATTAGGTGCACGATCGGCTTTAATGCTGCCCTTTAAAAATTTGGGATTAATTATTATTGATGAAGAACAGGATTCCAGTTTTAAACAACAGGATCCTGCACCACGATATCAGGCAAGAGATGCAGCCATATTTTTTGCATCGCTGAATAATGCAAAAGTATTGTTGGGAAGTGCCACTCCATCTGTTGAAACGTATTTCAATTGTAAAATGGGCAAATATGGTTTAGTTGAATTATTGGAGAGATTTGGCGATGTAGCCTTGCCAAAAATTGAAATTGTAGATATAAAAAAAGCGATGGCAGCGCAAAAAGGAAAAGTTGCATTCAGTGCAGCATTAGTAAACCAATTGCAACAAACACTCATTGAAAAAAAACAAGCTATTATTTTTCAAAACCGGAGAGGCTATTCTCCTTATTTAATGTGCCAAACCTGCGGCTGGATTCCGCAATGTAAACACTGTGCTGTTACCCTTACCTACCATAAAGCTAAAAACACGTTAGTATGTCATTATTGCGGAAGCAATTACCCGGTAATGCAAACCTGTGTTGTATGCGGCAGCCATGCATTTACACAGAAAAATTTTGGAACAGAAAAAATAGAAGAATTACTGGCAGAAGCTTTGCCTACCGCTAAAATAGCCAGGATGGATTTGGATTCAGTAAAAGGAAAAAATGATCATGACACACTGATCAAACAATTTGAACAGCACAAAATTGATATTTTAGTAGGTACGCAAATGGTGGTAAAAGGATTAGATTTTGAAAACGTACAATTAGTAGGAATTATAGATGCTGACAGCATTTTAAACTTTACCGACTTTAGGGTAAATGAACGTGCCTTTCAATTAATGGAACAGGTAAGCGGTCGTTCAGGAAGAAAAGATGGTAACGGTATTGTATTGGTGCAAGTAAGTAATACCCATCATCCTGTATTGGCTTTTGTGCAGCAACACCAGTATGAAGCTTTATATCAATTCGAGATGGAGAGCAGGAAAGCCTATCACTATCCACCCTATTCAAGATTAATTAAACTAATATTCAAACATAAAGACAATCCGATAGCGCAACAGGCTTCTTTTACAATGATGCAATTATTAGACCCTACTTTTCATCCTTATATCAATGGGCCTGCAGTACCTGTAATAGAACGCATTCGAAATCAATATATTTGGGAAATACTATTAAAGCTACCCAAAAACCAAACCATTATTTTAAAATGCAAACAAGCTATTATGCAATATTCAGCATCCATTAAGGCACAAAAACAATTTAGAAGTGTACAAATAATTGTGGATGTAGATCCATACTAAATGCGCATTTATTTAAAATTTAACACACCATGCCATACACAGAGCATTAAAAATTTATTAAACTTACCTGTTTATAAATAGGATTGGTAGTGTAGAAAATGCTAAATACTTTTACAACTTTTTAAAGCCATACTAAAACCCTCTCAAAATGATTAAAGCCGTATTTATAGATATTGATGGAACATTATTAAGAAGCGACCATACCGTTAGCGAAGTCACCATTCAAACCATTAAACAGTTGCAGGAAAAAAATGTGTTGGTGGTATTGGTTTCTGCAAGGCCACTGCATGGTATTTTACCCATTAGTAAAATTGTTGGATTAGAAACTGCACCCACCATTAGTTTAAACGGTTCTTACATAGCACAAAACAATAAAGTTATTTTTAAATCTTCCATACCCACATCGGTTACATTAGCATTGCATGATGCAGTACAACCCTACCATGTAACAACACTTTATTATCAGGAAAACAATTGGTTTGCAGAAAACAGTTCACAATATACCATAGCCGAACAAAAAATTACCGATGTTCCGGTAACCATTCAGCCGCTGTCGCATACAATTGAACAATGGAACCGCGAAAACACAGGACCTAATAAAATTATGATGATTGCTGATGCAACCACCATTCAAACCATTCAGGAAAAACTGAAAGCATTATTTGCTGAAACCTTAAATATGTTTACCTCTAAACCCATTTATTTGGAAGCCATGCAAAAAGATGCTTCTAAAGCAAAAGCGGTATTACAATTAATTCAGGAATATCATATTACAACTGATGAAATTATTACAATTGGTGATAATTTTAATGACCTGGAAATGATTGAAATGGCCGGTACCGGTATTGCAATGGGTAATGCACCGGATGCAGTAAAAGCAGTAGCAAAATATGTTACTGACACCAACAACAATGATGGCGTGGCTAAAGCCATTCAACATTTTTTAAAACAATGGTTCTAACCATTAAAATACAAGTACAATCTATCAATTTTTTATGCAAATCAGTCGCAATATTTCACTACAACCCTATAACACATTTGGGATTGAAGCATTAGCTGAAAATTTTGCAGTAATTGAAACCATTGAAGATATTGCAACAATATCTAAACTAACAAAGCAATACCAACAATGGCATCTACTGGGTGGCGGCAGTAATATATTATTTACAGATAATTTAAGCGGACTTACCCTCTACAATCAGGTTAAAGGAATTTCCATTGTTCAGGAAGATGAAACCACAGTTTTGATAAAAGCATTTGCCGGTGAAAAATGGAATGATTTGGTTCAATTTTGTTTGCAACACAATTTTGCAGGGATAGAAAATTTAAGTTTAATTCCCGGAAGTGTGGGCGCTGCTCCTATTCAAAATATTGGGGCTTATGGAGTTGAATTAAAAGATGTATTGGAATATGTGGAAGCCTATCATTTAGATAAACACGAAACAGAAATCTTTTCGAATAAAGCATGCCGGTTTGGTTATAGAGACAGTATTTTTAAGCAAAAATATAAAAACCGTTTATTAATTGTAGCCATTACACTTCGTTTAAATAAAATACCCAAATTAGTAATTGGGTACGGAAGTTTGCAACAGCAATTAGAAAAAATGGGCATTACAAAACCTACCATTCAACAAGTAGCTGAAGCAGTCAATATTATCCGAACAAATAAATTGCCCGATCCGGCTAAAATTGGCAATGCAGGCAGTTTTTTTAAAAATCCTACCATCTCAAAATTCAGATTACATGTATTGAGTGAGCAATATGCTGATATTCCCGGTTTTGCTTTAGATGAAATGAATTTTAAAATTTCTGCTGCCTGGCTGATAGAACAAGCCGGATGGAAAGGAAAGCGGGAAGGAAATGTTGGCTGCAACCCATTGCAACCATTGGTGATTGTAAACTATGGCGGTGCAACGGGAAAAGAAATTTACAATTTTTCAGAAGCCATTATTCAATCGGTAAAACAAAAATTCGGAATTGAATTAGAACGGGAAGTCAATATCTGGTAAGCACTTACCGAATAATCAATACCGAACCGGAACGCAGCGGTGTTCCGTTATTTAAGTTGATGATGTAATAGTAGGTGCCTATCGGTACCGACTTGCCGTTATAGGTACCATCCCAGGGTTTACCATAACCTATTGTATGAAAGATCATTTGCCCGTTTCTATCAAATACACTTACATCTGCTGTAGGATAAGTATATAGGTCTTTTATTTCCCAAAAATCATTAATGCCATCACCATTGGGCGAGAATGCATTGGGCACACTTATTTTATTATACACCCTTATAAATATTTTACTGACAGCTTCGCCACAACCCTGCTGCGATACTACATGAAGTGTATAAGTAGTATCTTTAATGGGATAAACCACCGGATCCAAAATATTCGTATTTGAAATATTATAATCCGGAGTCCAGAAATACTGAATGTCATCACCTGCAGCACTTCCATTCAATTGTACCTGATCTCCTTCAAAAATGGTAAAGCTTTTACCCGCTGCTGCCTCCGGTAAATGTAAAATATTCACCATTACACTGTCGGTTCGGTTGCAATTACCATTGCTTACCGTTAAATAATACATGGTACTATCGGCGGGCGTTGCAGTGGGTTGTGGTATGGTATCAGAAGATAAATTAGCAGCAGGCACCCATTTGTATTTTTCTCCCCCACTTCCTCTTAACACAACACTACTGCCTTCACAAACCGTTTGCGAAGAACCTGCATTAGCCAACGGTATGGGGCTTACGCTTACAAAAACTGAATCGGTATTGGTACATCCCAAAGCAGTAGTAGTATTTACATAATAGTAACCTTCATTTTGATTGGTTAATGGAAAGATAGAGAAGGATGGTTGTGTTGTTTGAAAACCGGAAGGACCTGACCATCGATATTGATTACCGGCGCTGCTGGCAGATACCTGTAACTTATCGCCCAAACAAGCAGCATTATTGGTTTGTATGGAAATGGAAGGCTTAGGTTCAACCCCAATGGCATAGGCATTAGAAGCCACTCTGCATGCCGGCAGCTGAATATTATTACCCTGTGCTACCACAACGCGGTATTGATAATTTCCTGCAGGTGTTGGCAAACGAACATAATTGTTGTTGTTAGCTCCTGCAATATCCTGCCAGTTTCCATTTACATAAGTTTGCCATTGGTATTGGGTATTATTAAAGCCGGAAGAAACGGTACTATTCAGTAAAATATTTCGCTTGTCGGTATCACAAATATTGGTATTAGTAGTTTGACCATTATTGGTAACAGTAATTAAGGGGCCACAAGGTCTAAAAGTAATATCATCCAAAGCCAAATCATTACCACAGCCACCAGGTGCATTATTACGCATACGAATCACCACATTACTGGTATTATTAGGCGTTGAAAAATAAAAACCATATTGCCGCCATAATGGTGCAATGGAAGTAGGAATATCGCCTGTTGAGTATTGTTGCAATACTGTGCCGGTTGTTGTTTCAATACTAAAGGTAACATTGGCTAAAATTGGATTGCCATTGCATGCAATACCTGTATTTAAATTCAATACCCACGATGCAAACTCATAGGTTGTGCTGCCGCATAAACCCTTTACGGTATCTACATAAAAATCGCCGGGATCATAAGATGCGTTGATGAGCATCATATAACCATTTACATCATTGGGAGTATGGTCTTCAGTTAAACGAAACCAGGTATTGCCAAAACAACCATTGGTAGCATTTGCAATGGTATAATAGCCGTCTTTCGGACAATCGTTCGGAACATAAATATAATTGGTAACACCAAAGGGCAAAGCGGGACCCGGATTATTGCCGCTGCCAAAAGTGATGTTGATAACAGGATCGCCCAAACTGCCCGAACACAATTGTGCATGTAACCCACCGGCAAGCAATGTAAAAAAAATAAAATATACAATCTGTTTGATGGGCATGAAAAATTTTATTTATATGCAAATTTGCACTATTAATTAAAATCATCTTCATTCAAATCGTCATCATCTCCAAAATTCATTGCATTTAAATTCATGATACTTCCCATTAAATCTTTAAACTCAATTTTGCCATCCAGCATTTTCTTACTAATGAGCGAATAGCCTGCCAGGCCATGCAATACAAATTCCATTAATAGTGCATTTTCTTTTTCATTGGCATAATGAAAATATTTTTTTATCAAAGCATACAAACCATCCACTTTGTATAATTCTGCAATTTTTTCACTATCTTTCATATCTGTCAATAGATCTATATGGTTACCTGCATCAAACCAACGAATAATGGCTTTATAGGGATTTTCTTCTGTTTTTTCTTCCGTCGATTTTTTACCGGCGGGCTTTTTCTTTTTTAGCATTTCCGGGTTAGGGAAGTATTGAATAAACTGGCTACGGATTGCTCTGTCAATTAAATTCAGTGCAACCTGATAAGGACCTTCCTGTTCACCTTCATATACCAATTCAATTTTACCTGTGATAGAAGGAATGGTTCCCATTAAATCACTAATCCATACTTGTGTATGTTTTTCATTAAAAATAATGGCACGTCTTTCAGCGCTGCTCATTGCATTTTCAAAAGCAGCAATAGTTAAACGGGCACTCACCCCACTTTTTTTATCAACATATTCATTGTTTCTTGCTTCAAATGCAATTTGTTCCAACAATCGTTTCATTAAATCGCTAACGCTAACTTTTTCAACCTGTTCGGGTAAAATTGCAGCCTCCTGTTCGGTAATGGCCAATGCGGTTTCAATATTTTTAGGATAATGGGTTAAGATCTGGCTTTGTATTCTGTCTTTTAACGGTGTAACAATGCTGCCGCGGTTGGTGTAATCCTCCGGATTAGCGGTAAAAACAAATAAAATATCCAGTGGCATTCTTAATTTAAAACCGCGTATTTGGATATCACCTTCTTCTAATATATTGAACAAAGACACCTGGATGCGTGCCTGTAAATCAGGAATTTCATTGATGACAAAAATACCCCTGTTACTTCTAGGAATGATACCATAATGAATCACTCTTTCATCCGCAAAATTCAATCGAAGATTGGCCGCTTTAATAGGGTCAATATCACCAATTAAATCCGCAACACTTACATCAGGAGTTGCTAATTTCTCACCATATCTTTCAGATCGGTGTAACCAGGTAATGGGCATATCATCTCCATATTCTGCTAACTGATCTTTGGCATATTTGCTGATGGGGTGCAGTGGATTATCATTAATTTCACTACCTGCAACTACTGGAATATATTCATCCAGCAATTGCACCATCTGCCGGGCAATTCTGGTTTTGGCCTGCCCTCTTAATCCTAAAAATAAAATATTGTGGCGCGATAATAACGCCCGTTCTGTATCGGGTATTACCGTGTCTTCATATCCATAAATACCGCTGAATGGATTTTCTTTGGAATGAATTTTAGCAATTAAGTTTTGCCGAACTTCTTCTTTTACTGATTTAGAAATGTAACCTGATTTTTTAAGTGCACCAAGTGTTGTAATTTTTTTATAATCTGTCATCTGCTATTTTTTTGCCTATTGTATGAAATCAATTAATATAATGTTTTGTTTTTCCCACTTTCAAAGTCTTTAAAAATAAAGGCACCCAATTTATCTAATCCTGCAAAGAATGCTTTGCCCTGATTCATTTCCGTAAACTCTTGTACAAATTTCTGTAGATAGGGATCAGATGCAATCATAAAAGTTGTAATGGGAATTTTTAATTTTTTGCACTGTGCCGCAAGGTTAATACAGCGATTTAAAATTTTTCGGTCTATCCCAAAACTATTTTTATAATATTTTTTCCCAACTTTTAAACAGGTGGGTTTTCCATCGGTAATCATGAAAATTTGTTTATTCGGATTTTTTCTTCTGCGCAACAAATCCATTGCCAATTCTAATCCGGCTACTGTATTGGTATGGTATGGACCCACCTGCAGATAAGGTAAATCTTTTATTTCCACCGTCCACGCATCATTGCCAAATACAACAATATCTAAAGTATCTTTTGGATATTTGGTAGTAATGAGTTCGCTTAATGCCATGGCTACTTTTTTGGCCGGTGTTATTCTGTCTTCGCCATATAAAATCATGGAGTGTGAAATATCAATCATTAATATGGTAGATGTTTGCGTTTTAAAATCGGTTTCTCTGATTTGCAAATCATCTTCGTACATAGAAAAGCTTTCAATACCATGATTGATTTGTGCATTGCGAATACTTTGTGTAAAATCAATTTGCTCTAACATATCTCCAAACTGAAATGGGCGGGTTTCGGGATTAATTTCGTCGCCCTGTCCGGGTTTGAAAGTAGTGTGGTTGCCCGATTTAGATTTTTTTAATTTTCCGAAAATTTCTTCCAGACTTTTTTTACGAATGGTTTGTTCACTTTTAGAAGTAATTTTAAAACTACCGGTAACTGTATTTTCTTCCAAATAACCATTTTGTTTCAAATCTTCAATAAAATCGCCCATACCATATTCGGGATTGGTAAGCTGATATTGTTTATCTAACTCATTCATCCATTGCAATGCTTCAGCAGCATCACCATTGGTATAGGTGAGTAACTGCATGAAAATATTGAGCAATTGTTCAAAAATTGATTGCTGATTTTCGGAAGGATTGAAACCGATAAAACGATGACCTTGCATGTGTTGTAAACTACTTAAAAAAACGTTACAAAAATATTAATACATGTAAATGATGCTCATCTAAAAGCCCCATCAGAATACTATCTATTATGAATTAACAATTTAAAAGTAATATGGTTAAAAAAAGACCGGCTTTTGGAGCGGTCTTTTCAATTTATATAAAGGAATCAATCTATTTTTTGGGTGCGGCTTGTTTTAACTTCCCGCTATCCATTCCGGGTAATTTTCCATTTTCCAGTACCGGTAATTTAGGATTGTACATTTCTTTTAACTGTTCTAATGCTTTCAAATAGCTTTCGGCTGTTTGTTTATCATCGGCCATATTTTCTGCATTATTTCCCGATAACCCGTTGTAGAACATAATTTGCTGTTCTATATCTTTTTTAACGGAAGCGCTCACTTTTGCGGCCAAAGTAGTATCGCCGGCACGGTAACAGGCATCTAAGAATTGTAATGAAATTCTATCATGGTAATTAGCTCTGCTTACCATACCATAAGGGAAGTTTTCCTGTAGCATGCCCTTATCGGCTTTTTCCAATACTTCTCTGGCTTCCGCTTTACGGCCTTTATCGGCCAAATCGCTGGCTAATTCGGCATAAGCCTGACGGATGGTTAGTAAATGCCTTCTGTTTTCTTCATCAAAATAAACATTCTTTACATCAGCACCACCAAATGCAAATTTATGCAACAAGTTATTTTCCATGGTATCGGTATTGATATATTGGTTCTCAACAGGAACCAGTCTATACGATAAGCCATCCTTCCTTAAATACTTTTGGAAACCCAAGTCGCTGAAGTAGCCGGTAAAGTAAATGGGGCGTTTCCATTTATTGGCTGCGATGATATTCAGCATGGCAATATCATTCTTCATTAAAGTGCCACGTGGTATTTCAAAACGAAGTTCTGAAACAACTGTATCTCCCGGGTTAACGGTACCGTTTTTGCGTACCAATGCTGTATCAACCGGAATTGATACTTTGCGAACCGGGAAAGTATTGATAACATCTCCACCACCACGATCCACCATTTTATCGGGATCATTACTGCCCACATAATTCTTCATTAAATCGTACAAATCATAATAACGATCTTGTGGAATGTTGGGTTTGGGTTGGTATACAATATAATCACGCTTTCTGCCTTCAATTTGATCGGCAGTATATATTACATCAATGGGATCACTCTCATTAATTTTATACCGTAACTCATTAATATACCAGTCAATGCCCAGCAGGCTATAGTTAATGACACGAATATCTTTTCTGATGCCTTCTACCTCTTGTGCATACCAAAGCGGATAGGTATCATTATCACCAAAAGTGAATAAAATGGCATTGGGTGCACAACTTTCCAAATAATCTTTGGCCAAATCTCTGGCTAAAGTTTTTCTGCTTCTGTCATGATCATCCCATTCTTGTTGCGCCATTACGGTAGGTACGGCTAATAAACATAGTAAGGTGGCCAGAATAGCGGCAGTTGATTGTGGCAGTTTTTTACTGAACCATTCAATCACCTTCATAACACCCAGCCCAATCCAAACAGCAAATGCATAAAAACTGCCTACATAAGCATAATCTCGTTCGCGAGGCTGATTGCCTGCCTGATTCAGATAAATGATAATGGCAATACCTGTAAAGAAGAATAATAAAAAGTTGCTGATAGCATCATCCCCTCTTTTTTTGAAATGGTAGAATAAACCAATTAATCCTAAAATAAAGGGTAATGCAAAAAGTGTATTATGGCCTTTACTGTTTTTAATGCTATCGGGCAATAAACTTTGGTTACCATAAATCAGGTTATCAATAAAACTAATGCCCGTAATCCAGTTCCCATCTCTTACATTTCCAATAAATACGCCCTGTACATCATCTTGTTTGCCAATAAAATTCCAGGCAAAATAGCGGAAATACATCCAATAAAACTGGTATTGTACTAAAAAGCGGAAATTATCTAATTGATTTGGAGTTCTATCATATTGTACTTGTCCGTTTTTATCCCTGTATTTCTGTATGCCCAAAAAACTGGCATAGTAATCGGCATGATATTGATCGTTACTGGCATCCCAAACACGGGGAAATACCATTTTATCATCGGGCATGTACACATAATGACCATCACGACCAATGGCCACATATTTATCTTTCCCTTTTTGGTATTTCATAGCCCCTTCTTTATAATCAACAGGGCTGGCAGTAAATTTTTGTCCGTATAACAATGGGAAATCACCATACTGATCGCGACCCAGATAACCAACCAGACTTAAAGGATTGTCTACATTGTACATATCAATGGCAGGATTGGCAATACTGCGAATCATAGTAGTTAAATAAGTACTGTAACCCAATAAAACAAATGTAAAGCACCATAAAGCCAATCGTAAATACGCCCAGTTTTTCTTTTGTGCATAACGCAATCCCCACCAAATTAATCCAGCTAATACAATAAAAAAGAAAGTAAATCCGCTAAAAAATGGCAAGCCTAAATTGTTCACGAAAATCCGGTCAAATACACCGGCATATTTAATAGAATATTGAATTACAAATATTTGTACCACACCTGTTAAAATACAACCGATCAGGAAAAAGATATAAATGCCTGCATAATATTCTTTTTTCTCTTTGTAAATTTTTTCTATTAAATACAAAATACCAATGGCAGCCAGCATACCTACAATCATTAAAGCTGCAACCGTATTATCGGCAGGTACATTATCACTTGCATCGGCAGATGCGCCAATTAAAGCAGCAATAAATGCTAAAAAGCCACCGGCAATAACCAATATTAAAAACCATTTGCGAATGGCTTTAAAATTAAACTGTTCTCTTCTGCGGAAATAATAAACCATTACCACTGCAGGAATATTGAGTAAACACAACAAGTGTACACCAATAGATAATCCAATTAAAAAGAAAATCAATACTAACCAGCGATCAGCACCGGGTTCATCGGCAACGTTATCCCATTTTAAAATAGCCCAGAAAACGATTGCACTAAAAAATGAACTCATCGCATATACTTCACCTTCCACGGCACTGTACCAAAAAGAATCGGTAAATGTATAGGCCAATGCCCCCACTACACCTGCACCCATAATACTCCACATTTGGGTGGTAGTCATTGTATCATTTACGCCAACTTTGGCAATTCTTCTGGCAAAATGCGTAATGGTCCAAAATAAAAACAAAATAGTAAATCCACTGGCCAAAGCACTCATTACATTCACTGCTTTAGCAGCTGTAAGTGGGTTGTTGCCAAATAAAATAATGAAAAGGCGCCCCAACATCACAAATAAAGGAGCTCCGGGTGGATGCGGAATCTGTAACTTGAAGCTACTACTTACAAATTCGCCACAATCCCAAAAGCTGCCATTCGCTTCAGTAGTTAGCACATAAACAGTACAGGCAATTAATGCAACTGCCCAGCCTACCAGATTATTGGTCTTTTTAAAATTCATGGGTTTTTATTTTTTTTAGAGCGGAGCAAACATAGCTTTTTAATAGGAAAATTTAAAATGCTTTGTTTAATACAAGCTACTTTATTATGAAATTTTGGTTTAAATAGTTTGAATGGATGTTTTTATACTGAAAAAGATGCACTCACCACGCAACTCTTAGTTTTGAACACAATGGTTTTGAACGTATTTTTTTACCAGATGGATGAAAATAGCACGTAGCATTACTATTTTATTACATTAAAACTAAACAAAAGAGTGGTAATGAAGAGTAATGATAACCCTGAAATGAAAACAATATCTGCAATATTTTCATAGAACTGACTTCTTTATGTTTTATTTCGGATAGCAATGAACGATAAAATACAACTGGCCATAAACAACACAATGACAATGGTGGTCACTTCATCAATAAAAGTTTTATCTGAAATATTCATCACTTTTAAAGACGCCAGTAGAATAAAACAAATACCCAATAAATTAGAAGATGTATTGAGAATATGTGGTGATTTTTCTCTGTTACTCACTCAAAACTGATTTATATCAAAGCAAAATAAGCTATTTTGAACTTTAATAAAAAGTTATTTATCGCCATTCTAACAATACAATGAGAGGCTGATTGCAGTATAAAACACCTGAAGAAAAATATTTTCGGCAGCTTATATTTGCAGCATGGAAAAGCAGCGCTCGGTAGCCTTACACACATTAGGCTGTAAATTAAATTTTTCTGAAACCTCTACCCTCTCCAGAAGGCTGGAGCAGGAAGGTTTCCAAAAAAAATCGTTTGATGACATAGCGGATGTTTATGTCATTAACACCTGTTCAGTTACTGATAATGCTGATAAAGAGTGTCGGCAAATTGTGAGAAGAATACAACGGAATGCGCCGGATAGTTTTGTAGTGATTATCGGTTGTTATGCCCAATTAAAACCGAAAGAAATTGCTGACATACCCGGGGTAGATTTGGTGTTAGGCGCAGCAGAAAAATTCAATATTGTGCAACATATTGAACAACTTACAAAAAACACCGGATCTGCTACCATTTACAGTTGTGATATAGAAACTGTATCCGGATTTAATGCAGCATTCTCTATCAACGATCGCACCCGCACTTTTTTGAAAGTACAGGATGGATGTAATTATAACTGTTCATTTTGTACCATCCCGATGGCCAGAGGCATTAGCCGAAGCGATACCATTGCTTCCGTAATTAAAAATGCCGAAGCCATTGCCGCAAGTGGTATTAAGGAAATTGTGTTAACCGGTGTTAATTTGGGCGATTTTGGGCAAGGGCCGGATGGCAAAAAGAAACAGGAGAATTTTTTTCAGTTAATTCAGCAATTAGATCATATTGAAGGAATTGAAAGATTTAGAATTTCTTCTATTGAGCCCAATTTGCTATCTAACGAAATTATTCAGTTTGTTGCAGGCAGCAAAAAATTCATGCCGCATTTTCATATTCCATTACAAAGTGGAAGTGATAACATTCTTGGATTGATGCGCCGCCGATACAAAAGAGAAGTATATCGTGAAAAAGTTCAGCAAATTAAAACCCTGATGCCGCATTGTGCCATTGGTGTAGATGTTATTGTGGGTTTTCCCGGCGAAACGAATGAAGCCTTTCATGAAACACACCAGTTTTTGCATGAATTAGACGTGAGTTACCTGCATGTATTTACCTATTCGGAAAGGCCCAATACTTTAGCCATAACAATGGATGGCATTGTTCCCATACACATTAGAAATGAAAGAAATAAAATTTTACGTAACTTATCCTTTAAAAAATTACAATACTTTATCGCCCAACAAAGTGGTGCCAAACGAAAAGTATTGTTTGAAGATGCTGAAAAGAATGGTATGATGGAGGGCTATACCGATAATTATATTCGCATACAAACACCTTACAGAAAAGAATGGGCCAATCAAATTGTTGATTGGGAAATATAAAAACCATACGCTGATTGATGCACTTGCATTCTGCGTATGGTTTTTATTGAATAACAGGCGAATTATACCAGCTCAATTACCATGGCACTTGCCCCCCCGCCACCATTGCATATACCCGCTGCTCCAATTTTACCCTGATGTTGCTTTAAAACGTTCAATAATGTAACAATAATTCTCGCACCACTGCAACCCAACGGATGCCCTAATGATACTGCACCACCATGTACATTTACTTTTGATGCATCTAACCCCATTTTTTGGATATTCACCAAACCTACTACCGAAAAGGCTTCATTAATTTCAACAAAATCAATATCCTTCATAGAAAAACCTGCTTTTGCAACAGCTTTTGGCACAGCAAGGCTGGGTGTTGTTGTAAACCATTCAGGTGCTTGCTCAGCATCGGCATAAGAGCGAATGATGGCCAATGGTTTTATACCCAATGCATCTGCCTTTTCTTTACTCATTAATACCACTGCTGCGGCACCATCATTCATGGTAGATGCGTTGGCAGCCGTAACGGTACCCTCTTTTTGAAAGGCCGGCTTTAATGAAGGAATTTTATCGAATTTAACGTTAAAGGGTTCTTCATCTTTATCAATGATAACGAGGTTGCCATTGCGTTGCGGAATGGTAACGGGCGCTATTTCATTTAAAAATTTTCCTTCCTGTATGGCAGCCTGACTTCGATGATAGCTTTCTATAGCAAATGCATCCTGTTCATCTCTTGAAATATGGCATTCTTTGGCACATAGCTCAGCTGCATTACCCATGGCATAATTATGGTAAACATCCACCAGTCCGTCTTTTGCCAAACCATCTATTAAAGTACTATCACCATATTTGTTACCCCAACGCATATTGGGTACATAAAAAGGCACATTACTCATACTTTCCATACCACCGGCCACAACAATATCTGCATCGCCCAATAATATATCCTGCATGCCTTGTGCAATTGCCTTCATACCACTGGCACAAACTTTATTTACAGTAGTACAAACCACTTTGGGTGGCAAACCTGCAAATATAGCAGCCTGCCTTGCCGGTGCCTGACCAACATTGGCTTGTAATACATTCCCCATATAAACATGTTCCACTGCATCGGGGGCAATGCCTGTTTTTTCAACTGCAGCTTTAATAGCAATGGCACCTAATTGTGTGGCAGATAACGACTTTAAACTTCCACCAAAGCTACCTATCGGCGTTCTTATAGCCGATACAATGTATACTGTTCTTTTTTCCATGTTGCAATATTTGCACAAAGATACAATTAGCTAACAAGCGTTAGTAAATAAATCATAAAAATTTTGAACCTCACAGCAACACAATATTGAATTAATCATTAAATAATTCCGGTTGTTGCTGATCGGCAGGTGGTGCCCCCTCCCAATGCATTTGAATGGCTTTTGCATAATCCATCAATTTTGCGCCAACTGATTTCCAGCCGGTTACTTCTACCATTTTAAAAATCTTAAATTTTGCTTTTCGCACTTGAGCCCCTTTTCCGGTTTCAACAGTTAAAATGGGCTCCTCTTCAGTTGTTACAGCTTCAATATAATTATCATCACCCTCTTTTATAAATAAAAATTTGGTTTGAAGTGTTGATGTTTCAATCTTAAAGCGCTTCACCGTAAATTGGTTTTTTGTTGCATCTTTATAGATAGCGGTAATGATTTTGTTGGGATCAAACTTTTCAATTAAAACTATTTTCTCTGTATCAAATCTTTGGTTGAGCTCGGTATTGGTAATTTCATAATTACCATCTTTATAAATCACCAAAATATTTTCATCTTCAAAACTGCCTAAATACAATCCTTTTTCATCTGTATTTAACCGGCCAAATTGCTGATCAAACCAAAGTTTGCGCCCTTCTAAAGTGCTTTTTCCGGCTTCTTTAAATTTAACGGTACGTATGGGATATTTGGTTACAATATTTCCCTGACTGGATCTTCCTTTGATTTCAATTTCTTCAAAATAAAAATCTAATTCTTTGTTACGGGCACTGCAGTTGGGGCTTAATATAATTTTAACCACTTCTGCTTCACCATTGAGATTAGCAGAAAAATATAGCACCTTACTTTTATCGCTTCCTTTCGTTAAATCGTATTCTTTATCTCGGGTAATGCTGGTAACATTAAAACGTTTGGCATAATTAACACCACTTTCACCATCAACATATATCATGTTGTAAGTAGTGCGTTCATCGTTTTTAGTAAACACGGCTGCATGTAAAATATCTTTACCTATAAAGTTTTTTTCACCTACCCGAATTACCTTCATGATCCCTCTTCGGGTAAACACAATAATATCGTCAAAATCTGAACAATCGAACAGATATTCATCTTTTTTAAGTGATGTTCCAATAAATCCTTCTGCACGATTCATGTACACTTTGGTATTAGCAATGGCTACCTGTTGTACTTTAATAACATCGAAGGGTTTTATTTCTGTTTTACGTTCTCTTCCCTTACCAAATTTTTTTAATAAATTTTCGAAATACTGAATGGTGTATTCGGTAAGATGTTCTAAATGATATTGTACCTGATTCATTTCTTCCTCAATGGCTTTAATTTGATGGATGAGTTCATCAATATCTAATTTGTAAATTCTTCTAACCGGCTTTTCGGTTAATTTAATCACATCTTCACGCGTTACGGCACGCTTTAATTGTTTTGAATAAGGCACAAAAGCTTTTTCAATAGCCAGTAATACATGTTCCCAGGTTGGATATTTTTTCTCTAATTCCTGATAAATTTTCTGTTCAAAAAATATTTTTTCAAGTGAAGTATAATGCCATTTATCATTTAATTCACCCAGTTTAATTTGGAGTTCCTGTTGTAATAAATTTTTGGTATTGTCAACCGCTTTCTTTAATAATTCAGTTACAGAAATAAATGCGGGTTTTTGATCAACAATAACACAGGCATTTGGAGAAATGCTCACTTCACAATCAGTAAATGCATACAAAGCATCAATGGTAATATCGGGCGAAATACCGGGAGCCAGATCAACCTGAATTTCAACATTTTTGCCGGTGAATTCTGTTAACTTTTTAATTTTTATTTTACCCTGATCATTGGCTTTGGTAATACTTTCGCAAAGTTGTGAAACTGAAACGCTATAAGGCACATCGCGAATGATGAGTGATTTTTTATCAAGCTCTTCAATTTTACAACGCACTCTGATTTTGCCACCGCGTTTACCATCGTTGTAATTGCTTACATCAATCATCCCACCCGTTTGAAAATCGGGATAGAGTTCAAATTTTTTTTCTTTGAGGTATTTAATGGATGCCTCACAAATTTCGCAAAAGTTATGGGGTAAAATTTTGGTAGATAACCCTACCGCAATACCATCAGCACCCTGCGCCAATAATAATGGAAATTTCATAGGCAGGGCAACGGGCTCCTGCTTACGTCCATCATAACTTAATTGCCAATTGGTTGTTTTGGCATTGAATGCAATTTCAAGTGCTAATTTACTTAATCTGGCTTCTATATAACGGGGTGCCGCTGCTGCATCGCCGGTACGAATATCGCCCCAGTTACCCTGTGTTTCAATCAGCAAATCTTTTTGCCCCATATTTACCAATGCATCGCCAATAGAAGCATCCCCATGTGGATGGTACTGCATGGATTGCCCGATGATGTTGGCAACTTTATTAAAACGCCCGTCATCCATTTCTTTCATGGCATGTAAAATACGTCGCTGAACGGGTTTTAAGCCATCTTCCATTGCCGGTACTGCCCTTTCCAAAATAACATAGGAGGCATATTCTAAAAACCAGTTTTTGTATTGCCCTTGTATGCCATTATCGTTTTGATATACTGTGTTTTCTGTTTTTTCATTTGCCATAATCTTCCCTGCACGCTTTTAACAATTGATTATTTACTTAACGCTTTATTCATTTTTATTCAAAACCATTACAACGATTCACTTTCTGTATGCACTGTTTGCATCTGCATCACTTCAATATCTTTCCAGCCCTTTTCCCAATTGCCTTTTGCAGCAAGTTTTTGTTCTTTCATCAGCTCTCGTAAACGCCATACAAAAAATGTATCGGCAATTTTTAATTTAGATTTTGAATAAAACTGTTGTAATAATTTCAGCAGTTTCTGCGGCTCAGCACCAATAACCGACAAAATGTCCTTATCATAATAACTCACTTCTTTGCTCACAATTTTTTTACCGCCCTCTAAAATTCGAACCAAGCCATTTTCAGAGCCTATTTTTTTCCATTCATCCGGATCTACTTCAAATTCGCTGAGTGTGATGAGGCGAGCCAATTTTTTTGCCTTTAAAAATTCTTTGGGCTGTATTTCATGTAAATAAGCAGGATAAAATATGCCACCTTTTTCATTGATAAATGGAAGATTATTCATGTATAAGATAAATACCTGCCCCTGAAATTCAGTTAACTGAAACATTAACCAATAATAACCACATACATCACGTGCATTTTGCCCCATCCAAATCCAAACATTACCAGCTTTATCTTCGTTTAATTTATTGCACAACTGATGTACCGTTAGTTTATCATCTACAATATCCAACTGATTGGCATAGGGTGAATAGTGCAACACTTCTTTCCACCAGTCTTTACGTAATTGATAACCATAAGTTTCATAAATATCAGTAACCGGCCCAATAGAAAAATCATCTTTTATTTGAATTATATCGCCTTGCAAGGTTTCATCTAATTCCATTGCTTTTTTTAAAACCTCAACATCGGCAGTGTTAAAAACAACATGCATCATGCTTCTATAGTTTTGCTTAGTCATAATTTTTTAAACAGCTTCTACCAAATCTAATTCTACTCTTAAATTATCAATAATAAATTCCTGTCTTTGTGGTGTGTTTTTGCCCATATAATACTCTAATAGTTGTTGTATATGATCGCCTTGTTCCAATAAAACAGGTTGCAGGCGAATATCATCTCCAATAAATCGTCCAAACTCTTCCGGCGAAATTTCACCTAGCCCTTTAAAGCGGGTTATTTCAGGCTTATTACCCAGTTTTGCAATAGCAGCCTGCTTTTCAGTTTCATCGTAACAATATATGGTTTCCTGTTTGTTACGCACTCTGAATAAAGGGGTTTCTAAAATAAATACATGGTTTTGCTTTACCAGTTCCGGAAAAAATTGCAGGAAAAAGGTCATTAATAATAACCGAATGTGCATCCCATCTACATCTGCATCTGTTGCAATTACAATGTTTTTGTAACGCAGCCCCTCCATTCCTTCTTCAATATTAAGCGCATGTTGCAATAAATTAAACTCCTCATTTTCATACACAATTTTTTTGGTAAGTCCGTAGCTGTTTAAAGGTTTACCCCGCAAACTGAATACAGCCTGTGTATCTACTTTTCGTGATTTTGTAATGGAACCACTGGCGCTATCACCTTCTGTAATGAAAATGGTAGACTGATTCATTAATTCAATATACTCCTGCCTGTTTTTAGCGGGAGGTTCATCATTAAAATGGATACGGCAATCGCGTAATTTTTTATTGTGCAGGTTGGCTTTCTTTGCCCGCTCATTGGCAATTTTTTTAATGCCTGCTAATTCTTTTCTTTCCCTTTCGCTTTGCTCAATTCTTTTCTTAAGCGCATCTGCAATGGCAGGATTTCGATGCAGATAATTATCTAATTCTTTACCTAAAAACTCTTCGATGAATTTTTTAACGGAAGGGCCACCTTCAAACATGTGTTGAGAGCCTAATTTTGTTTTGGTTTGGCTTTCAAACACAGGTTCCTGCACACGAATAGAAATGGCAGCAACGATACTGGTTCTGATATCGGAAGCCTCATAATCTTTCTTGAAAAAATCTCTGATTACTTTTACAAATGCTTCCCTGAAACCTTGCTGGTGTGTACCACCCTGTGTGGTAAACTGACCATTTACAAAAGAATACAAATCTTCTCCATAATCGTTATTATGCGAAATGGCTACTTCAATATCTTCTCCTTTTAAATGTATAATGGGGTACCGTAATTCATCCGGATTGGTTTTATGTTCCAATAAATCGAGTAATCCGTTTTTACTTACAAATTTTTTATTATTAAAATTGATTACAAGTCCTGCATTTAAATAGCAGTAATTCAAGATCTGATTTTCAATAAAATCGAATCGGAAATGATAATTTTTAAAAATTTGCTCATCCGGAATAAAGCTTACCAGCGTACCATTAGGTTCGGATGTTTTTTCTTCTTTGGTTTCTTTTATTAATTTTCCCCTTTCAAATTCGGCTGTTTTCATTTTCCCATCGCGAAAAGCCGTAACGCTAAAATAACTACTTAGTGCATTTACAGCCTTGGTACCCACGCCATTCAATCCTACACTTTTTTGGAAAGCTTTACTATCGTATTTAGCGCCGGTATTAATTTTACTGACTACATCCACCAATTTTCCCAATGGTATACCCCTGCCAAAGTCGCGAACATGCACCGTTTTCCCATCAATATTAATATTGACATTTTTACCGAAACCCATGGTATGTTCATCAATACAGTTATCTACAACTTCCTTAATTAAAACATAAATTCCATCATCAGGTGCAGAACCATCACTTAATTTACCAATATACATACCTGGCCGGAGGCGAATATGCTCTTTCCAGTCTAAACTTTTAATATCATCTTCTGTATATTTTCCTGCTTGTTCAACTGCCATAATGCACAATTTTTAATGTTTAAAATTAGCACAATAGCCCAATCCATTACCCAAAGGTGAAAATTGAGCCGGTGCATCAGAAGATATCAACACAAATTATTGAACGTGGTGTTCCTTCCTACCAACCGCAAATCTAAGCCTGTGCAGCACTTATAAAAGTTTGTTTTTCTACATTTTAGTTTTTTTGTGGATAAAATATAGTTGAAACACCGGTTTTCAGCCAAAATTATTTGTTTATGTTTACCGCATCAGTCAGCCACTTCATATTGAAACCAGCCTATCTCAAATTGCTTCTTTTACCCATGAAAATGAAGGAAACAATCGGCGTTTCATGGCTTTTTTAAAAGCACAAACCCCACAATTGGTGGACGATAAAGTACAGCAGTTGAACAATGAAATTAGCCCCCAAATTGATTGCAAGGCCTGCGGCAATTGTTGCAAAAGTTTAATGATCAATGTTTCTGAAGAAGAAGCCAGTCATGTTGCAGCACATTTAAAGTTGCAACGCAACGATTTTGATGCACAATATATTGAAAAAGGCAGTTCGGCTACCTTATTAATGAACAGCATCCCCTGCCCTTTTCTGAAAATAACGCAATGCAGCATATACGAACACCGATTTCAGGGATGCAGAGAATTTCCAGGCTTACATGTTCCGGGTTTTAATGACCGAACTTTTACTACATTTATGCATTACGACCGATGCCCTATTATATTTAATGTTGTAGAACATTTAAAAGTGGCATTGGATTTTATTTAAAACCAGCTTGTTTAAATAATGGCCACTGAATCAGGAATTGATGTATTGGTTCGAGCAATTCCGGCATGGAAGCACAAACGGATTGGTTTTGTTACCAATCATGCAGCTCAAACAAAGGAAGGTATCCCATCGCGAAAAGCCTTGCTTCAAAAACAATTTAATATTGTTAAACTTTTTTCTCCGGAACATGGTTTAGATGTAAAAGGAGCCGATGGGGTTTTGATAGATAATGGAAAAGATGCACTAACAGGTTTGCCGATCATTAGTTTATATGGTGCAAAGCTGAAACCAGATGTAGCCGATTTAGAAGACATTGACCTGTTGTTATTTGATATTCCGGATGTAGGCGCCAGATTTTATACTTATTTGTGGACACTTTCCTATGTATTGGAAGCGGCAGGTGATTCTCAAAAACCTTTGATCATTGCAGACAGGCCCAATCCTGTTTCCGGCAGGTTTGATCTGGCTGAAGGGCCTATGTTACAAACAGCCTGCGCTTCATTTATCGGCAGATGGGCTATGCCAGTTCGTCATAGTTGTACATTGGGTGAACTGGCACAATATTTTAACAAAGTGCTGCAATTGAATGCGCCACTTACCATTGTTCCCTGTAAATATTATGATAGAAACAGCTTTCAGCCCGATTGGGAAACAGCATTTGTACCCACATCACCCGCCATTCGTTGCTTTGAAGCTGCTTTATGCTATACCGGCACTGCATTTTTAGAAGCAACCAATATTTCTGAAGGAAGAGGAACACCTTATTCATTTTATGCAGCCGGCGCACCATGGATGAATGCTACGCTTGTAGCTTCTACCATTAACCAACTGTTATTTGACAATGTAAGCGCAGCAACCACCTGTTTTATACCCGAAACCGGCAAATATATGGGCCAAACCTGCAATGGCATTGTTCTAAAAATTCACCATCCGGAAAAATTCAGGCCGGTTTATACGGGGTTGATATTAATAAAACTGATACATGATTTGCACCCAAACCATTTTGCCTGGCAAGGTTATGTAACCCATGTAAATCCAACCGGGGTGAATCATTTAGATAAATTATTGGGCATCCCTTCATCAGAAAATTTATTTGAGAGCGATATGGAAAGCTATTTGCAACACTTACACGCTTTACTTAATATTAGCGAAAGCTGGCAGCAAACCATGTTACCCCATCTCCTTTACTAATCAGTTGAAACACCCAATATATCTTTAATAACAATACTGGATAACATACAACCAAAAATAGCCGGCATATAACTAATGGTACCAATAATTGATTTTTTAGGCTTTGCATTTTCGGTAACCTGTATACTTCCGGGCAAAACGGGTTCGGGACTAAACACCACTTTAATACCCGAGTAAATTTTTGCACGGCGCAATTTTTTGCGAACATATTTAGCCAAATCGCACTCATAAGTTTCAGCAATATCGCAAATAGTTACGGCTGAGGGATTTATTTTTCCACCAACCCCCATTGAACTTACAATTGGAATTTGATGCTGATGGCAATGCTGCAATAAAAACACTTTAGGCGTTAGGGTATCAATACAATCAATTACATAATCAAATTTTCCCGGCACAATATATTCCTGAATCCATTGTTTATCTGCAAACACCTGTACAATTTCTGCTTGCAAAGCCGGATTAATATCCTGTAAACGTTGCAACCACATATCGGTTTTTGGTGCGCCAACAGTGGAGTGCAGTGCAATCAACTGGCGATTAATATTACTGGCATCTACCTTATCATTATCTACAATGGTAAGATGACCAATTCCAGCCCTAACCAACATTTCAGCACAAATACCACCTACACCGCCTAAACCCACTAAGAGTATTTTTTTGGATTGTAAGGTTTCAATGGCATTTTCATGTAATAATAAATTTGTTCTGCTCATCCAATACGGAATCATATATTCAGCATTTTAAGTTATTTTCAAGTTGCAAAATTGTAATAAAATGGCTTCATGGAAACTGTTTTTTATCACTTGTATGCACTTTACCTCACAAATATTATTTGGTCAGCATCTTAAAATGCTAACGGATAGCAGCGTAACAACTTCCATTAGAACTTTAAGTGCAGTTGGTAATCGCATTATTTGGGCTGCTGGTAGTAATGGACAGGTAGCCAAAAGTACAGATGGAGGCCAACATTGGCATTGGTTAACTGTGAATGATTTTGCAACAAGTGATTTTAGAGCCATACAGGCATTTGATGAAAATGAAGCCATTATTATGGCAGTGGGCGAACCGGCATTGTTATTAAAAACCACTGATGGTGGTTTACATTGGAATATTTTATTTAAGAATGATGCAAAAGGTATGTTTTTAGATGCATTATTTTTTACCAACAAAGAAAAAGGTTGGGTAATTGGCGATCCGGTTTCAACACAACATCCGTTTATGGCAACTACTATTAACAGAGTGCAATCATGGCAAACCATAACGAATGATTTGCCTGTTTTTGAGAATGGAGAAGCATTCTTTGCATCGAGTAACAGCAATATTTTTATTTGGAAAAAAACAAATGCAAAATGGATGGTTAGTGGAGGTACCGCATCTAAATTATACATCAATAGCCAATTTGTTTATCCTTTACCCTTAATGCAGGGAAGTGCATCACAAGGTGCCAACTCAATAGATTGCTATCAGCATACTTGCATAGTTGTAGGTGGCGATTTTATGCACGATACCACTGCAAGAGGCAATGCGGCCATTGTAACCCTACATCCTTCTATACAAATAAAAACACCCATTCAGGCACCGAATGGATATCGTTCTTGTGTAAAACACATACAAAATAAAACATGGATTTGTTGTGGCACCTCAGGCATAGATATTAGTTATGATGATGGCTTGCATTGGCAGTCCATCAGTAATGCTTCATTTCATACCATTTGTATTACTGCAAACAAACAAATTTTTTTAGCAGGTAATAAAGGAAGATTAGCAAAACTTATACTTTAAACAATTGAATGATGAATCGAATTGTAAGAAAAAAATGGTTGATTTTTGCCGGAATAGGATGCCTAATGACCGATGCTGGATCATGTATTACTATTGAAGCTGGTATTCGAAAAATGCAGAATAACCCATGGTTTTGGATGGAAACTTGGGGCTAATCATTTTAAATAGCGGCCTTAGTTTTTTGGCACTGCTACTATGCAAAGAATAAAAAAATAGTTCGTTTATTTTTTAAATGCAAAATATACGGCACCCATTACTAAGCAAAAACTAACCAAGTAATTCCAACGCAATGGTTCTTTCAAATACAAAACGGCAAAAAATGAAAAAATAATCAATGTAATTACTTCCTGAACAATTTTCAACTGAAACCCATTCCATCCCTCTAAAAAACCCATTCGGTTAGCGGGCACAGTTAAGCAATACTCAAAAAAAGCAATCGACCAGCTAATAACAATCGCTTTCCATAAGGGTATTCCGGTTGCTTTTAAGTGCCAATACCAGGCAAAAGTCATAAATACATTAGAAACGATGAGTAAGCCAATTGTTTTCATACATTAAAAAAATAGTTGAAAATAATATTTTAATTTACTTGAACTGTTATAATATCAGTTAATTTAATGTGCAATATAGTTGTTCTGCTAGAGTTGAAAATAAAACGGTTGACAAAATGCCATGAAAACAATAGATGCACAAAAATTGTTGTAATTACTATATAACAGAAAAGAAACAGAGGTTGTAGAAATTATAAAAAAATGTGTATGAACAAGTATCAGATAATTGTGCATTTTACCATGGATGATGATTTTATGGTATTACTACCGGCACACAGAACGTATATTAATTTTTTAATGAATAAAGGCATCATAGAAACCTATGCAGTAAGCATGGAAACACAAACCGTATGGATTATCATGAACGCTGAAAACAAAGAGCAGGCCGCAAAATTTATGGATAAAATGCCTTTATACAAATACTGGCAGTATAGCATAGAAACCCTTTTTATGTATGATGGTACACAATATAGATTGCCTGCTTTGCAACTGAATTAAAAAAAATTTTTGGTAGTTATGAATCACACCCTATTTTTGCACTCCCAAACAACGAAAGGGAAGGGAGTTTAGCTCAGTTGGTTTAGAGCATCTGCCTTACAAGCAGAGGGTCGGCGGTTCGACCCCGTCAACTCCCACTACAAAAGCGAAACAAATTGTTTCGCTTTTTTTATTGCTTAAAAATGATTAGCTAAAATGGATTGTGCCACTCATTGCACCATACATACCCAAACCAAGTATGGCAAACATGATAGATGAAATAATGGCGCTGATAATAAAAAACACCACAAACAATACAATGATTGAAACGATTAAATAAGTTGCTTTTTTATCTTCCGGTGTATTTTTTATGGGGCCTAAACCTATGTACCATAAATAAATTCCATACAACCCAAACAAACTTCCAAGAATAGCTAAAGCGGGAATTACAGTTAAAAATGCACCAATTAAAGATGGTGTATAAGAATAGGCCACCAATTGTGCAGAGCGGTTCAAATTTTTTTCTGAACCAAAACTGGTAGCTAACATATCTACAATGAAAGTTGATACAATCACTGTTATAATAACTGCAATAAAATGTACCACTGCCATATTAATTCCCCATGCTATGCCTGACATTCTGAATAATACCACATTTTTCCCAACAAAGCCATAGCCAACAAAGGCAGCTAAAGCACCAATAATGGCTAAAGGTACAACATAGGTGCTAATAACACTATTCATTGATTGTGTTTCGTCTGATATGGTCAACCATTCCTGTTTAGGGTTGGTAATGATACCCTTTACCCTGTTAACAATATGCATATGATTAGTTTTTTAACAAAATAAAAAACACAGGTGGTATTTACAAGTATTTAGTTAAAAACAATGAAAAGAAAACATAGAAAAATAATGAATTCATTATTTCTACAGTGCCATTTGCCTTATTTACGTAGGGCTTTATCCCACAATACCGTATGCTTACCACGCAAATACATCACAATGCCCAACAACATGGAGAGGTTCATAAAACAATAATAAAATGGAATATACAACCATTTAATACTGAGGCACATCCACTCAGCCAACCAGCCAAATATTGCCAATGTATAAAATAAAATTTGCAGGCAACTGCTGCTGATAAAAACCAGTTGATGTGTGTGCTGCCACAAATAAATAGAAGATACCAATAAAACAGGCAATAAAAAAGGAATCACTAACCACCGTAAAATTTTATGGCTAATATATTGAAATGCTATGGAAGGATATAAAAATGGGTTACACAAATGTATTGTATGTAATAAAGTTTGAATGCTACCGGCAGCAATTCTTTTTTTTCGTTTTAATTCTGCAGCAATATTTAGTGAGGGGCTTTCTGCAGCAACAGCTTTCGGTTCATATTGAATTGTATACCCCTGTTGTATTACATGCATGGCAATACTGAAATCCTCTGTAATTGTATTCACCGGAAGCAGGGGATATAAATTTTTTCGAATAGCAAATAATTCACCCGGCATACCTATTACCGTATTAAATTTCGATTCCATTCTTTTCAGAAAAGATTCATATCGCCAGTAAATACCTTCTCCAATCATTGCATCTGCATCGGCAGGAATCAATATTTTTTTTTCACCTGACACGGCTCCTGTTCTGGCATTACTAAAATGTGGAATCATATAATGCAGGCAATCCAAATTCAGGATAGAATTGGCATCTGTAAATACTAAAATATCAGCTGTACTTTCGTTTACAGCCCTGTTCATAGCATGTAACTTACCCAGCCTTTCTGCATGATGCAATAAACGTATCTGAGAATATGTGGCAACTATTTGATTGGTGCCATCGGTTGAGCCATCGGTCACCACTATCCAGGAAATTTTATCGGCAGGATAATTTAAAGCAATTGAATTTTGAATTTTTGCATTGATACAATCTGCTTCATTGTATGCAGAAATGATGACTGTAACATTCGGAATATGATTTGTACCAATAATCGTATTGCTTTTGGTTTGAATATTTTGTTTCATCTGTACAAACAGAAACAATATAACCGGATACAAAACATAAGTATACAGCATTACTGCAAAAGAAAACCAAAACACCCATTCAATCATAAACAATCCTATAAATGGGGCTAAATATACTAATCTGACAGCAATGCAAAAGAATTAATATACCCTGGTAACGATTTGAAAATCTTTACTGATACGGCAATGCATGGTACCAATGGTATCTATTTTAGGCAAATCAGGAATCACTATATTTGGATTGGTTTGCATGTGTACTTTAAAATCACAGATATAATATTTTGCCTCTTCATAATAAGCAACACTTTTTACAGTAAATAACACTTTATTGCTATCGCGTTGTTGCGTTTTTTGCAGATAATCCTGCATAGCAGTGGTTAAATGTTGCTGTACTTCCTGAGGGGTTGGATTTTTAATGGTATTACAAGCCAATAATAATGCAATAAAAATTGATGTAACTGAAAAATATTTTCGCATAGTATAATCTATTTATTTTGTATATGTAGTGTTTTTATGTTGCAAACTGTCTTTACCTAATGTTCCATAAAATACTAGTGTATGATAAATGCCATTTACAGTATTTGATTTTACTGTAATATTTTTTTTAATATCACCCGGGAAACCTTCTGTTGTATATTTTGCTTGCAAAACACCCGAATCGCCCGGCAATATGGCATTTTTGGGATAAGCCGCAACTGTACAGCCACATCCCGGTCTTACTTCCGTTAAATAAAGCGGGCCATTTCCTGTATTTTTAAATTGATAGTTTATTAAAATAGTATCCCCATAAAAAACATGACCGATATTGATAATAGAATCCATCCATTGTATGGCAGTGTAATGGGCTGAATCTAATTGTGCAATGCTTGCAGGACGAATTCCTAAATTATTTTCATACGAATTTTTATTACCCTCATTGCTACAAGATACAATAAGTAACAAAAAGCAAGCAACAAAAAACAAACTTCCATTATTTTTCATTCTATACATTCAATTACTTCTTTTTTTATGAAACTATCAAAAAATTTAATTTACTTTTTCTATCCGATATTTACCATCATGCTGATAAATTTCAACGGACTGAACCGTTGGACCCACTGAAATAAAACGAGCTGACTGCGATAAAAATGAAGATCCGTAATTACATTCCATTTTTTGCCGGATGCCATTTTTAAAGTGAAGAATTGCATACACATCATCTTTTAATAATGCAATATTTTTTATGGGCTTGTTTAGGGCATATAGCTGTAATGCGCCCCTGTTCTGTGCTGCAGCAATCATATATTGCTTATTTACTCCCATTAATTTCACCAATGCCTTT
This sequence comes from Hydrotalea flava, assembly GCF_001623405.1. Classification (GTDB taxonomy): domain Bacteria; phylum Bacteroidota; class Bacteroidia; order Chitinophagales; family Chitinophagaceae; genus Hydrotalea; species Hydrotalea flava. The sequence goes on from NZ_LUHG01000039.1 coordinate 42,395, forward strand.
CCGTTACCCGGAATAAAAATACCACTATGCAGCATGGTACAGGCTATAAAATTACCTTTCCCATCGCCTTTCAATAATACACCGTTGAGTGCATCATATCTTCCGGTACCTACTTCTGTACCAAAATCATTGGTATTCATCAATACATCTAAGTTTCCATCTCCATCAAAATCATCTGCCACCATTCCATTCAACATCGACAATTGAGCCTGCATTGGTAAGGGAATAATTGTAAAATGTCCTTTCCCGTCATTCTTCAACAATACAGAACGCATGTCATTGGCCGTTAAACGCAATGCATTTTTGCGCTCATCGGGAGTTAATATCTGATCCATGGTTGCCGTGGCGAATGATTTGTATGTTTTAAAACGCATCCGCATCACAATCATTTGCTTAATGGCATCATCTCTTGTTAATGCAGGATATTCCAACATTTTACCGGTACTATCTGGTAGATATAAAGAAGTAAATGCATCATAACTTCCATTCTTATCAAAATCGCCGGCAGTGATATGCATGGGATATTGATGGGATGCTTTATAAAATGTATTTAGACCCAGGTTACTTACAATGTAATCCATATCGCCGTCATTGTCAAAATCGCCGGGTATTATACTGTTCCACCATCCTAAATTATTTTGAACACCCGTACCGGCAGTTACATTTTTAAAAATTCCATGTTCATTTTGTAAAAAAGTAATGGGCATCCACTCTCCTGCTAAAATCATATCGGGTTGGCCATCATTATTAAAATCTGTAATAACTGCATCAGCAACCAATCCAATATTTGTTAAAGCTTTTGCTACAGATGCTGTTACATCGGTAAACTTTATTTGTCCGTTTTTGCTATCATTACGCAAAATAAAACTACTTACCGGCTTTGGATAATGCCAGGGATCAACCCTGCCTGAAACCAATAAGTCAAGCTTCCCATCTCCATTGTAATCAAATGCACGAACACAGGATTTGCTGGTTAAATTTTGTGGTAATGCCAGTGTATCTAATGAAAAGTTGCCATTACCATCATTCAGATAAAATCTATCCTGATAGGCTTTTGTGTTTGGTTCATTTTCATATCCGCCGCTGGTTATATACAGATCTAAATCTCCATCACCATCTGCATCAAACAATACTAAGCCCATATCTTCCGATAATTTAGCTTCGGCATCCTTTGAGTTCAGCAAGTTTTTCTGAATAAACTTCCCATTGGTTTGTTGCAATAAAATGGTTTCGCTGTATTTGTAGGCACCGCCTAAAATAATATCGTCTAATCCATTGCCATCTATATCGCCCACTGCCATAGCAGGACCATATTCTGATAATTTATGAGGCAATAATTTTTGAATATTAAAGTCAATAAAATCGTGCTCCTGGTGTACATATTTTATCTGTAATGATTCGGTGATATTTTTAAATAAGGCAGATGCAGCAATTGCCGGATGGTTGTAATTTACCGGTAATGCAGCATTGGATTGCTGTACGGTAATTTGTTGATTGGATTTTAAATTAGTCAGTATCTGCTCAAGATGATTGGGCCATACAATTTTTAAAGAATCAATACTTTTTATATCACCTAACCCAAAATGAGCTTTGGTTTGTACTGAAGAAAGATAACCTCTGTAAGGTGTATTTTCCCATATCTGTTGCCGGCCATGATTGTAGTAAATGGTAGCAGTAGCACCAATACCATTTAAATTATTTTTTGAGCCATGAAATAAAACATCGATAAAATTGGTGTGTACACTGTCTTTTTCACGGGAAGTATTTTTATACACCAATGCCTTATCGTTGATATTATTAATCACCAAATCCAAATCGCCATCATTATCCAAATCAACATATACTGCGCCGTTTGAAAAGGTAGGCAGTTGCAGCCCCCAGGTGTTGGTTACATTTAAAAATTTTGCCTGCCCTTCATTTTTAAAAGCATAGTTATGTAGTTTAACAACCGGTATTTGTGCTAATAATTCTTTTTTACTGGCTAAAAAATAAGCCTCACTTCTGTAAGCCATAAAATCATGATCCGTTACATCTTTTGGAAAGCCATTGGTAATAATGATATCACGTTTACCGTCATTATCAAAATCGGCCAGTACTGGTGTCCAGCTCCAATCGGTTTCTGCAATACCTGCATAATAAGCCACATCACTGAAAATAGGATCACCAATTGAATCATTATTGGTAACGCGATGACCTTGGTTGATTTGCAAAACATTTCTTACATACTGATAATTATAGCCATATTTATCGCTGTTTTGATAACGTTGATAATTATTAGCATTCATCATCATTTTTTTCCGATAGTTATCTTCCGGGTTCATATCGAGAGTAACAACATCGGGCAAGCCATCATTATTCATATCTGCCACATCGCAACCCATGGCGTTGGCAGACGTGTGTTTAAAGTAGTGAGAAAGTTGTTCCGTAAATGTACCATTATGATTATTGATCCAGAGTAAATCATTCGAAACAAAATCGTTGGTAACATAAATATCTTTCCAGCCATCATTATTAAAATCAGCAATAGCAACGGAATGCCCGTAGCCCTCTGTTTGTATACCTGCCTGTTTAGAAACATCGGTAAAAACAGGATGGTGCAAACTGTCATTCCAATCATTTCTAAACAATTGCCCGGTACTTGGATTTTCGCCATTTTTTAAGATAGTATGAAAACCATCGGGGAATTTATCTTTATTAATTTCATTATTCACAATATAAACATCTAAATCGCCATCATTATCATAATCAAAAAAAGCAGCTTGTGTAGAATGCGCAGTATCATCTAACCCATATTCTTTGGCCATTTCCTTAAAATGTGGGCGCCCATTTTTATCTAAACCCTGATTAATGTACAATAAGTTTCTTCTTTTTCCCGGATCTTTCGATAATGTGGCACATACATAAATATCTAACCACCCATCATTATTAATGTCTACAACAGCCACACCCCTGCTCCATCTTCCATTACCTGATACACCAGCCTCCTCAGTAATATCTTTAAACTTAAAATTGCCTGTATTGAGGTATAATTTATTCGATACCAAATTACCAGTAAAATACAAATCCGGTAATCCATCATTATTAAAATCTCCAACACCAACGCCCCCACCGTTATATACATTTTCAATATCTACCGAGTTGATTGAATCATTTTCAATAATGGTATTGGCAAAATCTATTCCGGTATGGCTTGCATCTATTTGTTGAAATAGTGTATTACTTTTTTTGCAAGAAAATAATATACATAGGAATGAGATAATCATTAATAACCGACTGAAATTCATGAGGGGTAAGGGTTTGATGTACATGCAAAAAGCAGGAGTAAATTACGCTATAATTGTGCAACTGTAAAAAAAATTGAATTAAAATGCAAAAAAACCTATTGCCATTCAAAAGATTAGGCAATAGGTTTTAAGTATTCAGCTTGCATCATTCAAAAATGATTAGTAGCCTGGATTTTGTTTTAAATGTGTTTTACCATCAGCATTTAAGATATCAATTTGTGTTTGCGGAATGGGGAATAATTCTGATTTACCACTTACAAACTGAGCACCCACCGGTAAAAGTGTTGCTTTTGCAATTCTGTCAGTAGCAAAATAATTATTTAAAACAGTTTTAGCAATTCCCCAACGCACCAAATCAAAGAAGCGGTGGCCTTCCATAGCCAGTTCCAAATAACGTTCCATTTGAATGGCTTTTAAGGCTGTTGCCTGATCAGGAAATACCACATAAAGCCCTATTTTATAGTTATCGGCCGGAGTAGTTTGTGGAGAATATGTAGAACTGGTTGCATCGTAACTGGCATTTTTATACACCCATCCGGTAGGATCAGCAGCACGGGCACGTACCCTGTTTACATATATTAATGCTGTTGGTAAATTCCCTAATTGTGTTTCACATTCAGCAGCTAATAATAGTACATCAGAAAAACGTATCAGGTTTACATTATTGGCAACTAATTCAGTAGCACCCCAATAATTTTCTGTACTTGAATAAATTCCCTTTTGACTTTGTGCATATATATTCTTTTTAGGGCTAAAAACACCATCTGCAGAAACGTTTCTAATCCATGCAGCACCTGGATGTGGACCCCAATCTAAGTAAGGAATACTTGGACGGCCCATTACCCAATCAATTCTGGGATCAAGCGTACCAGTGTATAAATTGGTGGAATCACTAACATTAGGGGCATTAAAATAAGTGTTCAATAAAGGCAAACCAGTTACTGGATCTGTTTTATAGGCATTTGCTAAACTTTGGGAAGGATTAAAAAATCCACAACAAGCACCAGGACCACCACCATAAGGGAAGTTCAAAATATCTCCATAATTACCATTAGGAGAACCTGCGCTGGTACCGGAGCCATCATTTACAGCCATTTGCACAGCAAATACTGATTCAGCGCTATTTCGGGTAGCCGGGTTAAAATTGCTGTAATATTTTACCAAAGCGTATTTAGTACCGCTTGAGGTAACCCCATTGCTGATTAAATCATCAAACAATGGTTTTGCTTGCGCATATTTGCCTTCAAACATATATACCTTGGCTAAAAAAGCTTCAGCAGCATATTTATTGGCACGGCCAATTTGAGGTTGTACAGCAGGTAAATTCTGCATAGCATACTGAAAATCTGCTTCAATTTTTGGCCAAACATTAATATAATTACCGGAAGCATCAACATTATTAACAGTATTGCGTGATGTTGTATCCGTAACTGTTTCATCAATAAAAGGAATATTTCCAAAAACCTTTTTTAATTCAAAATGATAGTGACCTCTTAAAAAACGAGCCTCAGCAGTGAATTCAGTTGCATCAGCAGCAGCAATACCGGTAGCTATTTTAAGTACTCTTAAAACCTCATTGGCTCTTTGAATACCATCATAACAAGCTGCCCATTTATTGGCAACATAACCGTTTGTTGAAGTACCGGTGAAAGTTTCTAATGAGAGAATATCACCCTGATCAGAAGGGTCTGATCCTTTATAGGCATCATCAGCACATACACTGCCATATACCCAGTTACTGGCTGCAGAGCCCCATCCTGTATTATTGCCACCCTCACCGTCTAACAAGGCATATGCTCCAATTAACAATCCTTGAACCCCGGATTTATTGGCAAGTATATTTTGATTTAGCGTACCAACAGGTGGCTTATTTAAAAAGCTTTGTTTACAGGCAAATAATACTACTGTCAGCGCTAAAACAGACGGTATTAAATATTTATAATGTATCTTCTTCATATTATAATGTTTTAAATTAATTTTTAATAGATTGAATGGTCATTTTAGAATGATACATTTACTCCAATGTTGAAATTTTTCTGATTGGCAGGATAGTTACCAAAATCAATTCCGAAATTACTATTGTTATTCAAATCAGAGCCCTGTAATTCAGGATCTAACCCGGTATACTTGGTAATGGTAAATAAGTTAGCTGCCTGAACATAAAAATGTAATTTCTGAATACCCATTTTCTCCAATTTTGTAGATGGAACTGTATAACCAATCATTAAATTTTTACACCTCAAATAAGATCCTTTTTCCATATAGAAAGAATTAAACACGGTAGTATTACTAAAGTTAGCAGATTGTTCAATTCTTGGAATTTTAGCATTCAAATTGGTAGGTGACCACGAATTTTGCAACAAACCCTTACTTACATTTCCTTTAAATACCTGATAGAAATCTGTCCAGTATTTCACATAATTAATTACATCATTTCCTGCTGAACCATAAAAGAACATGGACAAATCAAAGTTCTTATATGTTGCATTGATGGTGAACCCATAGGTAAATTTCGGATTGGGGTTACCAAAAAACACTCGATCGTCAGGAGTGATTTTACCATCACCATTGGCATCTAAGTATTTAAATCTGCCTGGAGCTGCTCCATCCTGTGTGGCTGATTTGGCAACATCATTGGCATCTTTAAATAAACCTAATACCTGATAACCATAAAATGCACCTACCGGATGCCCGGGTTGTAATCTAGAGAATGCGCCTATACGGCTTGAACCGGCACTATATTCATCTACATATTTTACACCGGGAGGTAAACTCACTACTTCATTTCTGTAAGCAGAAATATTTCCACCAATATCTATTTTAAAATCTCTACCAACAGTACCATGATATGTTGCCGAGAAATCAACTCCGGTATTTTTAACATCGCCTAAATTTACAAAAGGCTGACGGGCTCCACCCTGATAATTACCAATAGCAGATACACTTGGAAATAATAATCCGCTAATGGCTTTTTTATACCACTCAATTGAGAAGTCTAATTTATTTTTCAAAATTGTCGCATCTAAACCAACATTTGTAATAATGTCTTTTTCCCATGTAGTATTCACATTACCTAATTGGCTATTATAAAAACCCAATGTGGAAGAGTTAGCAGCTCCTGTAATTGGATAATAAGAAATACCGGCTGCAGAAGAATACAAAGAATAAGCATTGGTTGGATTAATATTACTAATAGAACCGGATGTACCCCATCCTCCTCTCAATTTTAAATCATTAATCCAGCTAACATTTTTCATGAAATTTTCATTGGAAATACGCCATCCTGCTGAAATAGAAGGAAAATTACCATATTGATGGCCCGGAGCAAAAACGGAAGAACCATCTCTTCTTAATGTAGCAGCTAAAATATATTTATCTGCATAACTATAATCAATTCTCCCGAAATAGGAAGATATTGCTAATTGATAAGGTGGATAACCAATATTACTTTGTGAATTTGGAGCACCTGTATTTAATGTCCAATAATTTGGGTCAGTACTATAATATGATCCCCTGCCGGCGCTAATACCTCTGTTGTATTGGTTTTTGGCTTCCTGACCCACTAATACATTTAAGCTATGTTTGCCAAAAGTGTTGTTATACTTAACGGTATTTGTCCATTGCCATAAGCTATTGTAACCAGCTCCTTCCGTAAAGGCATTAGGATTGGTATTGCCTTCTGCATTTTCATAAGCCGTATAGGTAAAATAATAGTAGTAATAATTATCAAAATAACCTCCAAAACTTGTACGAGCTGTAAAATGCTTTAAAAAATCTACTTCAGCAAATACGTTACCGTTTACCTGCCAGTCATTACTCCTATTATTGGCAGTCCTTTGTTGATTTGCCACAGGATTTTGTGCATTACTTAAACCCACTGATTTAGTACCGGCATAATTTCCCATGATATCATATACAGGAATAATAGGTGGTTCACGGTAACTCATTGAGATAGCATTACCCTCATTCTGGTTGGTAAAGCCCGGACTTTGTTTGTAAAATACATAAGCATTTTCTCCAACTCTGATATGATTATTTATATTAAAAGTGGTATTCATTCTTGCTGAATAGCGCTTTAAATAGGTATTAATCAAAGTTCCCTGCTGGTTTAAATATCCTACTGAAAACAAGTAAGTTGATTTATCATTACCACCACTGGCTGTTAAAGTATGGCTTTGAAAAATGGCAGGTTTAAAAATTTCATGAAACCAATCTGTGCCAATTTTATTGGCCTTTGTAATTTGATTGGAATTTATATTGTAGGAAGCTGGGTCTGTTCCAGGATCACCCACTTTTGCTCCGGTAGGAGTAATATAATCCGGAATTACAGGCGTATCACCCTGTCCAAACTGTGCATTTCTGCTTCCGGGAGCAATGCCACTGTTAATTTCGTATGCTTTCACCACATTGGCATAACCCTGTGTGTTTTCTAAGTTAAAGCCATTTTTCAACGGACGTTGGGTGCCCACAAAAGCATCGTAGCTAATTCTGGCTTTACCCTGACGGCCTCTTTTGGTGGTAACAATAATTACCCCATTAGAACCCTGTACCCCATAAATAGCAGCAGCTCCGGCATCTTTCAATACCTGAATGGATTCAATATCACTGGGATTGACGTCCTGTAAATTTCCCTGTACACCATCTATCATAACTAATGGCGCAGTACTTCCTGGAGAAGTAATACCTCTAATTTTCACACTGGTACCACCACCGGGCACACCGGAATTAATAACCGTAACACCGGAAGCCTGACCTTGTAACAAAGCGGCAGTATTACCACCTGGTACCGATTTCATATCGTTTACATTTACAACTGAAACAGAACCGGTAATGTCCTTTTTCTTTTGTGATGTATAACCCAATACCACAATTTCATTTAAATTACTAGTGGATTCGGTTAGGGTAACATCAATTCTTGAACGGCCACTTACAGGCATGGTTACATTGTTGTAACCCACTGAAGAAATTACCAATACACTTTTATCGCCCGGAACTTTAATGGTAAATGTACCATCATCATTCGTAGCGGTAGCATTGTTGGTACCTTGTACCGTTACCGTAGCGCCGGCAAGGGGTTGATTGTTTTTACCGGTTACTTTACCGGAAACTGTTTTTTGTGCAAAAGCCCCCAATGTGCAAAAAAAGAGGCCGCAAAAAAGCAAAAAACATCGAGATAGATGTGGATTGTTTGGCATAAGCAATGTTTTCGTTAGGTTGTTAAATAATCTTTAACAAATTTAAGTATCGCAAACGATTGTGTTCTTACCTTTTACCATCATGTTTCAGTGATTTTTTAACATACAATTATGTATTTTTTACACATTAATTTAGTAAAAGCCGCTCTCGTTCAGTGTTTGGCAATACAGCAATTTTACAATTGATATATATCAAAAAATATTTTTTCTACGATAAACGGGTAACATATTACACAAATACGCATTCTCACGTACATACCTTTCAATAACGGTATAGCAATGACGTGGTAACAGTGCTCATTTAAACATTGATAGATAAAACATAGATAAAACATTGAAGCCCATTTAAAAATTGAACCGGGTTAATAATTTTTGCTCAGTAAATTTAAACACAGACAAACTATAAACCCATACATTGCACATCTTATACACAACGGCCATAAATATTTGAAACTGTTGCAGCGAAACAAATCATTTTTTTGCCTTGCAGAGAGTGATGGGTGGTACCAGCAGCTATATTCTAACCAACTATTTTCAACCAACCGATTGTTTTAACTGCACTGCATGAAAAATCTCAACCAAAAACGATTCTTGCCTATAGAAGAAGCAGATGCTTTTATTGTACTGAGGCATGCTATTAATGATCCGGCCCAAAGATTACATTATCATGATTATTGGGAACTCTTATTATTTCAAAATTCTGAAACAGCTACTTGTATTATTGGTAATAGCATTACTAAAATCAATCACGATACTGCATTGTTTTTATTACCACCCGGTACATTGCACGGCTGGTGTACCGGGCACAATACCCCTTCTACCGCCGGTATTGTAAAGCAAGTAATTTTTCAACAAGATTTGTTTGGAGATTGCATGCTTAACAAAAACCAGTTTTTCCACATTAGAAAATTATTTCAAGCCGGAATCAATAGCATTCGTTTTTCAAATAACTCAGCTCAGAATGCACTGGTAGCAATACAACTATTGGAAAAAGAAAATGATTTTAAAGGGTTACTCATTTTACTGAAATTATTATCTACAGTTTCATTGCAAAAGCAATGGGAAATTTTGAATGATAATTCAGAAACAATGATGCAAAATTTGCAAAACAATACCAATCAGGTTAATAAAGTGATGGATTATTTAAACACACATTTCAAAGAAGAAATCAGCCTGAAAAAAATGTCGTGCATTATGAATATGAGTGAAGCTACATTAGCCCGTTTTTTTAAAATGCAGACAGGTAAATGTTTCACCGATTTATTAATTGAAAAAAGAATATCTTATGCAATCAAGTTACTGATAGAATCAAATGATCCAATTCATGAAATTGCCTATCAGTCAGGTTTTAATCAGGTTACTCATTTTAACCGTTTATTCAAAGCACAAACCGGGTTTTCTCCCAAAATGTATAAACAGTTCCTGCTTTCTTCCAAAACAGCCTGAATCGTTTGTTCAAAACTTTGCTCTCTTCAACAAATGACCATGTAGGGTGTTGTATTTCCTATTTTAACAGAACTACCTATTTTTGCAGTATGGTTCAGATTTTAAATCATACGAAAGAAAAAAATTGGGAAGATGCCTCCATTGATACCATTACAGCATCAGTTCCTACCTGCCATTTAATTGTATGGAATGATGATGTGAATACTTTTGACTGGGTAATTGAAACCCTGATTGAAATTTGTGGCCATACGCAAGAGCAGGCAGAGCAATGTGCCTTATTAATACATATGAAGGGTAAGTGTGTGGTAAAAAATGGAGATTATGAAACCTTAGATCCTATGCGTAGTGCTATTTTAGACAGAGGTATCAACGCCACCATCGAAACCATTTCAATTGGTTCTTAATCATTTCCTGATATTGATTACCACCCTATGCCTCTTTATCAATTAAATGAAACATTTTGGTTTCCGCCGGTTACCGAAAGTATGGAAGATGGCCTTTTGGCAATAGGCGGCGATTTACAAATACCTCGTTTACTCACAGCCTATAAAAAAGGAATATTCCCCTGGTATGAAGGGAATTCACCATTGTGGTGGTGCCCGGATCCCAGATTTGTACTTTTCCCAAGTGAACTTAAAATTAGCAAAAGCATGCAGGTATTGCTAAAGAAAAATGCTTTTGAGTTTTCTGTTAACCAGGCATTTCATGCTGTGATTAAACATTGCAAAATAACCAAACGAAATGGGCAAGATGGAACATGGATAACCGATGAAATGCTTGAAGCTTATACCACACTGCATCAATCAGGTTGGGCACATAGCGCTGAAGCCTGGCAAAATGGTCAATTAGTGGGCGGGCTTTATGGCATAAAAATGGGAAATATATTTTTTGGGGAAAGTATGTTTAGCTTGGTGAGCAATGCCAGCAAATTTGCTTTTATACGTTTTGTGCAACAATTAATGGAGGAAGGAATTGTATTAATTGACTGTCAGGTGTATACAGAACATTTAGAAAGTCTGGGTGCACAATTTATCAGTCGGAAAAATTTTACCGAAATTTTATCGAGAAACATTTAACCCCGCATACCATACATTCTTTCCACGTCGCGTACAATGGTTTCAATATCACGGTCATTTCCATTGGGGTCGTAGTTTTGTTTTAAACTGGTACCGAAAAAGAAAGCAACAGTTTGATAAACAGTGGCTGTTAAACTTCCCTTATATTCCTGAATAATTTCATAACAATTATTCCCGGTTTCTCTATAAATCAGTTTCATTAAAATTTTGCCCTGATAAATGGATAATTGCGTTAACTTATTTGTAAATTCTTTTCTTAATTCTTTTTCTCTGGAGCGAATAATTTTTCTTCTTTCGCTTTTATTAGTAACACCTGCCAGGCGGGCATTAATTTCATTCATAATTCTGCCTGCAGCTTTTGCATAAGGATAAGTAACGTACACTGCATTGCGTAGCCTTGTCCATTCAGTCCAATATCTTTTTTGGCGGGCATTTAAGCGGTAAAGAATGGAAACATCCGGTAAATATCCCATGGGAATGGTATCACCTTCCGGTGTAATAAAAGCATGAACGGGAATGGTATCATAAATACTGTGCTGTGCATGTGATTGCCTGGCAATCAAACACAAACAAACGATTACAATCATATGCAGGATTCGCTTTACCATACACGCTGATATGCTGTAGACATATATTCACTGATTAATGCTGCCAGCTCAATAAAAGTAACCTATTCTTTTGAAAAAAATGCAGGGCGAATACGCTGATAAATAGACATAAAAAAGCCAACCACCATTACTACTATCCCCAACCAAAGTATATTAATCATCGGAAATTCATATACTTTCAAAGTTACTAAATCGGTAATTGCGCCACTTTCTCTTACTCCTATTTCTAATTTACCATCCTGCGGGTTACTCACTTTATTAAATTTAACTATCAGACTTTGTGCTTTAACCGAATCCGGATAGTTGATTAAATCGTTATTATCAATAACAATTCCGGGTGTTATGGGATAACGGCGACCATCTTTGGTAATAGCAGTCATATCTAAAAACAATGCGGTTTCACCATTTTTAAATTTATCTTTTTGCGATTCAGGATTTACCTGCACTTTATTCAAGATAAGCATACCATTGCTGTAAAAAGTAGTATCGCCTGGTTTAATGGCAATATTTTTAAAAGTGGCAGTATCTGCCTGATCATTTTGCTGAAAGGATGATATGTATACAAAAATATCTCTGTTCCAATAGTGTTTTGAATCCGGATTGGGAGAAAAGCCTTCCATCCCTTTGTTATTTTTAATGATATCAGGATATACTTTGAACTGTTCCTTACCATTTTTGGCCTTAAAATCAATTTCATAATACCGTTTACGGTCTTTGGGGTTTAATGTATCCTGTACATAAGTTACCATGTATTTACCCATATCGGTAGCAACCCCTTTAAACAAAGTAATATTTTCTGCAGGATCTTCTTTTTTGTCTTTTTTAAACACTGCAATACCTGTTGTATTCCAACTCAATACTTCTTTTTTACTTGAAGAGATTAATACACCCAATAAAATCATTCCAAATCCAACATGCGCTACAGATGCACCGGCAACCTTTAATTTTCCTTTTAAAACAATCCATATATAAGCAGCATTGGCAATAATGGAATAAATAGCCGCATAAATTCCCACATAAATGGCTACCAGAAAGCCAATACCTTGTTTGTTATAATGAATATTGCCCCAAATGCATATGGCTGAACCAACCAATAATGCTGCCACTGTTGGCCATAATATTTTTTTACCAAAATATTTTTCAGGCGTGCTTTTGTATTTAAAATACTGCGTTACCGCCGTTAAAATTCCAATGATTATTAAAATAAATATTTGAACCTGATTGAAAGAAAATTCCGGATCTTCAGGTGGCGCTATATTGGTACCAAATAATTTGTTATACACAGGAACGGATGTTTTGGCCGCAATAATAATAGCAGCAAGAAACAGTACCAATGCACCAATAAACATCCAAAATTCTCTGCTGTAAGTATTTTCTTCTTTCTGGATAGCCGGAATTTTTTTATAACACAAGAAATATAAAACAAGGGCAGGAATTAAAAATACCAGTACAAACAATAACAACTGCACATTCATACCTAAATCGGTGAATGCATGTACAGAAGTATCGCCCAGTATACCACTACGGGTTAAGAAAGTAGAATAAAGCACTAAAATAAAACCAAGAATATAAAAAAGATAGGTAGAACGTAAAGAATAGCCTGTTGATTTATAGATAAGATTCGTATGTAAGCCTGCAATCATTACAATCCAGGGCACTAAAGAGGCATTCTCAACCGGATCCCATGCCCAATAGCCGCCAAACGATAAACTTTCGTAAGCCCAGGCAGCGCCCATCATAATTCCGGTACCCAAAACAGCACCTGAAAATGCAGCCCAGGGAAGACTTATTTTTATCCAGCTATGGTCTTTTTTATATAAGCCTGCAATAGCATAGGCAAAAGGCACAATGGTTGAGGCAAAACCTAAAAACAATACCGGCGGATGAATGACCATCCAATAATTTTGTAATAATGTATTTAAATCATTTCCTTCATGAATGCGGGGCAATTGCAAATAATTTGGGTCAGAAAAAATAGGAATATCAGGCATTTGCTGACGCCATAAAATAAATGGATTACTCCCTACCTTGTAGCCAAAAAAGTAGATGCCAATTAACATAGAGGCTAAGCAAAACTGTGCAAAACTTATCACCGTCATCACGCCTGCTTCCCATGTTTTGCTGGTTTTTATTAAAATCCAGCCCAGCACACAATGCCAAAAACTCCACAATAAAAAACTGCCTTCCGAACCTTCCCAAAAACAACTTAATATATATTTTAATTGCAAACTGCGGGAAGAGTGGTTCCACGCATAAAAATATTCAAAATAATGGTTATAAATAATATAATATAATGAAAAGAAAACACCTAATACAGAAATGGTTTCAATTAAAAATACAACACGGGCAAGCTTTATCCAGCTCTGTTTGTCTGATTGCAGATCGGGAATACGAGCTGCATTAAAATAAGCAATGGTGGCCACTAATGAAGCCACCAAAGAAAGTATAGAAAAAAAATGACCAATTTGTCCGGGTAAAAGGTGTTCTCCGTTATACTGCATAATGTATCAACTTAATAAAAAGGGTAAATGAGTGGCAAACTAAGCATAAAATGAGGATTGAATGAAAAATCCTATTGTTTATTGTTATATTGTTAGTCTTGTTTTGCCATAGATTTTTCGGTAGCTTGAGGATTATCTTTATATTTTGAAGGGCACTTTAATAAAATATCTTTACATTCAAAATGATCACCATCCATACGGCCTTTTAATACCAACCGGTCGCTTTTTTCCATATCAGTAGGTTTGGTATTATGGTATACAACTTTTACTGAATTGCCCAATGTATCAATGGCAGTAAAACTTAAAAAATTGGGGTCTTTCATTGCATCGTACTGAATGGGTTCATTTTTGTCGAGTTTAGCAATTAAATTCACAAATTTTCCCGGCTTTTCTTTTGCTGAAGCAATGGTTTCATAAGTGGTTAAATTACCGGTATAGCTAATTAAAACAGTAATGGCTGCTGCAATGGCTACTAATAATATCAAATGCATCTTCTTCATATCATTCGTATTTTACTGCGCAAAAGTACTTGTAAAATGAATAGATAATACTGATGTTACTCAGCTATTCTTAATTTATTGCCTTTCATTTAACAAAAATATGAGTGGGTGCAGTTTTTAAACCTATTTTTGCGGTTTTGAATTATGATAGCACGCCCTTCAAAAACATTCGATTATATTATTGTTTTAAAATACCCTGTTCGTTTTTTTAAAGCAATTGACATCATTAGTCAGTTAATGCTGGCTATTGCAAGTGTGACTTTTATTTTAAGAGGTATTGTATTATATCAGGCCGGCATTAGCGGCGGCATATACACCCTTTTTTTTCTGATTCCCATTTTACTCTTCACCTGGTGGATATGGTGTTACCGGCAACAATCCAGAGGCTATATGCCTTTTTACCGGTTTGCTTTAATGATAGCAGCCTGGGGATGGTATTTGTATCCAAAAGGCCTGTTCTTTGCCATTCTGTATTTAATTGCTGCGGTACTTGAAAAGCCGGCCAAGGTATTGCCGGAAGTTGCTTTCGACAGCAAAGAAATTGTTTTCAACAGTATTCCTTCCAAAAAAATTAGCTGGTTACAAGTAAATAATGTGATACTGAAAGACAATATTTTAACAATTGATTTAAAAAACAATCAATTGATACAAAAAAATGTGGATGCTGAAGTATCGGAAAAAGAAGAAGCTGAATTTAATGCTTTTTGTGCAGCGCAATTACGAGTCGCACAAAAAAATTAATTTATTTTTGAATTGAATGAAGTTACACATGTTACAACAATCGCCTTTTTTATTGTATTCAGATGGTAATGGCAATATTTTTGAAGATGAAACCCTTTTTGCAACCGGACGTGCTGGTTGGGATGCATTTCAGGTGCCGGTAGAAAACTGGATAACCTTACCTGAAGGAGGTAACCTGTATGAATTACCACAACGTAGGGGCATTGGCGTAGATATAAAAACCGGTGAAATGCGATTGTGTGAAAAAGGCTGGGCGGTTGCGGCGTTTATTCCACCTGCACATACAGGATTATTTTTGGCTGCCTACGAATCTTTTCCCGATGCGCCCACCCTTCCATTATTCTGCTATACTGCAGCAGGTTGGTATAACAATACCATTTATGTACCTGCTATCAGAATTGAGAAAGATATTCGCCAGGAATGTGCAGGATATGATGAAAAACTGATTCAAACCGGCGCTAATCAATTACTGAAAAATTATCCGCAAAACAGGTTGGTACAACATTTAATGAATAATTGTTGTAATACCTATCACTGCCCCGCTGCCAGAAATTTTGCTTTGGGAAGATGGGAATGCCCTGTGCCTACCTCTCCGGCTTGCAATGCCAATTGCATTGGCTGTATTTCTTTTCAACCGGAAGAAGAAACCATTGTTTCAACCCAGGATCGGCTAACTTTTAAACCTACTGCTGCAGAAATTATTGAATTTACGGTACCCCATTTGTTACAAGCTCCCTATCCTATTGTAAGTTTTGGGCAGGGTTGCGAAGGTGAACCTTTATTGATGTGGGAAACCATTCGTGATGCCATCATTGAAATCAGAAAGCATACCGACAAAGGCAGTATTAATATCAATACAAATGGCTCTAAACCCGATGCAGTGGCCGAATTATGCAAAGCCGGTTTAAACAGTATTCGGGTGAGCACCAACTCTGCACAAAAAAGTATTTATACCAGCTATTATCGGCCCAATAATTATGTATTTGAAGATATCATTGAAAGTTTGAAAACAGTTCGCCAATTTGGAGGATGGAGCAGTATTAATTATTTTGTTTTTCCCGGCGTTACTGATACTGTTAAAGAATATGAGGCTTTAAGAAAATTGATCCAAACTACAAAACTCAATATGATACAATGGCGCAATTTTAATATTGATCCAGACTGGTATCTGGGACAAATTAACATGGTCGAAACCGGCGAAATGCTGGGCATTAAACAATTGCAACAATTAATTCATGAAGAATTTCCGGATGTAAAATTCGGTTATTTCAATCCCCCCATTGAGCGAATAAAAGGCAATTATGAAAAAGATTTTGCTCATTAATGAATGTAACGTCCCAAATGAGTAACAAGAAAGTTGTGGTAGGTTTCTCTGTTGCAATACTTGCAGTGGTATTGTGGTCTGGCAATTTTATTGTTGCACGAGGATTGGCAAAATCAATTCCACCGGTACAATTAAGCTTACTACGTTGGAGTACCGCCTCCATTCTTTTATTACCATTTGCATTTTCAAAAACCAAACAGCAATGGAACCTCATTATTCAACATCGCCGGTATCTTTTGGGTACTGCATTTATTGGAATTAGTTTATTTAATACACTGCTTTATTTTGGTGGTCATTATACACAAGCCATCAATCTTGCCATCATCGGAACTTCGGCATCACCGGTTTTTTCTACTTTTTTAGCCGCTATTTTTTTAAAAGAAAAAATTGGTATAGCCAGAATAACGGGCATGCTTTTATGTTTATGGGGTGTATTATTTTTAATGACAAAAGGGAACTGGCAACATTTACAGTTGTTAAAATTTTCAACAGGCGATATTTGGGTTTTCTTAAGCGCATTTTTATTTGCCGTTTATACCATTATGGTAAAGAAAAAACCTGCACCCATTGATGCAACGGTATTTCTTTTCATAATAATAACAGCCGGAACCCTGCTACTAATTCCATTATTATGGATTCAACCATTTTTTTTGCAACAAAAAATGATATGGACTCCAAATACCAGTTGGATAATTCTTTATTTGGGCTTAGGTGCATCTGTTCTTGCTTATTTATGCTGGAATAAAGCGATCCCCTTGTTGGGTGCGGCAAGAACGGCATTATTGGGTAATTTAATCCCTGTTTTCAGTACTGTTGAAGCGGTTATTTTTTTGGGCGAAGCATTCAGTAACATTCACCTCATAAGCAGTATAATTATTATTACTGGTTTAATAATTGCGAATTTACCGAAACGCAAAAAAGAAATTTAAATAAAAGTGAATGTACAATTGCTATTGATGAATTTTTAACAAATCTTCGCAATGATAGACTAAACCTTTGTATGCAAGAACTGTCTTTACAAGCACGTTTTAATTGAAAAAAAAATTTCTATGCCTAATAAAAAAACCTTGAGTACGTTGGTAATAAGCCTGTTATTTGCAGCCTGTTCTACTCCTAAAACTTATTTTACTGCTGCCATCCGTGCTCAATTAGCTGCCAATCAACAACCACTCAATAAAATTCAATTTTATAACGATAGAGAAATTGTTTTACGAAGAGATGTAAAAACCGGCGAAGCTAAAGTTACTGATGGGAAAGTGGTATTGGAAAATGGACATAATGTAAACATTATTACATTAAAGAAAAACACACCGGGTGTTTGTGTTTTAGAAAGAAACAATATTGTGGGCATTGCATTTGAACAAAACAATAATAATTTTATCACCTTTGGCAAAACCAAACAGGCCCGGCCCAATGACCCCTATCGTATTTTAGCCAATGAATGGATTAATGAGTATGGCGTTATTAATTACGATGGTAAACCATATCACATCGAGCCCGCAGGTACCGAAGCCAGTATAATGATAAAATCTAAAATTTTACGAAAACTGAATATCAGTCAACGCGAAATGAAGGGAAGAAAAGTTGACTCAAATGTTACACCACCTTCAACTACCAATTAATATGTTGTTCTGTTCCTAATTAAAAACTACCATTCATGAATACCTTTACATAAACTAATCCGTCATACTACTACAAGTTCTTCCATCATTTCTTATATTTCCAGCAAAAAATACTATCAGTGAGGAAATATTCTTATAACACCATTGTAGGTGATTGGAAGTTTAAAAGGTGGCGATTTACAGTCATTAATAAACAACAATTTAATTTATTATTTTTTTCATTGGTAATAGGTCTTATTACAGGCATTACAAGTGCAGTATTTAGACTATTATTGGCGCACATTGATGAGGTAAGAAATTTACTCTTTACAAAAGCCGTTTTAAAAGGGGGAGTTTATTTTGTTTACGTAATCTCATTTTCAATTTTTAGCGTTCTTGTTAGTTTATTTTTGGTGAAGCGCTTTGCTAAAGAAGCGGCTGGAAGTGGGGTACAAATTATAGAAGGAGCATTAGATAATCTTTTAAAAATAAGATGGAAAAAAATATTTCCTGTTAAACTGATAGGCTCAATTTTTTCATTAGGAAGCGGTTTTTTATTAGGAAGAGAAGGCCCAACTATTCAAATTGGAGCGGGAATTGGTAAAATGATAAAAGACATTTTTAAATTAGAACCGGGTCATGAAAATCCGCTCATATCAGCCGGTGCTGCTGCTGGTTTAGCCAGTGCCTTTAATGCTCCTCTTTCGGGTATTTTATTTGTAATTGAAGAAATGCATGAACACTTCAAATACTCATTCAATTCAGTAGCATCTATCATGATTGCCACAGGAACTGCTGATTTTGTAGTAAGATCTTTAATTGGAGCAGATCCTGTAATTGGGATTTATATTTATAAAATGCCTCCTCTAAATATGTATTGGATTTTTGTTATATTAGGTCTTTTCTTGAGCTTTATAGGCTTTGCATTTAATTATTTATTGATTCAATCATTAAATATTGTTCAGGCATTAAAAGGTTATGCCCCTTACCTATATGCCATAAGCATTGGTGTCATCATTATCATTGTAGGATTTTTAAATCCTGATTTTATTGGTGGGGGTTATGGCACTATTCATTTAGTATTAGACCATACATTTAATATTACATTTTTGTTATTGTTATTTTCAGGTAGATTTTTGTTAACCATATTAAGTTACAGCACTGGTTTACCGGGTGGCATTTTTGCACCATTATTGGCCATTGGTGTGGTAACCGGTACACTTTTTGGCCATTTATTACAACATACAATGCCCATACTGCAAATTTCGGTTGGTGTTTTTGCAGTGGCAGGTATGGCCGGTATTTTTTCTGCTACGATCAAAGCACCTTTAACAGGCATAATGCTTGCAGTTGAAATGACGTCAGATTTTCAAATGGTTCTACCTTTAATTTTTACCTGTTTTATTGCATCCACAATGACCACTATTTTAGGTAACCAACCTGTTTATTCCATTCTTTTAAAAAGAGTTTTAAACAATCCTGCCAATTCAGATATTATCATTCAACAAAATAAATCTGCCTAATGTACATTTTGCAATTTTCAGTCAACAAAGTGAACAAACTGCCTTTTATCGTTATTATTAAAGTGTACAATAATTAATTTATACAGAAAAGTTTCATTATGGCTACTCCATCTTTTACATTAATTGATGCACTTCGTAAAACAGCAGAAAAATTACAAAATGGCGCATCCTATACCTGGGGCAATCATGGTATTTGCAACTGTGGTAATTTATTGCAAGTTGTAACAAAATTGAGTAAAGAAGAGATTTTAACCTATGCCCATACCGGATTGGGTGAGTGGACCGAACTGGCAGAAGAATATTGTAACGTTACCAATACACCGTTAATTTATTGCTGAAAAAATTACAAGAGTTGGGCTTAACCCCAACCGATATTCATAATATAGAATACTTAGAAGAACGTGCTGTATTAAATTGTTTACCGAGTGGTTTTAGGTGGCTCAAAAAAAGCAATAGGCCCGATGTAATTGTTTACCTGCAAACTTTTGCTAATGTATTGGAAGAGCAACTAACCGACCAAATAAATATTTCAGCAATATGGCTATTATCGCCAGAAGAAACTTATGCCATTTATTAAAAGAAAGAAATACCAATCAATAATTTACTGTTATTTTGTGGGCATATCTTTTCTAAATGGCAAAAGACAAAAAGCAGGCAGCACTTGGTTTTATTTTTATCACTTTATTGATTGATGTTACCGGATTTGGAATCATTATTCCGGTATTACCTAAGCTAATTGAACAACTCATTCATGGCAATTTAAGTCAGGCATCCAATTATGGTGGCTGGTTATTGTTTGTATATGCAGTGATGCAGTTTGTTTGTGCACCCATTCTGGGTAATTTAAGTGATAGATATGGCAGGCGTCCGATATTACTATTTTCTTTATTTGGTTTTGGAATGGATTACCTGCTACAAGGTTTTGCGCCTAATATATTCTGGTTATTTGTGGGCAGGTTTATTGCAGGCATAACCGGGGGTAGTTTTACCACAGCATCTGCTTATATTGCCGATATCAGTACCCCTGAAAAAAGAGCGCAAAACTTTGGAATGATTGGTGCAGCATTTGGCTTAGGTTTTATCATAGGACCTGTTTTAGGGGGTATTTTAGGTCATTACGGACCAAGAGTACCTTTTTTCGCAGCAGCTGTTCTGGCTTTTGTTAACTGGTTATATGGTTACTTTATTCTTCCTGAATCATTGCCTGCCGAAAACCGCCGAAAATTTGAATGGAAACGCGCCAATCCTCTGGGTTCACTGGTTCAATTAAAAAAATATCCGGTTATTTCCGGTTTGGTTTTCTCCATTACATTGTTGTACATTGCCGGCCATGCTGTACAAAGTTGCTGGAGTTATTATACCATGAGTAAGTTTGGCTGGGATGAACGAATGGTTGGCTATTCGCTCGGGTTCATCGGGTTAATTGTTGGCATTGTACAGGGCGTTTTAATACGTTCCATTATACCCAGATTAGGTCAGGAAAAAAGTATATACATTGGATTAAGTTTATATGCAATAGGTTTTCTTTTGTTTGCATTTGCCTCAACTACCTGGATGATGTTTGTATTTATGATACCCTATGCGCTGGGTGGTATAGCCGGCCCATCTATACAAGGTATCATCTCAAACCATGTTCCACCCAACGAGCAAGGCGAATTGCAGGGAGCATTAACCAGTTTAATGAGCGCCACTTCCATTATTGGCCCGTTAATGATGACACACATCTTCGCTTATTTTACTTCCTCAAAAGCACCGGTACATTTTCCGGGAGCAGCCATGTTATTGGGCGCCTTACTTACTTTTATCAGTACAGCCTTCGCTTATCGAACACTTAAAGCAGAAAAAACAGACCAATAAAATATTTGTGTTCCCACGGTAACAAATACATTTCTAAAATTTAGATAGAGCGATTCTTTCATGCACTGAAATTCACTTAAAATAATGCCGTCTGTAATTTACATTCTAAGTACTATATTTGCCCCTCAAAATTGAGTAGCAGTGGCAACAAAATTTACGAAAGAAACATACCTATACTGGTACGAATTAATGCAATTGATTCGCCAGTTTGAGTTGAAAGCAGAAGAAATGTATAAAATGGCCGGAAAAATCAGAGGTTTTTTTCATGCCTATGTAGGCCAGGAAGCAATTGCAGCCGGCTGTATGACAGCAACTACGCCCGATGATCCATTCATTACCGGATACAGAGACCATGGCTGGGCATTAGCAAAAGGAGTATCACCCAATGCCTGTATGGCGGAATTATATGGAAAAGCTACCGGTTGTTCTAAAGGAAAAGGCGGCAGTATGCACTTTTTTAGTGTTGAACATAAATTTTATGGGGGTCATGGCATTGTAGGTGCACAAATTGCTACCGGTGCAGGTCTGGCCTTTGCTGAACAATACCGTGGCACCAATAATGTTGCCTTATGTTTTTTTGGCGATGGCGCTGCCCGTCAGGGAATTTTACATGAAACATTTAATCTGGCTATGCTGTGGAAATTGCCTGTTATTTTTATTTGCGAAAACAACAACTATGCAATGGGCACTTCTGTTCAACGTACATCAAATGTTGTTGACATTTATAAATTAGCAGATAGTTATGATATGCCCGGCGATAAAGTAGATGGTATGATTCCGGAAGATGTACACGAAGCCGTAGCCCGTGCCGTAAAACGTGCCCGTGAAGGCGGAGGGCCTACTTTGTTAGAAATGAAAACATATCGATACAAAGGTCATTCTATTTCTGACCCCCAGAAATACCGTACCAAAGAAGAAGTGGATGAATACAAAAATCAGGACCCCATTCACAAGGTTTTACAAACCATCTTAACCAATAAATTTGCTACACAGGAAGAGATTGATGCCATTGATGCTAAAATTGCCCAGGTTGTTGAAGCCTCCGTGCAATTTGCTGAAGAAAGTCCATTCCCCGATGATAGTGAAGTTTACAAAGATGTATATGTAAACGACAATTACGTTTTTGATATTGATTAATTAAAACAATAACACAATACAACTTAACACTTAAACCCACTATTGTAATGAGTGAACATACACACCAACACGTTGAAAAAGACCCATTATTAAAAGCTGAATATTTTTGGAATAAATATTCAAAACAAATTACCATTGCCGTTATTGCAATTATTGTTGTGGCTGGTGGATGGTATGGATACAATCAATACATTGTTAAACCCAAAGAAGAAAAAGCAGCAGAAGCTATTTATAAAGCACAGGAATATTTTGCACAGGATTCTTCTAATCTGGTATTAAACGGTGACGGATTTAACAAAGGTGTTCTTTATATCATTAAAAACTATGATGGTACAAAATCGGCCAATTTAGCTAAATATTATGCAGGTATCAGTTACCTTAAATTAGGCAATTTCGCAAATGCTGTAAAATACCTGAAAGAATTTTCAACCGATGCTCCTCAAATTCAGATGACTGCCTATGGCGCATTGGCTGATGCTGAAGCTGAATTAGGAAAAAATGATGATGCCATTCAAGATTATAAAAAAGCCGGAACCACTTTCCCTAAAGATGCCTTCTCCTCTTCTGAATACCTGTTCCGCGCAGGTTTATTAAGCGAAACATTAGGTAAAACCAAAGATGCCATTGAATTGTATAAAGAAATCAAATCAAAATACCCGCAAACCGATAAAGGCCTTCAGGCCGATAAATACATTTATAGATTAAGCATCGAAAAAAACGATTTAAGCGTAAAATAATGACTGGAAAAGGAAATACTACATTACATAAAGGCATCCCCGTAATAAAGGATGCCTTTGTATTATTGGTTAAAACCGAATGGAATGCTCCTATTGTTGATGCATTGGAAAAAGGTTGTATCAAAATTTTAAAAGCCAATCATATTGGTTATAAAGTGATGACTGTACCTGGTGCCATTGAAATTCCATTTGCTATTCAACAACACTTCGACTTTACTGTTAATATACCCGATGCTTATATTGCATTGGGAACGGTAATAAGAGGCGATACACCACACTTCGATTATGTTTGCAAGTATGTAACCGAAGGTATATTGCAACTAAATTTGAGTTTAGCAAAACCGGTAATTTTCGGTGTACTAACAGTTGAAAATGAACAACAGGCCAAAGAAAGAATTGGCGGAATACATGGCCACAAAGGAGAAGAAGCGGCCATTACAGCCATTAAAATGATTGATATAAACAGAAAAATTCAAAGCCAGCAATTTGAATTTGATTCAAAATAAGAAGAAATGAATGTGCAATTGTTTATACCATGTTTTATTGACCAGTTGTACCCGCAGGTTGGTTTCAATATGGTAAAAGTACTGCAAAAAGCAGGATGCACGGTTCATTACAATACCAACCAAACCTGTTGCGGCCAACCGGCTTTTAATGCCGGATTTTGGGGCGAATCAAAAGAAGTTTGTTCAAAATTTATCAAAGATTTTTCAGGAGATGAATTTGTTGTTGCACCCAGCGCCAGTTGTATTGGCTTTGTAAAAAATTACTATCCCAAACTATTTGAAAACACTTCTATGCACAACGAGGTAAAATCATTAACTGAAAAAGTGTATGAGTTTAGTGATTTTTTGGTAAATATTGTAAAGATAGAATCTTTTGGTGCCAGTCTTCCTGCAAAAGCAACGTATCACGACAGTTGTGCAGCCCTTCGGGAATGTGGATTGAAACAGGAACCCAGAAAATTATTGCAGCAGGTAGCCGGATTAGAATTGGTTGAAATGAATGATGTAGAAACCTGTTGCGGATTTGGCGGAACCTTTGCCGTAAAATTTGAACCCATCAGCGCAGCTATGGGCGATCAAAAAATAAGCAATGCACTTGCTACAGAAGCTGAATACATTATTAGCACCGATATGAGTTGCCTAATGCACCTACAAGGCATAATTAACTATCAGCAAAAACCCATTCAGGTAATGCATTTGGCCGATGTGCTGGCAAGCGGTTGGTAAACTTAGTCAGTTAAAAAATGATATTATGCAATACTGGTTAGTAAAATCAGAACCTTTTAAATACAGTTGGGAACAATTTGAAAAAGACGGACAAACATTTTGGGACGGCGTGCGCAATTATGGCGCCCGTAACAATTTAAAAGCCATGAAAAAAGGCGATTTAGTGCTTTGGTACCATAGTAATGAAGGCTTGGAAATTGTAGGAATTGCACAGGTAACTAAAGAATATTATCAGGACCCCACTACTGCTGAACCTGCATGGGTAGTGGTTGATTTAAAACCCTTTCAAAAACTTAAAAAACCGGTTTCACTTGCACAGGTAAAAGCAGATGAACGTTTAACAAATATGGATTTGGTTCGCTTGGGTAGACTTTCCGTTCAAACCGTAAAACCGGAAGAATGGAAGGTCATTATGCAATTAAGTGAAACCAAACTAAAAAAATAACGGTATCGCATTTACATTTATTCATAATGCTTAAACCTAATATTGTTGTATTAACCGGAGCCGGTGTTAGTGCCGAAAGTGGATTAAAAACCTTCAGAGATGCTGATGGGCTTTGGAATGGTTATGATATCAACGAAGTAGCCACACCACAGGGGTTTGCAAAAAATCCAGCGCTTGTGCTCAATTTTTATAACCAGCGAAGAAAAGATGTGGCCAATGCACAACCCAATGCTGCACACTATTTCCTTGCATCGTTGCAAGAACAATATTCCGTTCAGATTATTACGCAAAATATTGATGATTTACACGAACGAGCCGGAAGTAAAAATGTATTACACCTGCATGGCGAAATTTTTAAAATGCGAAGCATTGCCAACCCCTTCCTAATCTACCCCATTCATAGCGATATTCATTTGGGTGATCTTGCACCAGATGGAACACAACTCAGGCCATTTATTGTTTGGTTTAATGAAGAAGTACCCTTACTGGAAAAAGCGGCAGAATGGGTTGCCGCAGCAGATATATTGATCATTATTGGCACTTCCTTACAAGTATACCCGGCAGCAGGATTAATCAACTTTGTTTTGCCCGATACACCTATTGTAATTATTGATAAAAATATACCCCCTTTCCCTTCAAAAAAGAATATCATTACAATTGAGCAGCCTGCTACCAGAGGTGTTGAAAGTTTGCCGGCCATCCTTGAGGCACTTAGCGATTCCTAAGTATGTTTTGTCAGGTTAAATTGTTAAAAACTGTTGGTAACAGTATACAAACATAAAATTGCTTGTAACATTGCATGTAACATCCGTTCGATATCAATTTTTTATTTGAACAATTTTGAAAAATACATTATCAATACTAACATTCTGATTATCTAAGGCATCATCCATGAAAAAAATCATTCTCAGCATCATACTGTTTGTATTTGTTACCGGAAATCTGCTTGCACAAAGAAAAGCAACAGCATCTTTACTAGAGTTAGAACACTTTATTCAGCAAAATAAACAATTGGTAACAGATACAACCAACCCATTCTTATCGATGTTAGAAAAAGGACGCATCCAATATTTTAAACCATTATACAAAGCTTTTGCACTAAAAAATGAATTAGTTGATACGCATGGTTTACCGGCCTATAACGAAGATGTAGCGCAGGCTTTGGCATTTGCAGGTGATTATCAGTCGGCTTTGTATTATCAAGAACAAGCTTCTGAACCGCTGCCCGACAGCTATATTGACACGGTTACAAAAAAGGTGGAAGCATTGAACAATCTTCAAATGGTTCCTGCCATTCCATTTATTTTAAAGCAAGCAGGAAATCGTTCCATTGTTTTAATAAATGAATCGCATAGCAAACCACAGCACAGAGCTTTTGCCATTGTATTGTTAGAAGGATTATATCAGCAGGGTTTTAGATACTTAGCTATGGAAACTTTAAATCCTTATAAAAATGCATCTTTAAAACAACTTACCGTACAAACAGGATATTATACTTCCGAGCCGGTTTGTGGTGAATTGGTGAGAAAAGCATTGCAAATGGGATTTACATTATTGCCTTATGAGGATGAGAATGCCAACCGGCTCAGCAACAATCAGCGTGATTCAATGCAAGCCGTTCATTTAGCACATTTTATGAAAAAACATCCATCTGAAAAAATTGTAGTGTTGGCCGGGTATGAACACACAGCTCAATTGGCATGGGATCGTGAAAGTATTCCCATGGCAGTGTATTTGCGCTATTTATCCGGTATAAAACCTTTGAGTATTGACCAGACTGAAATGACCGAGGGTAGTAATTCTGATTATGGCCGCTTGTATTATGCAGCATTCGTTCATCAACACAATATTAAACAAACGGTAATCCCTTTGCGTAACAATATACCGGTACAATTGTTAGATTCGGGAGTGTATGATATGTATGTTGTACACCCACCTACCAAATACCAGGATGGCAGACCTGCCTGGTATAATTTTAATAACACCAGAAAAGAGATACCTGTTTCACCCGCATACAAAACACTCTTCTTTGTTCAGGCATTTTATAAAAACGAATGGGGCGAAAAAGAAGAGGGAATTTATATACCTGCAGACCAAACTTTTGTAAATGCAGAAAATGGTTTTTACTACCTGTATTTATATCCGGGAAAATACCAAATTGTATACCGCGATAAAGCCTACGCAATATTGGGCACCAAAGAAATTGCAGTACAGTAGTGATAATTATCTAAAAAAGATATATCCAATAATAATGGCTGCTATCACACCAATAAAATCAGCCAGCATGCCGGCCCAAATTGCATAACGTACTTTTTTAATACCCACACTTCCAAAATACAGGGCTATGATGTAAAAAGTAGTATCTGCTGATCCCTGAAAGGTAGATGCCATTCTGCCCACAAAAGAATCAGCACCATGCGTTTGCATTACATCCAACATTAATCCACGTGCACCACTGCCGCTAAATGGCTTCATAATGGCAACGGGCAAAGCAGGAGTAAAATCGGCATTAATGCCCAATAATTGAATGCCGTGTGTTAACACATCTACCACATAACCTAAGGCACCACTATCTCTAAATACCCGTATTGCAACCAACATACCCACTAAATATGGAATAATTTTCAACACCACATCAAAACCATTTTTTGCGCCATCAATAAAAGCATCAAATACATTTATTTTTTTCCATAAGCCTCCAATAATAATCAGTACAACAATCAGCATTAACAATAAATTACCCGATACCTTACTAAAAACGGCTTTATCGGGCGCAGATAATCCATTTACCCAAAACAATAATGCTCCCATTATGGCCAGCAGGCAAGCCAGCCACGTTACCAAAACCATATCCCATTTTAGTTTTTGCCAAAACCCAACAATAATAATAGACGCCATTGTTGCAACAACTGTAGCCAATACACAAGGTATAAATACACTGGCCGGTTCATGCGAACCTGCCGCCAAACGATAGGTAAGAATAGATAAAGGAATAATGGTTAATCCGCTGGTATGTAGCACCAAAAACATAATTTGTGCATTGGTGGCTTTTTCTTTTACCGGGTTTAGCGTTTGCAAACTTTCCATTGCTTTTAACCCAAAAGGAGTTGCAGCATTATCTAAACCCAACATATTGGCAGAAAAATTCATCACCATCTCGCCCATTGCCGGATGCCCATCCGGCACTTCAGGAAATAAGCGCTTCATAAACGGATTTAATATTTTCGATAAAAAACGGATAGCGCCTGCCCTTTCTGCAATATTCATCAATCCTAAAAAAAACACCATGGTTCCTGCCAAAGGAAATGCCACATCAATTACAGAACCTTTGGCAGTATCAAACATTCCATCCACCAATGTTTTAAAAATTTCGGTATCATGTAAAAAAATAAATCTATACAATGCAATTACAAATGCAATCAGAAAAAAAGCAATCCATACAATATTCAACGCCATTTTATAAAGGTTTTAATACAATCAATGAATGTAAAGCCTGATTTTACAGTTAAACTGTGCTATTATCCCAACTTTTTATCAGAATTTCAAATACTTGTCTAAAATAGGCTCTTCCAAATTTTCATTGAAAATAAGCATTCTGTAAATATGAATAAGACCTTACTTTTGCGGCTTAATAGAACAAATTACTTTGCTGTAATTAAACCTGTTCGGGAGCAGTTACAGTTATACTAAAACAAAAAACAATGGCTTTACAAGCAGGAATTGTAGGATTACCCAACGTAGGAAAATCAACTTTATTTAATGCCGTTACCAACAGTGCCAAGGCGCAGGCCAGCAATTATCGGTTTTGCACCATTGAACCCAATGTAGGTTTGGTAGATGTACCCGATGAACGTTTACAACATTTGGCCGCTTTGGTAAATCCCAATAGAATTGTACCCACACAGGTAGAAATAGTAGATATTGCAGGTTTGGTAAAAGGCGCCAGTAAAGGAGAAGGCCTAGGTAATAAATTTTTAGGCAATATTCGCGAAGTAGATGCGATTATACACGTTATCCGTTGTTTTGAAGATGAAAATGTTTTGAGAGAAGAAGGCGCCATTAACCCTGTTTCAGATAAAGAAATTATAGATACAGAACTACAATTAAAAGATTTAGAAAGTGTAGAGAAAAAAATTCAGAAAACGGAAAAGTTGGCTCGTGTAGGTTCCGAAACCAAAGCGCAGGCAGAATTAAAAACGCTTTTACAATGTAAAGCACATTTGGAACAAGGCAAAAGCATACGTTCATTACAACTTTCAAAAGAAGAAAAAACAGCTATTGATGATTTGTTTCTTTTAACCGATAAACCGGTATTGTATGTAGCCAATGTAGATGAAGCCAGTATGCACACCGGTAACAAATACTCTGACATTTTGCTGAAAGCAGCCAATGAAGAGGGTGCTCAGATGATTATTATGAATAATGCAATTGAAGCCGACATTGCAGCCATGGAATCGGCAGATGACCGCCAGTTATTTATGGAAGAATACCATATGAAAGAACCTGCTTTAAACAGATTAATTCAAAGTGTATATAAACTTTTAAATCTGGAAACTTATTTTACGGTAGGCGTGCAAGAAGTAAGAGCATGGACCATACATGTGGGCTGGAAAGCCCCACAGGCCGCCGGAGTAATACACAGCGATTTTGAAAAAGGGTTTATTAAAGCTGAAGTAATTGCATATGAAGATTTTATAAAATACGGCAGCGAAGCAGCCTGTCGCGATAATGGCAAACTAAGAATTGAAGGCAAAGAATACATTGTTAAAGATGGTGATATTATGCACTTCCGGTTTAATGTATAACCCATCAATCAAATACAAATACAGCTTCTAAATGCTTTCTTAAAATGAAAGTATTTGTTGTGATGTTTAGTACATTTGAATAATGCAAACCAATATTTCAATTTGGGAAAAAGATAGTTTTTTTGCACCACAGGATATTATTATTGTGGGCGGTGGTTTAATGGGATTATGGAGTGCCATTACTTTGAAAGAAAAAAAACATTCCCTTCGCATTACCATACTTGAAAAAAATATTACTCCCTTAGGTGCCTCTACCAGAAATGCAGGTTTTGCCTGCTTTGGCAGTCCAACCGAATTATTGCATGATGCGCAAACATTAGGCGAATCGACCATGTTATCCATTACAGAAAAACGTTTTAAGGGAATAGAAAAAATTACACACTACTTTCCAAAACATGAAATTGAATATGACCCCTGTGGTGGTTATGAATGCATTACTAATGCTCAATTTAAGCCCGATACAATTCATGATAGTATTGCCTATCTCAACCAATTACTTGCCCCAATTACCGGAACAAAGCATACTTTCATTAGAAATGATGCTGCACTGTCAACATTAGGCTTACAACATTTTGATGCCCTGATTCAAAATAAAATGGAAGCCGGATTACACAGCGGAAAATTAGTACAAGCATTACAAATGGAAGCCGTAAGTATGGGCGTACAAATACTAAGTGGTATTGAAGTAACGAATTGTTTGCAACAAAACAACGGCGTGCAGTTGCACACCCATCAAAAAATTGTATTTACTGCTGAGAAGGTTTTGTTGTGTACCAATGCATTTTCAAATACCATTGCAACAGGACATACCATTCCCGTAAAAGCCGGAAGAGGACAAATTATACTCACCTCACCCATACAAAATTTACCATTGCACGGTACTTTTCATTTTGATGCCGGATTTTATTACTGGCGCAATTTGGGCAACCGTATTTTACTCGGAGGTGCCAGAAATAAGGCTTTTGAAGAAGAAACAACTACCTCACTTACTACTTCTGCTACCATACAAACTGCTTTGGAAGATTTTTTGAAAACACATTTGCACCCTTCCATTCATTATACCATTGAACAAAGATGGAGTGGTATTATGGGCTTTACCGTCAACCATTTACCCTACATTCATTTTATAGAACCCAATATTTTAGCTGCTATTGCCTGCAATGGTATGGGAGTTGCTTTAACACCCATCATTGCAGAAGAGGTTGCTGATAGGTTCATACAATGAAACTAATCCATTCAACATACTTTTCTATTCAAAAAACGAAACCATTATAATGAACATTTCAGAAAAAAATTTTTTAAAAAAAAATATTCGGTTGATGCGCCCAATCAGTATTGTATTGTTCAGTATTTTGCTGTTTTTTACAGCATGCCATAATAAAAACGAGAAAGAAAATACCTATCTCACTACTCCTTCCATTCCATCGCTTTCTTATAAAATCATTAGCGTATTGCCGCATGATACTGCTTCCTTTACCGAAGGATTAGAGTTTCACAACGGCTATTTGTATGAAAGTACCGGCGACCCTGATTATGCAGGAAGAAGTAAATTGGCAAAAATAAATACTACAACAGGTAAGGATGAACAGAAAATTATTTTAGCACCCGCCTATTTTGGAGAAGGCATTACATTATTGAATGGAAAAATTTATCAGCTTACTTATAAAGAACAAAAATGTTTTGTATATGACGCCGCTACTTTTAAAAAATTAAAAGAATTTACTTATCAGGGTGAAGGCTGGGGTATGACCAATGATGGAAAATATTTAATTATGGATAATGGCAGTAATGAGTTGATTTATCGCGATCCGGAAACTTTTAATATTGTAAAAACCGTGCCTGTTACCGGTGTTCCAAAAGATTATAACGGACATGATGTTTTCATTAATGAGTTGGAATATGTAGATGGTTTTATTTATGCCAATTTATATACCATGGATTTTGACCAATTGGTAAAAATTGATCCTGCAACCGGTAAGGTAATGGGTATTTTGAATTTAAACGGATTGTTGGAACGTTATGCCCCACCTGCCGAAACCTCAAAACGTGATGTACTGAATGGCATTGCATACGATAATGCCAATAAAACATTTTATATAACAGGAAAATACTGGCCTAAATTATTTGCCATCCAAATTCAATAACATCATACTACAATCGAATTGGGATATTGCAGCTTTTTAAATATTTTTTTAAATCGGGTATCCCCATTTCTTTGAAATGAAAAATACTGGCGGCCAGCGCAGCATCTGCATGTGCATGGTTGAACACTGCTTCAAAATGTTGCATGGTGCCACCACCGCCACTGGCAATTACCGGTATAGGTAATGCAGTACTGAGCTGTTTGGTAATATCCAAAGCAAAACCTTTTTTAGTGCCGTCGTTGTTCATAGAGGTTAATAAAATTTCGCCGGCACCGGCATTATATGCCTGCTGAGCCCATTCCATACAAAGCATTGCTGTTTTAGTGCGGCCGCCATTCAAATAAACATACCATTGTCCATCAGCCTCCTGCTTTGTATCAATTGCCAGCACCACAAACTGACTACCAAATTCATTGGCTAATTGTGTAATTAAATCAGGTTGTTTAAATGCAGCTGTATTTACTGAAACCTTATCAGCACCATTGTGCAGTAATATGGATGCATCATCAATAGAACTTACTCCACCGCCCACTGTAAATGGTATATTGATATGTTGTGCAATTCGGTTGGCTAATTCTTTAAACGTTTTGCGTTTTTCAACAGTTGCCGTAATGTCTAAAAAAACCAATTCATCAGCTCCCTGTTGTGCATAAAAAGCACCAAGCTCAACAGGATCACCGGCATCACGAATCTGCTCAAAATGAATTCCCTTTACGGTGCGGCCATCTTTAATATCTAAACAGGGAATAATACGTTTGGTTAAGCCGGATAATATGGGTGGGTTATTTTTTGTTTCCATTAAAATGATGCATTAAAATGAACCAAATCGTTCAATGTTATTTTATTTTCGTAAATAGCTTTACCTACAATGGCACCGCTGCAACCTATTGCTTTTAAATCAACCAAATCCTGCAATTCACTAACACCCCCACTGGCAATTAACTGCAGGTTGGGTAATGCTGCAATCAGGTTTTTATATAAATCAATAGCCGGCCCTTGCATTCTGCCATCCTTACTTACATCGGTACAAAAAATTTGCTGTACACCCAATGCAAGATAGGTGGCCATAAAATCTTTTACGGGTACATCGGTGGTTTCCAACCATCCATGAATGGCAATGCATCCGTTTTTTACATCTGCCCCCAATAAAAATTTAGCAACGCCAAATTGCTGTAACCATTCTACAAACAATTCCTTGTTCTTCACTGCTATACTTCCTACAGTAACCAATGCAGCTCCTGATTCTAAAACCACTTGTACATCGTGTGTGGATTTAACACCACCGCCAAAATCAATTATTAAACCGGTTTCGGTAGCTATGGTTTCCAGCACTTTCCAGTTGGAAACTTTACCCATTTTTGCACCATCCAAATCAACCAGATGTAACCGTTGAATACCGGAAGATTCAAACATTTTGGCAACCTCTAAAGGATTTTCATTATAAATTTTTTTCTGATCATAATCGCCTTCCGTTAATCGAACGCATTTTCCATCTATAATATCAATGGCGGGAATAATTTGCATAGAATGACTTTTATAATGCGATGAAATTTTTTAAAATCTTTTCCCCAATCTGTGCGCTTTTTTCAGCATGAAACTGTACACCATAAAAATTATTTTTATGGATAGCTGAAGCATAGGGTTGTATGTAATTGGTTATAGCAATAGCATACTGATTATGTGGAACATAATAGCTGTGTACAAAATAACAATAACTTTCTTCAGGTACATCTCGCATAAGCTGTGATGATAAATGATAAATGGTATTCCATCCCACCTGTGGTATTTTAAGCATTGCATCAATTTCAAATTTTTTTACCGGCTCATCAAAAACCCCTAAACATGTTGTATTATGCTCTTCCGAATATTTACAAAGCAATTGCATACCTACACATATACCCAATACAGGTTGTTTCAATTTGGGAATTAGAAGATGCAAATTATTTTGCTGCAAACTTTTCATGGCACTGCTTGCCTCTCCTACTCCGGGGAAAATAATTTTATCTGCACTCAGAATGGTTGCATGATCATTAGAGAGTATGGTTTCAATACCAATTCTTTCCAGCGCATACCGCACACTTTGAATATTGCCTGCATTGTATTCAATAATTACAACTTTCATGAATGCTAACTATTTATGGTATAAAAAACAATTTTCACGCTCAAAAAAACTATTTGATGATGTTTTGTAAAAAGTTTTCTGTGCCGGTTTCAATATCAACTGAACCCGACAAAGCCTTAATATAAGCACTACCTATAATGGCACCATTGCAGTACTTACAAGCAGCAATAAATGTTGCATGGTCTTTTATGCCAAATCCAACCATAATTGGATTTTTTAAATGCATTTGCTGTAAGTTTTGCAAATATTTTTCTACTTCTGCAAAATTTTTATCATTTCCTGTGGTTGCAGATGAACTAACTGCATATAAAAATCCTGAACTTAATGCATCTAATTTTTTGATTCTCGTTTCAGAGGTTTCAGGGGTTATTAAAAAAATAAAATCTAAACCATATTTTTTTATCATGGCTCCGTACATGGTTTCAAATTCGTATTCCGGTAAATCGGGGAGAATTAATCCATCTACACCCACTTCCACAGCTTTTTGGCAAAAAGCTTCAAAGCCATATTGTAAAATTGGATTCATATAACCCATTAAAATAATGGGCACATGAATGGTGTTTCGGCAATCCTTCAATTGTTCAAATAATACCTGAATGGTCATGCCATTTTGAAGTGCAATACTGCTGCTTTCCTGAATAATGGGGCCATCAGCTAATGGATCACTGTAAGGCATACCCAACTCAATTAAATCTGCACCGTGGTTTTGTAAAGCCTGCATTACTGTTAAAGTACTATTTAATTCAGGATAGCCGGCCGTACAATACACATTGAGTACATTGTTTGATTTTTTTAAGAATACCTCTGTTATTCTACTCATATAGAAAAATCTTTTTGCATGTATAATTTTATTGGATCGTTTGTGGAAAAAATCATAAAACCTAATTGCTGATACAATTTTTGTGCTCCGGTATTTAAATACAATACTTCTAATGCTACTTTCTTTTTAAGCGCTGTTGCTTTAATACACTGTTGATTAATTAAGGTTGTACCAATTTTTTTATTCTGAAATAAGGGATGAATGTATAAACTACTGATGAAAATTTTTTCTGTATCTTCTGCAATTTCTATGGTACCAATGGATTGATTTTGCCATTCAATGATCTGTGTTTGTTCGGGAAGAAAATTATCCCGATGAAACTGCTGTTGAATGACTTCATCCCATCCCCATATTGCATGTACATAATCATACAGCACTGTTTTTTTTAATTCATAAAAGAAAGCACTGTCGTTGATTGTTGCCTGCCTCAGATTCAATTGATGAACATCCATCCTTTTAATTCTTTAAAAAATTAAGCATTTATTTCCATTGCCTGCATGTAAGTAGATAAATCTTTATCCCCTCTCCCACTTAAACAAATCACAATAACATCGGTGGGTTTAAAATGCATTTGATGCAATGCTGCAAAAGCATGTGCAGTTTCCAATGCAGGAATAATGCCTTCCAATTTACTTACTTCAAATGCCGCTTTTAAAGCTTCTTCATCTGTTGCACTTAAAAATGTAGCTCTTCCGGTTTTATATAAATGAGCATGTAAAGGACCTATTCCAGGATAATCTAATCCGGCTGAAATGCTATGTGGCTCTACCACTTGTCCGTCAATGGTTTGCATCACTAAACTTTTACTACCATGCAAGATACCCGGTTTACCCAATTGTGTGGTAGCAGCACTCATGCCACTGTTAATACCATGCCCTGCAGCTTCTACAGCAATTAACTGTACAGCAGTATCTTCCAGAAAATGATAAAATGCACCCGCTGCATTACTGCCACCTCCTACACAGGCAATAACA
Source organism: Hydrotalea flava (assembly GCF_001623405.1). Lineage (GTDB taxonomy): Bacteria > Bacteroidota > Bacteroidia > Chitinophagales > Chitinophagaceae > Hydrotalea > Hydrotalea flava. The sequence continues at coordinate 78,467 of NZ_LUHG01000039.1, forward strand.
TGCGTTGGTAATTCGCTTCCGGTTTTTTCTTTTAACTGCCATCTTGTTTCTTCACTGATAATGCTTTGGAAACGAGCCACCATGTCAGGATAAGGATGCGGACCAACAACACTGCCAATTACATAATGGGTATCGTTTGGATGATTAATCCAATCGCGAATGGCTTCATTGGTTGCATCTTTTAATGTTTGGCTGCCACTGGTGGCCGGAACCACTTTTGCACCCAGCATTTGCATACGGGCAACGTTAGGGGCCTGACGTTCAATATCTTTTACACCCATATACACAATGCATTCCAAGCCTTTTAAAGCACAAACAGTTGCTGTGGCAACACCATGCTGACCGGCGCCCGTTTCGGCAATAATTCTTTTTTTACCAAGGCATTGAGCCAGTAATACCTGCCCAATGGCGTTGTTAATTTTATGAGCACCTGTATGGTTTAAATCTTCTCTTTTTAAATAAATGTTTGTTTTGAATTGTGCACTGAGGCGTTCGGCCAAAAATAGTGGCGATGGTCTGCCCACATAATCACGTAGCAATTGATTGTATTCTTTAACAAAAGATTTTTCCTGCATAATATCTAAATACCTGCTTCGCAATTCTTCCACATTTCTGTGTAACATTTCTGGAATATAAGCACCACCAAACATTCCGAAATAACCATTTGCATCGGGATGTGTAAATGACTGGTTTTGTGTTTTTTCAGTTATCATAAAAAAAATTTAGAATTAAATATTAGTAACCTCATTTACAAATTCCTGCACCAAAGCTAAGTTTTTTATACCCGGTGCAATTTCAAAGCGACTGTTAATATCAACCGCAAACAAATCTTTCGCAACCGGATCCTGCATAAATTCGGCTAATTGGTGTACATCTTCCGGCTGGATGCCACCACTTAAAAAAAATGGTTTTCGAATAGATAAACCTTTCAGCATACTCCAATTAAACTTTTTTCCGGTACCTCCATAGCCAACACCTTCTGTATCGAATAAAAACATATCTACTACATCCTGATAATCTTTAATTTTCCAAAGCACATTATCTTGTTCACTCATTCTAAATGCTTTAACAGTGGTAGCATAGTTGGATAGATTTTCGCAAGTACGTGGACTCTCATCGCCATGTAATTGTACCAGATACAAACCACAATCATCTACCATTTTTAAAACGGTATCTTCTTTTTCATTCACAAAAACACCGACTTTATTGATATTACCTTTTACTTTTTTAATATTGTCGGTAGTATTGGTGTTCAAAACATAACGTGGACTTTTGGGGTAAAAAATAAATCCACAAAAATGTATACCCCAGTCGTTTAACTGACGCACCTGATTCATATCTGTCATACCACAAACTTTTACCCGCATAATTCAGAGTTTAGCTGATGAACAAATTGTGTAAATGCAATTCCCGGAGATGTATGTTTCATAAAATTTTCTCCCATTAAAAATCCTTTAAAACCCGCCAATTTTAATTGTTGAATACTTTCAATACTTGAAATACCACTCTCGGTAATTGCAATTTTATCATCAGGTATTTTGGCAATTAAATGGAGAGATGTTTGAATGTTTACTTCAAATGTTTTTAAATTTCTGTTGTTTACGCCTACCATATCTACTTCTGCACAAATATGCTGCAGTTCCTCTGTACCATGAATTTCTAATAACACTTCTAAGCCTAATTGTTTAGCAACGGTTGCCAATTCTTTTACCTGTTGTGGTGTTAAGCAAGCAGCAATCAGCAAAATAACATCGGCACCAATGGCTTTGGCTTCATAAACCTGATAAGCATCTATCATAAAATCTTTTCTTAAAATAGGAACAGGTTGAATGCGTGCCTGTTGCAAATCTTTGAACGAGCCACCAAAAAAAGATGCATCTGTTAATACAGATATGCCGGCTGCATATTTTGCATAAGCATTTGTAACTGTTACTACATCGGCGGTAACATTGATGATTCCTTTTGAGGGCGATTTACGCTTAAACTCGGCAATAATACCACTGGTATTGCCATTTTGTAAAATTGATTTTAATGAAATGGTATTGCGATTAAAAAACGGCATTTGTTGTAATTCGGCAATAGCTGTTTGCTGTTTTGCCAAGGCAACTTCGGTTTGTTTTGTTGCGACAATTGTTTCTAAAATATTCATTGCATTTTATATTATTCCACTAATGATACACATTATTTCTACCTATGATTATTGTAAACGAATGAGTTGTTGTAAAGTTTGGTAAGCCTTACCACTTTCTAAACTTTCAACTGCTGCAAGATATGCATCGTCATAACTGTTAAATACTTTTGTGGCATACAAAGCCATAGCTGCATTCGCCAGCACTACAGCATTTTGAGCCCAGGTGCCCTCCCCTTTCAAAATATTTAAAAATATTTTAGCTGCCTCTTCCACTGAGTTGCCGCCATAAATATCCTGTGGCTGTACCATCCTTTTTCCCAAATATTCAGGTGTTAAAATTTGTTCGCCATTATTGGTAATTACTTTTGTATCGCCGGTTAAAGAAATTTCATCATAACCATCTAAAGCATGTATAATGGTAAACGATTTGTTGGTTTGTTGTAACAGATAATTGTAAATTCTGGCCATTTCTAAATTATAAACCCCTACTAATTGGTAAGCAGGAGAAGCAGGGTTGACCATAGGACCTAACATGTTAAAAAATGTTCTTACGCCAATGCTCTTCCGTAATGGGCCAACCACTTTTAAAGCCGGATGAAATAAAGGTGCATGCAGAAAACAAATATGAACGGTATCTAATTCTTTTTGCAAAGCGGCCACATCATTTTTAAAACGATAACCCAATTGCTCCATAACATTAGATGCACCACTAATAGAAGTTGCACCGTAGTTGCCGTGTTTGGCAACTTTTTGGCCGGCACCTGCTGCAATAAAACAACTAATGGTAGAAATATTGAATGTGTTTTTCCCATCGCCTCCGGTTCCTACAATATCCAATGTTTGATAATCTTCAAACGGAAGTTGCACACAAAGTTCCAGTAAAGCATCGCCAAAGCCCTGTAATTCTTCTATGGTGATGGTACGCATTAAATAAACCGTTACAAATGATGTAATTTCATATTCATTGTACATGCCTTTACTGATGTTCAATAATACCTCTTTTGCTTTTTCCCTGCTTAACGACTTGTATTCAAACAAGTATTGTAAAATCTTCTTCATATTGTATATTTTCAAAAAATAAGATCTGATTAAAAATCAAGGTAGTTAGTTCTATTGGTTTCATGAATGGATTAACCAATTACGAAGCATTTCCTCACCTAAAGGCGTTAGAATACTTTCCGGATGAAACTGAACACCTTGTACATCATATATTTTATGTTGCATAGCCATAATATTTCCTGCATCATCGGTTGCAGTTATCTCCAGCTCTTCCGGTAAGGTTGCCTTATTAATAATCCAACTATGATACCTGCCTGCTTCAACGGTGCGTGGCAAATTTTTAAACCAGCTATTCGGCTTTTGCGTAGCCTGATTGGCAATATGAACCTGTGTAGCTACACCATGAAAAACTTTGGTTAAATTGGTAAGTTTTGCGCCAAATGCTTCACCAATAGCCTGATGGCCTAAACATACTCCTAAAATTGATTTTGTTGCAGCATACTTTTGAATTAAGGGCAATAATAAACCTGCCTCTTCCGGTATGCCGGGACCCGGCGATAAAATAATTTTATCAAATTGTGCTATGGCATCCAATTCAATTTCATCGTTTCTACATACCGTTACTTCCTGTTGCAAGATGTACGTTACCATATGCACTAAATTATAAGTGAATGAATCATAATTATCAAACACCAATAATTGAATGGGTTTGGCTGACCCCCTATTGAATGTAGTTACGCTGTGTAATGGTTGTACAATTTCTGTATTCATCAATTCAAAATAATTTTGGTTAAAGGATGGTAATGGCATATTCTACGGCTTTTTTCAATGCGCCAAGTTTGTTGTTTACTTCTTGTAATTCGCTTTCCGGATTGCTTGCTGCCACAACGCCAGCACCTGCCTGATAAAACAGTGTATTGTTTTTGCTTAAAAAAGTTCTAATCATAATGGCATGATTGCAACTGCCATCAAACCCAATAAAACCAAGTGCACCACCGTAGTAGCTACGAGATGTTGTTTCCAAATCATCAATTAACCCCATTGCTTTAAATTTTGGTGCACCGCTGAGGGTTCCTGCTGGAAAGGTTTTGGCCAGTAATATAAATGGATTTGCACCTTCGGCAATTTTTCCGGTTACTTCACTCACCAAATGAATAACATGACTGTAATAATGTATTTGACGAAAATGGCTTACCGTTACATCGGTACACAATCTGCTTAAATCATTCCGAGCCAAATCAACCAGCATTACATGTTCTGCATTTTCCTTGGCATCGAGTAATAATTTTTCGGCAGCAATGGCATCTACTGCATCATTCCCTGTTCGCTTAAAAGTTCCTGCAATGGGATGTACAACTGCTTTCCCATTTTTAATAATCAATTGTGCCTCGGGTGATGAACCCATTAATTTATAATCACCATAATCAAAGAAAAATAAATAGGGAGAAGGATTAATGCTGCGTAATGCCCGATATACATTAAACTCATCGCCAATAAAAGTTTGCTGAAACCTTCTGCTCAAAACAATTTGAAATACATCGCCTCTTAAACAATGCTGAATGCCGGATTTTACCATAGCAATATATGCTTCATCTGAAATGTTGGATGTTTCATTGCCTTTAACAGCAAATGGGAAAACCGGGATGTCTTTACTTTTTAGCAAACTTTCTACCCACTCTACTTCCGATTCAATACCTTGTATTTTATTTTCACACAAAAACAATTCATCATTAAAATGATTGATGATGATGATATATTGATAAAATCGGTAGCGCATTAAAGGTATAACCGGTGCTGTGATAGCTTCATTTTTAAATGTGATGGTATCAAAAAAAGGTATGGCATCATAGGCTGTGTACCCGAAAAATCCCTGTGCACTTTTTACAGTTTTATTGTTAACCGGCGCCACTTCAAATCTTTGCATAAAATTCCAAACCACTTCCTGAACCGGTGTTTGGCCGGACAATGGAATTTTTTCAGGCTTTTCACCCGGCAGTTTACATTCTACCTGCTGATTGGTTGAAATTTCAATACCTGCAATAGCATTGATACAAATAAAACTAAAGCTATTTTCCGCAACATGATGGTCGGTACTTTCCAATAAAATTGTATCTCTGAATTTATCTCTGAATCTTAAATAAATACCAACCGGTGTGTACACATCGGCCAGTAATTTTTTCACTTCTGTTGTTACCAAAATTTTTTTCATAAAAAAATATCTATTTTATATTAAAGCATTTCAATACTGTTTTCTCTGCATGATTCTATTACCGGATTTTAAAAAAAAACCCCAACACAATTGTCGGGGCTTGTATAAATGTACATATGCAATGTGCAAGGCATTATAATCCCCAAAAGAGATTTGAATGCCACCACCACATATTGTTGATTGTATTTTTCATTGCTTTGCGAAGATGATACAGAAATTTGAAATCAACAAAATTATTTTACAGCCATTATTGCAGACGCATATTTTGAATATAACCGTTTGCTTACCTGCATTGTATTACCAATGGGCTGATCCGGAAAATGGAGTTTATTTTCAACCCAGCCCAATTCAAATGCCATGAGTGCCTGATTGAACTTATCCTGATCAAAATTAGTATTATCCTGCATATTTTTTTCAACTGTATCAATAAACATTTTCCATCTTTCACGGTAATAGGTTTGCATTAATCCTGCCCAGGCACGATTGGCATAGTCGGTTAAATGTTTACCGGGCTCGCCCCAAACCGTTAAAATTCTTTTTGCATCTTGGGCATAATATTGTTTTTTCTGAGGAGTGGCCGCCATTTTTTCTGCATCTGCAATCCAGCTACCCAACAAACAATTTTGATTGGTTGCCAGAAGTGTATCCATATCACTCAATAATGCTAGCATTTGCTTGCCATACTGTTGAACGGCATCGGTATTGTGTTCGTTATAACTTTTGGTAAAACCATCACGGAGCACGGCAAAATAATTTCCGAGCACCTGCCGGCCGGTATTTACTACATCGTACAAATAAACCGGAGGTGTATGGGCATTAACAGGAGCCTGCAATAATAAATGCCAGGCTTCTAATAAGCTTTTATTGTTATAATTAATTTGAGGATCAGTTGTCCAGGTATTGTGTCCTGTAAAAGCAGGACGGGCATTGGTTAAAGTGGCACGGCCTAAACCGGCTCTTTCAGCGTATGTGGTATGTAATAAAATATTCCAGGCCTTTTCTACCGATTCATTGTTGGCTCCATACCTGCTTTTGGCCCAGTTATTTACCCAATTGGCAACATTTACAGGGCCTGTGCTCCAGGCTTTGTCGAATACATATTGATACATGATGGGGTTAACACCAAACCCTTCTAAAGTTGAGCCCAAACCTTTCATGTTTGCACCTCCCTTCTGAAAAGTATTCTCCATTCTTTCCTCTATTTCCGAAAGGTTTCCCGACATCATGGTATTGCCGCCAAAATTTTGCCGAGATAGCACCAAATATAAGGTTGCCCATAAAAAGCATCGGTAAATTTCCATATTTCGGTATTATCACAGTAATAATCTAACAATGTCATTTTACCTTGCGGAACAGCAGTTAAAAAGGCTTTAATACGTTCATCTGTCCATTGTTTACGCTGATAATAAAAAATCCAGCTCATTTGTAACCATTCTGCTTTGGGATCGGTTTGCAGCATAGATTCGTAGATGGTATTGGCTACCGAAGCTAGATACTTAGGTTCCCAACTGGGTGGGGTAACTTCATTGAAAGGGTCGGCACCATAAATATGGCTGGTGCCCAATAATTTTGTTTGCTCTTCTAAATAAGCTTTTTGAATGGGTTTAAATAAGGAATCGAAAGGATCTAAAAAATAGCTTTCATATTGTTTGCTAAAATCGCCCCACTCGCCCAATGAATGAATTTTTGCTTTGGGATAAATGGTAGTCAATGCCTGCGGAACATGCCCTGCAAATGCAGGTAAAACAGGCTTCATACCTAATTCTTTTTCGCGTTGTACAATTTTTTTCTGTAAGGCTAACTGACTGTTGATCCAATGCATGGGCAATGGCCCTTCCCATCTGTCAATATTGGCCATTCTATGCCAGGGCAAATAAGCCGGGCCGGTAAAAAAACCTCTAATTTGCTCATCAGTTAATCCAAACTTTTTCCATACTTTATACCAAATAGCTTCCTGTCCGGTTATGGCCAAAGGCATATTAATGCCATTTAATGCCATCCAGTCAATAAACCATTGCCAATCTTGCCAACCCCACCAGGGCATGGTATAACCAAATGTGCAGTAATTTAGAAAAAAACGCTCATTACAACGGGCTTTTAGCCCAATGGCTTTATCTAAAACAGGCATTTTTTGCGGCACGGTTACCCCTTCATTTCTGTACCACGAAACATTGGCTAAGCAGGTATTTTTCAAGTAATAGTTTAACCCAGCGGCCATAGCATTGACGTTACTGCCTTTAACAATGAGTTGATTATTTTGCCAATTGATAAAAAAAGAATCAATGGCACAATGTTCAATTTTTTGAAATTGTATAGCAGCGGCATATTGGGGTACTACTCGTTTAGCCAGTGTCTGTGCAGCAACTATATCAGCCGTGCTTTTGTTTTGCTGTGCATGTACCTGTAAAAAACAACAAATCAATAATAATGAGAACAACCGTTTCATATGTTTCCTTTTTAGAAGTGACTAAAAAATAACACCCAAACCTATAATGGTATGGCTGTGAAACACAAGCAGGTAATTTTTTTTCAGTAATGAAAAAAGCAGATGTATGTTTTACACGCCTTCTTTTTCCGACATTAAGTAAGCTTTAATAAATCCATCTAAATCGCCATCCATCACCGGGCCCACATTACCCACTTCATAATTGGTACGATGATCTTTAATCATTTTATAGGGATGAAAAACATAACTCCTGATTTGACTGCCCCATTCAATTTTCTTTTTAGTAGCATTAGTAGCATTTAAGGCTTCCTGTCGTTTTCGCAACTCTTCCTCATACAACCTGCTTTTCAGCATCTTCATGGCCATTTCTCTATTTTCGCCCTGTGTACGTGCCTGCTGACATTCTACAATGATGCCTGAAGGTATATGCTTCAATCGCACAGCGGTTTCAACCTTATTTACATTTTGGCCGCCTTTACCACCGCTTCTGTAAAATTCCCATTCTACATCGGCCGGGTTAACGGTTATTTCAATGGTATCATCAATTAACGGATACACAAATACCGATGCAAATGAAGTATGCCTTCTTGCATTGCTATCAAAGGGCGAAATTCTTACCAAACGGTGCACACCACTTTCTGCTTTTAAAAAACCATAAGCAAATGGTCCGTCAAATTGCAAAGTAACACTCTTAATACCGGCTCCATCACCTTCCTGCAAATCCACCTCCGTTATTTTCCAGCCCTGCTTTTCGCCATACATAATATACATGCGCATCAGCATTTCTGCCCAATCCTGACTTTCGGTTCCGCCTGCACCGGGATTAATTTGCATAATAGCAGGCAATTCATCTTCCGGTTTATTTAATGTGCTTTTAAATTCAGCATCTTCAATAACGGAAAGTGCATGTTCATAAGCTGCTTTAGTTTCTTCTTCCGTAGCATCCCCGTCCTTCCAAAATTCAAACAGCACTGCAAAATCTTCAACAGCGGTATTTACCTGTTTAAATATATTTATCCAGTATTCATGAATCTTAATAGATTTCATGATGGCTGTTGCCCGCTGATTATCATCCCAAAATCCGGGAGAAAGTGATAACTGTCGATCGGTTTCTAATTTTTGCAAACGATTATCCACGTCAAAGAAACCTCCTCAGGACAAGCACTCTGTCCCTCATACTCTTAATTTGTTCCTGTGTCATATACTTACAAAAATAAGGAATTGAAAAGTTTTGGCAGCAACGAAATAGGAATGAATGATAAGGAGTATTGCATTTCCTTACATTGTTTGATTTTATTCAAATTTTAATTATCCCGCACGGAGCTTATTCATTGAATATTTTTATCTTTAATTTCTTTCAATGTGCAACCATTGATACAATATCTAAATGCCCTGCTGTGTAGTAATTGATTATTCAAATCATTAAAACAGACACCTTGAAACAGTTACTGATTTATTGTTTACCATTGATAATGATATCCTGTTCTAATCATTCATCAGACTATCAGGCAATGCAGGCAAAAATTGACAGTCTTCAAAAGCAAGTGAATAAAAGTTACAAACCGGGGTTGGGTGAATTTATGTCGGCCATTCAGGTACATCACGCCAAATTATGGTTTGCCGGCACCAATCAAAACTGGAAATTAGCCGATTTTGAAATTCATGAAATAATGGAAGCCATAGATGATATTCAGCAATATTGCACAGACAGGCCGGAATCGAAAGAAGTGGTGATGTTACAACCTGCAATAGATAGTTTAAATAAAACCATTGCGTCAAAAAACAAATTGGCTTTTAAAAGCAGTTTTATTTTTTTAACACAAACCTGCAATAATTGCCATAAAGAAGTACATTATAATTTTAATGAAGTGGTTATTCCTACCACGCCACCCTTTAGCAATCAGTTATTCACCACGCCTAAACCATAAAAAGCTACAAACCTCATAAGCCGGATTCTGTTTCTACACTATCATTTATCTGCGATAAACATTACTGTTTACCTGTTGCTGCCTACCCTGAGCCTTGAACGAGCAGCTCTCAAAACGGCTCTATATGTGGCATTGCAGCACCCAAGGTTTACCCGTTGCTACCGTTACCGATAACAACCGTGAGCTCTTACCTCACATTTTCACCCTCATCTCGCCTTAGGCAAGACAGTTATTTTCTGTGGCACTTTCTCTCACCAATTGGTGGCCGGCTGTTCACCGGTGGGTTGCTCTGTACTGTCCGGACTTTCCTCCCTGTTAAAACAAGGCGATAGCGCGGGTTTGTAGCCAACTGTAAAGTTATTGTAAATTATTTTGTAAGAAAGCTAAACTTAATGCCCATGCTTCTTTTGCCGCTTTTGGATGATAACTTGCCCGTTCATTACAATGAAATCCGTGATCGGCATAAGAAAAAATAACTTTCGCATAATCTTTATTGGCGGCTATTAAGGCCTGCTCCACTTCGTTTCTATGCGCTTCTGTAATATGCTGATCTTTACCACCATAAAAAAAGAGTTGTGGCCCATGTAGTTCATTTACTCTATTGGCAAGTGCATGCATGCCACCGCCATAAAAAGAAATGCCTGCTGACAATGGTGCAACCATATTGGCCAATAATGCAACTCTACCACCGAGACAAAAGCCTATGCATGCAATTTTATTGATTTGAACATTTTGTTCATTTTGTAACCAATGGTAGGCAGCCAGAATATCGACCGATAATTGTTCGGTGGTTAAAGCCTGAAAATGCGGTGCAATAACACTAAAATCATCATAGCCGGTTGCAAAACCAGGTGCGGTTCTATGGTATGATTCCGGAGCAATTACCACATAACCTTCATTAGCCAATCGTTGTGCTACATCTTTAATATGATGGTTTACACCAAATGCTTCCTGAAACAATAGTATACCGGGTAAACTTTTATTGGTTTCAGGATGTGCAATAAATGCATTCATTTGTGATCCATCGCTAACAGGCAATGTAATAGTGTCTGTATACATGTTTCTTAATTTAATATTGAAAATAAATTTCGGTTGCACCATAACCATAACGCGGATGGTATTGATTTACAAAAGTTTTTACCTCTTTTCTTGTTTTTAAAATAGCATGAATTTCATCGCGTAATTTACCACTGCCAACACCATGTATAACAATGAGTGAAGGTTGCCTGTGGGCAATAGCCAAATCATACCATTTTTCAAATTCTTTTAGTTGATACATTAAAATATCAAAATTGTTCATATCCTTCCAATTATCTAACAACTTTTCCATGTGCAAGTCAACCTCTGAACGTGGAGATGCCAAATGCTCTTTTATTTTTTTGGCTTCATATATTTTGTAGCCTTGCGCTGCAAGCCCGGTTAATTCAAATTTTTCAGCTTCCGGTGCATTATCAGGATATGTTTCAAATAACAAATATTCAATTGCAGATTGATTTTTACTTTTCAATTCTTCTATTTTCAAAAACAATTGTTTTGATTTTATTTTGATTGCAGTTTCAAAATGAGGAGCTTTATTTTTTTGCGGATTGTGTAAACTAAAAGTAAAATGAAAAGATGGCGCATCATTTACTGAAGCAAAATCAATATCGTGCAGATAAAAATCATGAAAAGGCAATATAGAATTATTTAATTCGAAGGATGCTGTACCAAAAAAGTGTTGGCTATACTCAAATTGGTAAGCCACTGCTGTTCTGTTGCGTAAATAAATTTTAAATTTTTCAACTACCTCATCATTAAACTCATCAAACATAAATACGGGTAACAATGACAGCCATACACCATCAGCAACTTTTGCTTTATTGGGTATAGGTTTTTCTTTTGGAATTTGATCAATATATTTTTTGGGCACTTCTTTGGGAGCAGCCTGCTCTTTTTTTTGCTTACTGAACCGATAAAAATAAGGAAAATCAATCTGATCCATATATGCCGGAAATTGAACCCCACGCACCTCTACCAGCACCATTTTATCATTAATAATTTCTACCACCTTGCCCGATTCATGGTTATGCAGAATGATAATCTCATCACCTACCTGATATTTCATTTATATAATTTAAAAGTGAATGAAAAAAGCATTTCACATTTAGTTGATGCAAAATATTGTTCAATGTTATTTTAACTATTGTTAACACACTGTAAACACAGTTTGCAAATTTACAAATTCTATGTTGCAAGGTTTTGATAAAAAAACCGCCTCGTGTTAAAAAAGCGGTTTCAAATACTTTTGTTGAAGGTAAAATTAATTCAGGCTTCTAAAATCAACCGGAACCAATTTACTGACACCGGGTTCCTGCATGGTTACACCATAAATTACATCCACCGCACTCATAGTTTGTTTATTGTGGGTAATTAAAATGAATTGAGAGTTTTCACTAAACTTTTTAATCATTTGCGTAAACTTGGTAACGTTGGCATCATCTAGTGGTGCATCTACTTCATCCATAATACAAAATGGTGCCGGCTTAATCAAATAAATGGCAAACAACAAAGCTGTTGCGGTTAAGGTTTTCTCACCTCCGCTCAACTGGGTAATGGAGGATGGACGTTTCCCTTTGGGTTTAGCCATAATTTCAATACCGGTTTCAGCTAAATTTTCTGGATTTTCCAATACCATATCACAGGTATCTTCTTCTGAAAACAGTGCTTTAAATACTTTTTGAAAGTTATCGCGAACCTTATTAAAAGTATCTAAAAATTGTTGATTGGCGGTAGCCTCTACCTCCTGAATGGTTTGTAATAAACTTTCTTTTGCCTGAACCAGGTCATTTTTTTGTTCTACAATAAACTCATATCGTTTTTTCATTTCCTGATACGCTTCAATTGCTGTGGGATTGACTTCACCAATATTTTCCATTCGCTTCCGCATCTTGTCGCTGGTGGCCTGTAACTCTTCCAGCGGCATTTCTGTGGTACGGGATTGCTCTAAAATTTCTTCCAGCGAAATTTTAAATTCCACATTCAATCTTTCCTTCATGCCTGCCAATTGCAACTTCAATTCATTCAATTTATCTTTTATTTCAGCCAGCAGGTGTTCCGCCAATTCACGTTGCTTATTTTTCTGGCGTACACCATTTTCTTTTTCCTGCAATATATTGCGCAAATTGTAATAGGCCTGATCAGCCTCATTCAATTGTTTTTCTTCTGTTTCCTTTTGCTTCATTAGCAGTATTAGCTCTTCTTCAATGATTTCAACTGCCAGTTTCCCTTCTTCAATTTGTGTAGCGGCTTCTGCCAATTGCCGGGTATTATTTTCTATTTGCTTTTGCAGATCATTCAACTGATTTTCTTTGAACTGCAATTCCTGTTGAATGGCATTGATTTTACTTTGCTGACGGGTAAGCTGCAGATTAAATTCATTGAACTGAATATTAGCAAGATTATAATCCTGCTCTGCCAACTGATAGTCCTGTTCAATCATGGCCATTTCATTGCCCAACGTTTTCAACTGTTCATTCAGTTGCGCAAGGGTTTGCCTGGTTTCAGCAATGCTATCCTGCTCATCCTGCATACGTTGTTCAATTTCTTCTAGCCGTTGCTGGGTTTGTTGCTGAGTAGCAGTGATGTTTTCGATTTTATTTTTAGCAGCAAAAACCTGATTAATTAATTGATTAATTTCATTTTCAGTGGCACGTATGGTTTGTTCTTTCAATTGTTCATTAAACCCCACCACTTTTTGATGGTTGTGCTGAATATCTGCTTTCAGTAAATTTACCACTGCTTCCTGCTCCTGAATTTCTTCTTCTAATTTTTCCAAATTTTTTGCACGCCCAATTTTCTTTCCTTCAAACAAGCCAACGCTACCGCCGGTTAACGTGTATTTACCCTTTACAATTTTGCCCGATTTTTCCAGAATAATGGCATCAGAAAATACATCCTGTTCCATTAGAACTTCTGATTCTGCAATAAATACATGGCCAAGTAAATAAGCAGCTAATGGCCGGTATTGATCATCTACTTCAATAATGTCCATGGCCGCAATGGTTTGTGCAGGCTGTGCTATGCCGATAGAATAATGTTGAAATTTATCCAACATAAAAAAGTTGGCTTTCCCTTTTTGGTGTTTATCTAATAAACGTACTGCCTGCAAACCTTCTTCTAAATTATTTACCACAAAATAATTGAGATAAGGCTCCAACACATTTTCTACTGCGGCCCGATAAGCTTCTTTTACATAAATAATGTCTGATAAAATGGGAGCATGATTATCCCATTCCGGATTTTTATGCAAAAATTTAATGCTTTCAGGGTAACCTTCCATTGAATCGATTAAACTCTTTAAAAGGTTGTATTCATTTTTGCGTGCATCTAACTTGCGGCTTTCATCTGCTAACTGATTGCGTAAAACTTCCAGCTCTTGTTGTGTTTCCAGAATTTGCTGTTTGGTTTTTTCATGTTGTTCCTGCATTTGTTGCAAATGTGTACGCTTTTCAGCCAGGGTTTGTTCTTTTTGGGTTAACTCAATGATTAATTGTTGCAATTGTGCTTCCCTATTTTTTTGTTCGGTAGCTAATTGCATTTGCGAACGCTGCAAATTTTGTATAGAAGTATCGGCAATGGCTACTTTTTTTTCTGCGTCAAACTGTGACCGTTGTAATTGCTGATATTGCTGGCGTAGTTGATCAACACCGGATCTTTTTTCATCAAATATTTGCCTTTTCAGTTCCACCTCATATTTCAGGTTTTCTAAATTGGCATGCATATCTGCCAACTTATTTTCTTCATCCTTTATTTGTACTTTACTGAAAGCAAGTGATTCATCAATTCCTTTTAACTGGCCTTCCGCATTTTGAAGAAAATGCTTCAAATTGGTTTCTTTTTCTTTTAAAAAAACTAATTTTTGTGAGGCGAGATTTTTATCATTTTCTTTGGTACGCAACTGTTGCACCAGTTCATTAAACTGGTATTGCATGCTTTGCAATGCCTTTTCTTTTTCTATAAACCCAATTTTTTCCTGCTCTAATACTGCTTCCTGATTGGCTATTTCAGCCTCTAAGCGTATTTTTTTATCGGTTTCAAGTTCCTGCTGTTCCTGTAAATTTTTATAGGTTAAATTAAATCCTTCCAGCGAAGCCTTAGCCAATTCAACGGCTATGATTTTATATTCTTTTTTTATTTCATAATATTTTTCAGCTTTTTTAGCCTGGCTTTCTAAGGATTTTAGCTGGTTATGAATTTCAAAAAGTAAATCTTCAATTCTGGCTAAATCCTGTTCGGTTGCATCTAATTTTGATTTGGCTTCTTTTTTTCTGGTTTTATAAATGGTAATACCGGCCGCTTGTTCCAACATTCTTCTGCGGCTGTTTTCTTTGTCTTTAATAATATCATCTACCATTCCTAGTTCAATAATAGCATAACTGTCATTACTAACACCGGTATCTAAAAACAGGTTATGAATGTCTTTTAAACGGCATGCTACATCATTTAAACGGTATTCACTATCTCCATTTTTATAAAACCTTCTGGTAACGGTAACGGTGCTAAATTCGGTAGGTAATAAATTTCTGGTATTTTCGAAAGTGAGGCTTACTTCAGCCAAACCGCTGGGGCTGCGGGTTTTAGAGCCATTGAACACCAATGCATCCAGATTTTCACTACGCAATGAGGAAATTTTCTGTTCACCAATTACCCAACGAATACTATCAATAATATTGCTTTTACCACAACCATTGGGCCCGATAATGCCGGTAATTCCTTCATCGAAATTAACGATGGTTTTATCGGCAAAACTTTTGAAACCTTTTATTTCTAATGACTTTAATCGCACAGTTCTACAGTTTTTTAGTACCTGCGAACATAGCTAAAAACCTTTAAAATTGTATGCTTTGGAATATTTTGTGGAGAACTGGGGTTAAAATGAGGAAAAATAAAAAGATATGCTTCTAAAATGCAGTTCTGTAACAGATTTTGCACAAAAAAACCTTACTTTTCGCGTTGAATGCTCGAAGGAAGGTTAAAGCTATTTTAGTATAATGTTCTATTTTACCACTTGTCAACTTCTTCTGTATCGGTATTATTTACCTCAGCTATTGTTGTTTCAATTGAAGTAGTTGCTATTTCAATAGGGGCAACTTGTGCTTCTTCTACAACTGAAACAACAACATTTTGTTCTGCCGGTTCATATCCTTCTGATTCGGAATATTCGTGATTAAAAGCATCAAAATCAAAATCGGGCATTAAATCTGTTTTAACAAAATCAACCGCTTCGCCCAATGCTTTAATAAATTTGTTGAAGTCTTCTTTATACAAGAATATTTTATGCCTGTCGTAGCCATTATCATCAAACCTTTTTCTGCTTTCGGTAATCGTTAAATAATAATCGTTGCCTTTTGTAGCTCTTACATCAAAAAAATAGGTTCTTCTTTTTCCGGCCCTGATACGTTTACTATAAACGCTTTCCATTTTTTTTTCGTTATTCTCGTACGCCACAGTTGTAAAGATTTTGGTTACTGAATTATTTGTGCTTGGCAAATATAGTATTGTTTATGAATTACCAAAACTTTATACCTGAAAGCTTTTTTAAGCTTCAAAAGCAGTTGCATTTTTTTCCAATACCTGTATGCGGTACAATTCTGCGTAATAACCATTTAATTGCATCAGGCTTTCATGGGTGCCTTCTTCGGTAATTTCACCATCTTCTAACACTACAATTTTATCGAATCTGAATGTTGAGAAAATACGATGGGTAATAATAATGCCGGTTTTATCTTTTAAAAAATTATACAGATTGGTTACAATTTCGTTTTCTGTTTTTGCATCAACGGCGCTTAAACAGTCGTCAAATACAATTACTTCGGGCTGTTTTATTAAGGCTCTGGCAATGGATATTCGTTGCTTTTGGCCACCGCTTAAAGTAACGCCCCGCTCTCCTACCAATGTTTCATAATGTTTATCAAAACTCATAATTTCATTGTGTATGCTGGCGTTTTTTGCTGCCTGCTCAACCTGGGCTTTATCAATAGGCCCTTGCTGACCGAATGCAATATTATTGGCAATGGTATCACTAAACAGAAATACATCCTGCGGAATATAACTGATTTCTTTTCTAAGAATTCTCAGTGGAATATCCTGAATATCGTGCCCACCAATGGTAATATTGCCTTTATCGGGGTTATAAAAATGCAATAATAATTGTGCAACGGTTGATTTACCGCTACCGGTTCGTCCCAGTAACAATACTTTTTGGCCGGCCTGTACGGTTAAATTAAAATTAGATAATGCCTGTATGCCTGTGTTGGGATATGTAAAACTGATTTGATTGAAATGAATATCACCCGAAACATGCACCGGTTTTAAATTCGGTTTATCTTGTATTTCCGGTGTAGTGTTTAAAAACTCATTGATTCTTTTTTGTGAAGCAGCAGCCCGTTGAATCATACTGGCTGTCCAGCCAATTGCACTTACCGGAAACGTAAGCATGTTAATATAAATTACAAACTCTAAAATGGTTCCTGCACTTACATTGTATTGTTGATGAATGAGATACCATCCGCCAATGGCAATGGTTAATAAAGTACTGATGCCAATTAACAGCGTCATGGATGGGAAATAGATGGCTTCTACCTTCGCCAGTCCAATGGCATTTTTTTTGTATTCCTCGCTGTTCTTATCAAAAAAATGCAACATCGATTTTTCCTGAACAAATGATTTAATAACCCGAATACCGGAATACGATTCCTGCGCAGCGGTAGTTAAATCGGATAATAGTGCCTGAATTTTTTCGCTTTTCCGGTTAATGATGGTATTTACATAATAAATGGTAATAGCCAAAATGGGCAATGGCGATAATACATACAATGTTAAATGCCAATTGGTTTGAAACATAAAGAACAGGCAGAAACCAATGGTAGCGGCCAAATTAATAAAATACATCACTGCCGGGCCGGCATACATTCTTACCCTGCTTACATCTTCAGTAATACGGTTCATTAAATCGCCGGTACTATGCGTTTTATAAAAAGCAGCGTCTAATTGTTGATAATGGGTAAATATTTCATTTTTTTGATCAAACTCTATATGACGGCTCATTACTATAATGGTTTGCCGCATTAAAAACATAAAGAAACCACCTATTAATGCCAGTAAAAACAAAACCACTGCACTGATGAAGATATTGGTTGAAAAACTGTTGTTTTCTGCCTGAATAACTTTAATAAAATGTTGCACCAAAAAATCGTAATTGGCAATCCGTTTATTTTCATGTATAGTATTAGCTGCAGTTTGTTGTAGAATCAGATGCTCAGCCTGATCTACCACATAACCGGAAACCTGAGGAGCCAGGATTCGAAAATAGTTAGACAGAATAATGAAAAGTATACCTAACAGAAATCTGGTTTTATACTTCCAGAAATATTTATTTATTACAGATAATTGTTTCATGAACCGCAAAGATAAGAAAAGCGGTTTGTACCATTTTTTTCTGCGGAACCCCTTTTTTAAGTGGATTGTATGTAACTGTGCAGTTGTTCGATGGTTTCTTTTTGATCGTGAATGGTTTCATAAATTACGTCATTAATCGAAACAATACCGCATAAACTATCTGTTTGATCGAACACCGGCAAATAGCGGATATTATTATCGCTCATAATGTGCATACAACTTTCAATAGAAGTTTCGGGGGTAATATGCGGCAATCCTGTACTCATAATTTCTGCAACAGTGGTTTGTTCAGAATGTTTACCGGCTAAAATTACTTTACGGGCATAATCACGTTCGGTAAGTAAGCCAATGTATTGTTTTTGTTCATTTTGAACTACTACAGAGCCAATGTTTTTGTCGGCCATTAATTTTAAAGCATCAAAAACCAATGTGTTAGCAGGTACGCCTATCACAGCAGTACCTTTTCTGTTTAAAATATCTTTTACTTTTTTCATATTTAGAAGCAGTTTAGCAGTTACAAAAGCCAATGAAAAATACAATTTAAAAAGGATATTGCAAAATAAGAAGCAGATAAAGTATAATTTTTTTGGAAGATAAACAGCCGCACCTTTATTTTGCACCCGGAGAGATGGCAGAGCGGTTTAATGCGGCGGTCTTGAAAACCGTTGACTGTAACAGGTCCGGGGGTTCGAATCCCTCTCTCTCCGCTCTCAATAAAAAAACTCCTGAAAATTCAGGAGTTTTTTTAGAAATACAAATATTTATTGCGATTTGATAAGTTAATTTTATTTATAACTGTAATTATAATTTTTAAAAAAAACTAATTCATTAATTTCACTCATTTTGCTGCACTTTCTTATTATGGTGTGTAATGTACCGGGTAGTTTCATAAATGGCTTGCATCCATAACTGCATATCTTTTTGAATAGAATCGGTAATTGCATCTTTAGGAATCGGTACATTATTTTCCATCGAAAATATTTTAATTTTCTCCGGTTTTCCAATGGGTTGGGTTACAAAATATTGATGTTTTAATAATCCCAATTGTTGTTGTTCTCCTTCAAAAATAAATGCCATGTTTTGGGTAGTATCTTTCACATGCAATAAGTCTCTGCCCATACCGGTATTGGTATATGGAATATTGGCAATTCCTGCCAATACAGGCAATACATCTACCTGCGAAGCAATCATACTATGCTTTGCAGGTTGTACTAATTTTGGAGCGTATATAATAAAAGGAACATGATTTTTGGTAAGCCCCTGTGCTGTATATGCTTTGGGAAATAAAGCATCTGCATTTCCAACCAATCCATGATCGCCAATAAATGCAATGATGGTATTATTAAAATAGGGTTCCTTTTGTATGGTTTCAATAAAATGCTGCACGTTAAAATCAAAATAACGAAAGGCATTGAGTTCATCGTTCGAGGTAAATCCATATTTCAATAATGTATCATTGGGTACCGTTACCTTTTTAAAAGTTTGCAAATCTTCCGGAGCTATAGAATAAGGCCGGTGATTATCAGCAGTTTGTATCACAGCAAAAAATGGCCGGGTTTGTTTTACCAGTACCTTATTGGCTTCGGTAAATAAATTGTGATCGCTGATGCCCCAAACATCTAACCGTGGTGCGGTATAATCTTTCTCTTCATAAATATGCAAACTATCTATATTATTTTCCAACAAGCCTTTTATATTGGCCCAACTGGTACTGCCACCAATAAAATAATAATGGCCGTAGTTTTTGAATGAATTGATAATGGTTTGCTGATCAACAATTTGCGGATTACGACTGGCCGTTTTATTTTGTTCAACATCGGTTAATCCGGTAATAGTGGTCCAAACACCACGTGCCGTTCCGAAACCGGGTGTAAACATATGATCAAAGAAAATACTTTTTGCTGCCATTTGATCAATAAATGGTGTGCTATTTAACGGATTGCCAAACAACGAACTTTTATAAGCACTAAAACTTTCTGAAATAACTAAAATAATATTGGGATGTGTGGTTGCAGACAAACTGGAATCGGGTACAATATGCCTGGTATAATTTAAATGATTGGCATCCGGATGGGTAATGCCTAAATAGTTGGCCATTAAAGGATAATATTTCTTTGCCTTTTCCACATCATAAGTAGATTGCCGAAAAGCCAGCGTACTGAAAAAACTTTGAAATGGATTTAAAGCGGCCTGCGCATTAAAATCGCTGTTCAACGAAAATGCATCACTCCAACGCAGTGGAAACTGATCAAATTTCCCAAAAATTCCAAAGCCAAATAGTAGAAAATACAGGATGGAAAATAAACCTCTCCGTTTTTTGTAGGGCTCCTGCATATCAGCAGACTGTGCAATGAGCCTATGCGTATATTTTACCAAAAAAAAACTGAGCCATATAAAAAGAATCATTCCCAATACAATCCAAATAACATGATAGGTTTCCCACAACATGCCGAGTGAAATGCGTGTATTATGTAAAAAATCGAGTGCCTGTGCATTTAAGCGCACATCTAAATAAGCAAAATGTCCATAATCAAATGCATAAAACAAGGTAAACAGCACAATAGCTACGAACCATAAAATATAGGCAACTGTTTTCCCCAATTTTTTTCGGAAAGGATGCAAGGGCTTAATGGCGCCCAATATTAACATCAGTATGGCCATAATACCTACATCCCTGGCATCAAACCGAAAACCCATCCACAATACAAACAAAAAAGATTTCCATGAAAAAGCACCTGTATTGAATAAGCAGAAAGTAAAAATTCGGGCAATACTCATCAGCAGGAAGAAAGTAGCAGACAATATGAGTATCCAGCGCTGTAGGCGCGACAGTAGATTTTTTTGCATAGTAAGAGGCGTACAGTACAGTTAATAAAAAACAAACAAGCTGTAAAAATAATGTATTTCACATTAAGCGGGGCGCAGCTGAAAAAGAATAGCGAATAAATAATCGGTTTATCGAACTCTCCCGGCACCCCGGTAAGCCCTTTTCCAGTATGGATCATTCAAATCGCTGATGGTAACGCCACCGCTTGTAGAAGCATTGGCAAATTTATTATTGGCTACATAAACACCTACATGTGAAATGGCTCTGCTTCTTCTACCACCGGTATGAAAAAATACCAAATCACCTTCTTGCAACGAATCATCGGGTATTTTAGAACAGCTATTATATTGTTCCTGCGCTGTACGGGGTAAATTCACTCCATAAACATCCCGCATTACAATATAGGTAAAAGCAGAACAATCAATACATGCTTTTGTACTGCCGCCTAAGCAATAATTGGTACCCCACCATTCGTCAATTTTTTGTAGCAAAAGAATATCGGTTAACTTTTCAACCGTTGCATCCATTATAATGGCATATTTCATTTGCAGCCAGTTGGCTTTTTCGATACTTACCCAGCTATTGGGATTATTTTCATTGGCAGCAGCACGATTCAAGGTGTTAATTTTTGTAGTAGCTGTTTTATGGCGGGAATTTACAACTGAACCGGGGGCAATTTCTATTCCATCAATAAATTCAGGGTTTCCCGATTTTACCGATTTGGAAGTAGTGGTTAATGAATTATCGTGGGCTGTAATTTTCCGCAAAGTTTTACAACCGGTTACAGCTAAAACTATTCCCGCAATAAAAAAAATTGTTATACAACGCTTTGCCATAGCTTGCAAAATAAACAACCCTTTTTTAAGCTGCCAAAACCTGCACAACTTTTATCCATTCAACTTTATAACACCGAAATTGTGGATAAATTTTTCAACTTCATCTGCCTGCCGAAAGCAGTACCTTTGACTTTTGAATGGTTTCAAATTTTCAACAATCATGCCTAAATTTTCACATCTACATGTTCACTCGCAATATTCCTTACTCGATGGGGCAGCTTCCATCGGTTCACTTTACAAAAAAGCGGCCGCTAATAACATGCCGGCTGTGGCTTTAACTGACCATGGAAATATGTTTGGCGTATTTGATTTTGTGAATCAGGCCTGGAAAAACACAAAAGTAGTTGGTAAAGATGCCAATGGTAAAGATATATTAGAACCTGTTATTAAGCCCATTGTGGGTTGCGAATTTTATGTGGTAGAAAACAGGCATATTAAAACTTTCACTAAAGAATTAAAAGACCAGCGCTACCATCAGGTATTGCTGGCTAAAAATAAACAAGGCTACCAAAACCTCATTAAATTAACCTCATTGGGATTTATTGAAGGCATGTATAGCAAGTATCCCAGAATTGACAAAGAATTAATTCTGCAATACCATGAAGGCCTCATTGCCACCACCTGCTGCATTGGCGCTTATGTGCCACAAACCATTTTAAAAGGCGATACTGCCAAAGCTGAACAGGAATTTAAATGGTGGTTAGATATTTTTGGCGAGGATTATTATATTGAATTACAACGCCACAACATTAAAGAACAGGAAATCATCAACCATACCCTTTTACAGTTTTCCAAAAAATACAATGTTCCGGTAATAGCTACAAACGATAGCCACTATACTGAACGTGACGACTACAATGCACATGATATTTTATTGTGCGTAAATACCGGTGAAAAACAATCTACACCGGGTTTTGATGATTTTGTAAATGATGAAGTGCAGATCAAAAACCGGCGTTTTAAATTTCCGAACGATCAGTTTTATTTTAAAACACCGGAAGAAATGGCTACCCTGTTTGCCGACATTCCGGAAGCCATTGACAATACCAATGCCATTGTAGATAAAATTGAAGTACTCAATTTAAAAAAAGATATTTTACTGCCGGCCTTCCCTATTCCGACTTCTTTTAAAATTCATGATGATGATAATTTGAACCAGTGGGAATATTTAAAACACCTTACTTATGAAGGAGCCAAACAACGTTATGGCGAAATGAATGCCACAACCCAAGAACGTATTGACTTTGAATTGTTTACCATTAAAACCATGGGCTTTGCAGGCTACTTTTTAATTGTAAGCGATTTTATTAAGGCAGGCAGGCACATGAAAGTGTTTGTAGGCCCGGGCCGCGGTTCTGCCGCCGGTTCGGTGGTGGCTTATTGTATTGGCATTACCAATATTGACCCCATTAAATACAATTTATTGTTCGAGCGGTTTTTAAACCCCGATCGTAAATCAATGCCCGATATTGATACCGACTTTGATGATGATGGCCGTCAGAAAGTAATTGATTATGTGGTTGAGAAATATGGAAAAAATCAAGTGGCACAAATTATTACCTATGGTACCATGGCTGCCAAAAGCAGCATTAAAGATGTTGCCCGGGTAATGGATTTGCCGCTGGCCGAAGCCAATATGCTGGCTAAATTGGTGCCCGATAAACCCGGAACCGAATTAAGAAGAGTTTTACATGCACCCATCACCGCCAAAGAGGGCGAAAAATCATTAGAAGAAAAAGAAGGATATACTCAGGAAGATATTGAGAACATTAAAAAACTCAGGGAAATTTATGCCGGAGATGATATTCGTTCCCAGGTTTTAAAAGAAGCTGACAGACTTGAAGGCAGCATCCGCAATACCGGTGTGCATGCTGCAGGCATCATCATTGCCCCAAAAGATTTAACGGAACTGATTCCTGTTGCTACTGCAAAAGATTCTTCTTTATGGTTAACACAAATTGAAGGCAGTAGTATTGAAGAAGCCGGTGTAATTAAAATGGACTTTCTGGGCTTAAAAACGCTTTCGATTCTTAAAACCGCACTTGAATTAATCAAACAAAATCATCAAATAGAAATTGATTTAGATACCATTCCATTAGATGATGAAAAAACTTTTCAATTATATCAGAAAGGTGAAACCAATGGCACATTCCAGTTTGAAAGTGTTGGCATGCAAAAATACCTGCGTGAATTAAAGCCCGATCAGTTTGATGATTTAATTGCCATGAACGCATTATACCGCCCAGGCCCTATTGCTTATATTCCCAGCTTTATTGCCCGTAAACAAGGGCGGGAACAAGTGGTATACGATATTCCGGAAGCAGAACTATATCTGAAAGATACTTATGGCATTACCGTTTATCAGGAACAGGTTATGTTATTGAGCCAGAGTTTGGCAGGTTTTAGCAAAGGCGATGCCGATGTGTTGCGAAAAGCAATGGGTAAAAAACAAAAAAGTGTGTTGGATAAAATGAAAGCGCAGTTTATTGAGGGCGGTAAAGCCAAAGGACATTCAGCAGATGCTTTGGAAAAAATATGGACTGACTGGGAGGCCTTTGCGCAGTATGCTTTCAATAAATCGCACAGTACCTGTTATGCTTATGTGGCGTATCAAACTGCCTATTTAAAGGCACATTATCCGGGAGAATACATGTCGGCTGTTCTCAACCATGCAGGAAGTATTGATAAAATTACTTTTTTTATGGAAGAGTGTAAGCGAATGGGTATCAAAGTTTTGGGGCCGGATATTAACGAATCGTTGAAAGGCTTTGCCGTGAATAAAAAAGGAGAAATTCGTTTTGGATTGGGTGGCATTAAAGGCGTAGGTGATGCCGCTATTGAAAACATTATTGAAGAGCGCAATAAAAACGGACAGTTTAAAGATATTTTTGATTTTATTAGAAGGGTCAATCAACGTTCTGTCAATAAAAAATCGATGGAAAGTTTGGCATATAGCGGTGCGTTCGACTGTTTTCCACAAATGAATCGGGCACAATTTTTTGCCAAAAGCGATGGAGATAAAATTAGCAATCTGGAAAAAATTATTAATTACGGTGCTGCCAGTGGACAAATAAAAAGTGGTACTGCCAATACTTTGTTTGGAGAACTGCCTGTTGCTATGGAAATTCCGGTACCCAAAATAGCTGAATGTGAAGAGTGGTCTTTAACAGAAAAATTAAACTATGAAAAAGAAGTAACGGGTATGTTCATGAGTGGACATCCATTAGATCATTACCGGTTTGAATTGCAACATTATCAAATTATTGAAATTGCAGAGTTTAATGAAGTAAAAATGGATACCAACCTCATAAAACAAGCTGCCAATTTAACGGTACGTATAGCAGGTTTAATTGTAGATGTTCAACACAGGGTAACCAAAACAGGCAAAAATTTTGGCTCATTTATCATTGAAGATTTTTCAGGAAAAACAGAATTCACCCTTTGGAGTGAAGATTATGTAAAATTTCAAAACTATTTGGAAAAGGGCCAGAAAGTATTTCTCTCAGGCAATTTCAGGCAACGTTATAAAAGTGAGGAAAATTTTGAATTTAAAATTAACCAGCTCTATCTGTTAGAAACCCTGAAAGAACGAACTACCCGTATGCTCGAAATCAATATGGAGCCAGTTGACCTAACGAAAGAATGGATTAATTTTTTTGCCGAAAATGTAAAAGCATATCCGGGAAAAACACTTTTAAAATTCAACATAATTGATAACGCTGAAAACCTGAAAATTAGTTTATACAACAATGAAGTGAGTATTTTACTGAATGATGATTTGATTCAGTTTTTACAAAACCATCCGGAAGTACAGGTAAATGTGCATTTGCAAAATTAATGGCAGAATCAGCAACTGACGATTTGCCCCCTATTAGGGCAAAATGGCTGAAAACAAACGTTTCAGTCATCACAAAGTCATAATTAACAGTGGTGTATAACTGGTTTCAAACATATTGTAAGTTTGGATTTATTTTTGCGACAAATCTAGAAATTATTCATAACCATAAAAAATTGTACAATGGCTTTAGAAATTACAGATGCGAACTTTCAAACAGAAGTTTTGGCAAGCGATAAATTAACTATGATTGATTTTTGGGCAGAATGGTGTGGCCCTTGTCGCGCTATTGGTCCGGTTGTAGAAGAGCTGGCAAAAGAGTATGAAGGCGTGGTTAAAGTGGGCAAATTAAATGTTGACCATAATCCGCAGGTAAGTTTAAACTATGGCATTACCAGCATCCCCGCTATCCTGTTTATTAAAAATGGAGAAGTAGTTGATAAATTAGTGGGGGCACAACCCAAAGCCAATTTTGTGAAAAAAATTGAAACGCATAAGTAAAATAGATTGACTTAATTTCAATGAGGCCGTTCCAACAACAATGGAGGTGGCCTCATTCTTTTAATGTTGCATTTGCAATACTTCTTCCGGCCTGTGTTTATGTCGAAACAGCAGCAAAAACAATACTGCAATAATAATGGCATATACAGAAAACGACATCCAGATACCATACCAATCAAGGCTTTTATCGCTATGGGTAAAAAATCGGGAGATGGCATAACCACTAATACGGCTGCCCAATAAGGCACCTACTCCATTGGTCATCATCATAAAAATTCCCTGTGCGCTGGCACGTATTTGTGGTTGTATCTGCGTATCTACAAACAAAGAACCGGTTATATTGAAAAAATCGAAAGCCATTCCATAAACAATGCAGGAAAGAATAATCATCCACAATCCATTACTAGGATTGCCATATGCAAACAAGCCAAAACGCAATACCCAGGCTAACATACTCAACAACATCACTATCTTAATTCCAAACTTTCTAAGAAAAAAAGGAATGGCCAAAATAAACAAGGTTTCAGAAATTTGAGAAATAGACATAATAATAGCCGGAAATTTTACGGCGATGGTATTTTTGTAGGCATCAATCTTTGCAAAATCATGCAGAAAAGTATCACCGTAAGCATTCGTTAATTGCTGGGCAGCACCCAAAAGCATAGCAAAAATAAAAAACAGTGCCATTTTGTATTGTCCAAACAGAGAAAAGGCCTTTAACCCCATCATGTCGGCAAATGATTTTTTCTCACCGGTTTTTGCCTGCGGCGGACATTTGGGTAAAGTAAATGCATATACACCAAACAGTAATGATGCGATAGCAGCCACATAAAATTGACTGGCAGAAGTTTCAATATGCAATAAACTTACAATCCACATGGCTACAATAAAACCAATGGTACCCCATACTCTGATGGGAGGAAAATCTTCAATAATATTTTTCCCGTTTTTAATTAATGCAGTATACGAAACCGTATTGGCCAGTGCTAAAGTTGGC
Source organism: Hydrotalea flava (assembly GCF_001623405.1). GTDB lineage: Bacteria > Bacteroidota > Bacteroidia > Chitinophagales > Chitinophagaceae > Hydrotalea > Hydrotalea flava. Next base: position 105,612 of record NZ_LUHG01000039.1, read on the forward strand.
ATATAAAAAACCATATACAATAACAGTACCCAGAAAAAAGTATCGGGATCATTTACCGTGGGTAAATAAAACAATATTGCAGCACCTGCTAAATGACAAAAAGCCAACAATTTTTCGGCATTTATATATCTGTCGGCAATAATTCCCATAATAGCCGGCATAAAAATGGCAGACATGCCCATAGTTGAAAAAATTTTACCAAAATCTTCTCCCGTCCATTGTTTGTTTTGAAACCAATAAGCACCCACAGTAATTAACCAGGAACCCCAAATAAAAAACTCTAAAAAACTAAGCAAAATCAATCTAAACTTAATATTCATTGCATTTGTTTTTCTTCTTGCATAAAATAGATGGCAGTATTTTAAAACGCCAGGTAACTCCATTCAGAGCAAGCAAGGTTAATAATAATTTAAAACGGAAGATAGTAATTTTTGGTTATTGCTTAACATTCCCTTCATGTAAACAATTATAATGGTAGTTTTGCCTGTCAAAAAAAAAATAGAAGATGAAAGCAACTGTATATAACTCCTCAGATATGCTGATTCAAACAGCCGATAAAAATTTACAACCCATTGCCAAAAAAATATTTGCCAATCAGCGTATCAGTTTTGAAGAAGGTGTACAATTATTTGAAAAAGGCTCTTTACCATTTTTAGGTGCATTGGCCAACTTTGTACGAGAACAAAAGCATGGTGATAAAACTTATTTCAATCGTAATTTTCATATCGAGCCTACCAATGTTTGTGTGTTCAGTTGTAAATTCTGTGCCTATTCGCGTTTATATGCACACCGCGAAGAAGGCTGGGAACTGAGCATTGAACAAATGCTGGATATTGTGAAAAGCTATGATGGCAAACCGGTTACTGAAGTGCATATTGTGGGTGGTGTTCATCCTAAAATGGATTTACAGTTTTTTACCGCGCTGTTAAAAGCCATTAAAGCACATCGCCCCGATTTACACATTAAAGCATTTACTCCCGTTGAGTTGGATTATATGTTTAGAAAAGCCAAAGTTTCTGTTGAAGAAGGCATGCGCATAGCACATGAAGCAGGTTTAGACTCATTACCCGGTGGCGGTGCTGAAATTTTTCATCCGGAAATACGTACCCAAATTTGTGCAGACAAAGTAGATGCAGATGGCTGGTTACACATTCATAAAGCGGCACATCAATTAGGCATGCATACCAATGCCACCATGTTGTATGGCCATATTGAAAAATACTGGCACCGGATTGACCACATGGAACGTTTGCGTCAATTGCAGGATGAAACCGGCGGGTTTAACACATTTATTCCTTTAAAATTCAGGAATAAAGACAATGACATGAGCCATGTGCCGGAATCAACCATTGTGGAAGATTTAAAAATGTATGCAGTAGCAAGGCTGTATTTAGATAATTTCCCGCATATGAAAGCCTATTGGCCTATGTTGGGCAGAAAGAATGCACAACTTACAATTCAGTTTGGTGTGAATGATATTGACGGCACCATTGATGATTCTACCAAAATTTATTCAATGGCGGGAAGTGAAGAACAAAATCCAAGCATGTCAACCGCCGATTTAGTGACCCTGATTAAACAGGTAAACCGCCAACCCGTAGAAAGAGATACACTGTACCATGAAATAAGAGATTACAGCAATTTAAGTTACGATGCTATTGTTGCCAATCCATTATTGAATTAATCTATTCAGTTCAATCATGTGTTAGCACATCAACATTCACTTAAACCCAATGGAATATTTACAGCAAGACCACCATCGGAGGTTTCTTTGTATTTGCTGTTCATATCTAAAGCCGTATCCCACATGGTTTTAATTACTTTGTCTAAACTTACTTTGGCAAAATCGGGAGCACTTTGCAAAGCTAATTGCGATGCGGTAATGGCCTTAATGGCACCCATGGTATTGCGTTCAATACAGGGTATTTGTACCAACCCGCCAATGGGGTCGCAGGTTAAACCCAAATGATGCTCCATGGCAATTTCTGCAGCCATTAATGCCTGTCGCTGGCTACCTCCCATACATTCAGTTAAAGCAGCGGCTGCCATGGCACTGCTTACACCAATTTCGGCCTGACAGCCACCCATTGCCGCAGAAATAGTAGCCCCTTTTTTAAAAATTGAACCAATTTCAGAGGCCGTTAACAGAAAACGAATAATTTTATCCGTTTCATTCCCATTACAAAAACAAATAAAATATTGTAATACGGCAGGAATTACACCCGCAGCGCCATTGGTTGGTGCAGTTACCACCCTTCCAAACGATGCATTTTCTTCATTTACGGCCAAAGCAAAACAACTCACCCAATCTAATGTATATTGAAAACAATTGCCCCCTGCCTGTATTTTACTGAGCCAGGTAGCATAATCCGGAGCAACCGTACCACCCATTAATTTTTTATTCAGCTCAAATGCCCTGCGTTTTACTTTTAACCCACCGGGCAATTCGCCCTGTGTATGGCACCCTCTGTAAATACAATCCCGCATGGTTTCCCAAATATGTAAAACACCTTCGCGAGTGGCCTCTTCACTGCGCCACGCCAGTTCATTTTCCATCACCACATCACTAATGCTAAGCCCTTTCATGCACCAACGCAATAAATCGTTCGCAGTATTAACCGGAAAAGGTAATTCAACAGAATGGTAGGTTGTTGCCTGTTGCACTCCTTCCTGAACAATAAAACCACCACCTATAGAATAATAGGTAGCACATATTTGCTGCCCATCTTTCAATGTTATCAAGAAAGAAAGTCCGTTGGGGTGAAAAGGCAAATTTTCCTGTTTCAGAAAAATAATATCCGTTGCAGGACGAAAAGGAACTGCTTTTTCACTGCCTAAATATAGGGTGCTATGTGCTTGAATATGAGCCACTTTGGGTAGAATGGTATTCACATCAATTGTTTCAGGATTTTCGCCGCAAAGGCCCATCATCACTGCAATATCAGTACCGTGCCCATGCCCTGTTTTGGCTAATGAACCATACAGTAACACCTGTATTTTTTGCACTATCTGTAATTGATGAGCACTTTGTAAATTACTAACGCATTGCAAAGCTGCTTTCCATGGGCCTAAAGTATGCGAACTGGAAGGCCCCACGCCTATTTTAAAAATATCAAAAAATGATATAGACTCATGTACCTGATTTACCATAATGCAAAGTTAGGCACCGGCTTCATGTAATGTTACAGGATTTGTATATTTGGAAATGCTTCAAAAAATGTTTACTTTTTTTATCGTCGCAATATTATTTGCCTGCAATACCCCTAAAAAAATGATGCAGAATAAACTTCCAGTTAATTTCATAGAAACTTTGATGCAACAACATCCCAGTCAATTTTCAGCCATATTACAAAACCGGCAAGCATATAATATTCAGATTATTTACACTCAAATTAACCGCGATAAAAACAATCAACCCATTTTTAAAGAATTCCATTTTAATACCTCTAATAACAATTATTTTTATCCGGCCAGCACGGTAAAAATGCCCATTGCTTTTTTGGCATTGGAAAAATTAAATTCACTCAATATTCCCGAAATAAATGCCAACACTACGCTGATTACAGATAGCAGTGCGCCCCAACAAAGTTTTGTTTTTACACAGCCTACAGCCATAGATAGCCGGCCTACCATTGCCAATTACATCAAACAAATTTTTTTGGTAAGCGACAATGATGCATTTAATCGCCTTTATGAATTTTTAGGGCAAAATACCATCCTAAATCAACTCAAACAAAAAGGTTATCCTAATGCCATTATACGCCATCGGCTACAGGTAAGTTTAACGGATGAACAAAACCGCCAAACCAATGCCTGCGCTTTTTACGACACTTCAGGCAAACAATTATGGCATCAACCGGCGCAATATAACGATGACCCATTGCCGAACCTGAAAGTGTTTTTAGGAAAGGGTTATTATAGCAATGGAAAGTTGCTTAACCAGCCCTTCAATTTTTCAGAAAAAAATAGGGTGTATTTACAAGATTTAACCCATATGCTTCGCTCCGTTATTTTTCCGGAATCCGTTCCGCCGCAAAACAAGTTTAACCTAACAACCGCCGACAGAAAATTTCTATTACACTGGATGAGTGCCTACCCCCACGAAAGCAATTATCCCAATTATGATACCGCAACTTACTGGGATGCTTATTGCAAATTTTTAATGTATGGTTCTGAAAAAGGGGCATTACCTCAAAACATCCGAATTTTTAATAAGGTAGGCGATGCTTATGGTTTTTTAACCGACGTGTCCTATATCATCGACACAAAAAACAAAGTTGAATTCATGTTGAGTGCCACCATTTCCTGCAATACAGATGGCATTTACAACGATGATCAATATGATTATAATTCCATCGGCTATCCATTCATGAAAAATATCGGACAACTGATTTACCAATATGAGTTAACCAGAAAACGAACCTATCTGCCGGATTTATCAGAATTTATATTCGATTACCAAAAACAGTAAATTTTATTTAGTTTTTACAGTTTCTGCTGAAAATTCTCTAACAAACCTGTTCAGTAATTAAGTACATTTGGTGCCATTTAAAAAGCAATTGAATCATGAGTACCAATTTATCTACTTTACTACTGCGTTTTAGCGAACCGGAAACACTCAAAATGGCCAAATTAGGCCGCGAACTAAGGGCAAAAGGCATTGATGTAATTGACCTGAGCCTCGGCGAACCCGATTTTGATACCCCCCAACATATAAAAGATGCGGCCATTAAAGCCATTAACGACAACTGGAGCCATTACACACCTGTTGCCGGATTTGCCGATTTAAAAGAAGCCGTTTGCACCAAATTAAAACGCGATAACCATTTAGATTATCAACCCGAAAACATCATCACCTCTACCGGAGCCAAACAAAGTTTGGCCAATGCCATCCTTGCTTTAGTGGATGAAGGCGATGAAGTAATAATACCTACACCTTATTGGGTAACTTACTCAGAATTGGTAAAAATTGCACGTGGTCATGTTGTGGAAATAAGAACCACTGTTGAAAATCATTTTAAAATTACGCCACAGCAATTAGAAGCAGCCATTACCTCCAATACCCGTGTATTCATGTTTTCATCACCCTGTAACCCATCCGGTGCCGTATACACGAAAGATGAACTGGCTGCATTGGTAAAAATATTTGAAAAGCATCCTAAAATAACCATTTTATCTGACGAAATTTACGAATATATTAATTTCATTGGTCAACATGAAAGTATTGCGCAATTCCCTTCTATTAAAGAAAGAGTTGTTGTTATAAACGGATTAAGTAAAGGCTTTGCCATGACGGGCTGGCGCTTGGGTTATATTGCAGCCAATACAGATATTGTAAAAGCCTGCGAAAAATTGCAAGGCCAATTTACCAGTGGCACCTGCTCTATCACTCAAAAAGCAGCTGTAGCAGCACTTACCGGCGATTTGGCACCTTCACGTGCCATGACTGCCGAATTTGCCCGCCGCAGAGAAAAAACATTAGCATTGGTAAAGAGCATTCCGGGTTTTAAATGTTTTGAACCACAGGGCGCATTTTACGTATTTCCTGATGTAAGTGCTTATTATGGTAAAAAGAATGGCACTGAAACCATTGCCAATGCAGCCGATTTAAGCATGTTTTTACTAAACACAGCACATGTTTCATCCGTAATGGGCGATGCTTTTGGTGAACCCAACTGTATTCGATTCTCTTTTGCCAACAGCATGGAAAATATTGAAAAGGCCTGGGCAAGAATTAAAGATGCACTTGCAACTTTGCAATAAACTAATTACCAACGGGATGGTATTGTTGTACCCGGCATTATACCATTGTGCAGCTTCGTTGCGTCGCACACTTCTACGTTCTGTTCAGTATGCAGCCACTACAAAATACCATCCCGTTTATTAATGCTATTATGTATTTTTTGCGGCAATATGATTCAAAATTTTAACCGCATGTTCCCGCGAATTTTCAATAAATAACCGGTGTGTATTCAATCCGCCACAAACCACTCCTGCCAAATAAATGCCGGGTATATTGGTTTCGTGTGTGTTTTCATCATAAGATGGTTTCTTTACCCCATCATCCGACAATTGAATACCCATTTGCTGCAGGAATGAGAAATCGGGCTGATAACCCGTAGCTGCAATCACCCATTGGTTGGGAATGGTAACCGCACCATCCGGCGTTTGAATATGTACCTGATGTGGTTCTATAGCCGTAATAACAGAATTAAAATATGCCCTGATAGAGCCTTCTTCAATTCTGTTGATGATATCCGGTCGTACCCAATATTTTACCCTTTCACCAATCTGGCTTTCCCGAATTACCATGGTAACGTTTGCGCCCTTACGCCATGTTTCTAATGCAGCATCAACTGCCGAATTATTGGCACCTACCACAATCACCTGCTGAAAAGCATAAAAATGAGGATCTTTATAATAATGCGTAACTTTTGGTAAATCTTCCCCCGGTACGTTTAATAAAAAAGGAATATCATAAAACCCCGTTGCAATAACAATATTGTAACTGTGATAAGTAGCCTTTGGAGTTTTTACCTCAAAAACAGGTTTATTTCTTTCCTGTAACGGCTTGGCAGACAATACTTTTTCAAACAAATGAATATTGAGTTGTTCTTTAATGGCCACTCGCCTATAGTATTCCAAAGCTTCATTACGGGTAGGCTTTGACGCAATGCTCACAAATGGCACTCCCCCAATTTCTAACTTTTCAGAAGTTGAGAAGAATGTCATATTCATGGGATAATGGTACAATGAATTCACCAGACATCCTTTTTCAAGAATTACATAATTTAATTGATGTGTTTTTGCTTCTAATGCACAAGCCAAACCAATGGGTCCGCCACCAATAATGATTACATCGAGTATTTCAGATTCGTTCATCTCAAATATTTAATACGAATTAGGATCAATTCATTTATTCAACAAAAGTTACTTATGAATTTCACTGCTAAAGTGAAAAATAATATCCGGGTTATTGGTTATTTCCGTATTTAAAAACCATTCACTTTGGGCTAAATATACCGGATGTCCGTCTTTATCTTCTGCGGTATTTTGTTGCTTAAATCGTAAAAAGTCTTCTAACTTTTTAGCATTCGTGCTGGTAAGCCAGCAGGCTTTATAAAATGGCAACGACCTGAACTCAACCGCAGCGCCATATTCCTGCAATAACCGGTATTGAATCACCTCAAACTGCAACTCACCAACGCATCCAATAATCTTTTTGGTTCCCCCAAATTGAGAAAATAACTGCGCAACACCTTCATCGGTTAACTGCTGAATGCCTTTCTCCAATTGTTTGGCTTTCATGGGGTCTTTATTCACCAATTCCTTGAATATTTCCGGAGAAAATGTGGGTATACCCAGAAAATAAAAGTTGGCTCCCTCTGTAAGTGTATCACCAATTTTAAAATTTCCGGTATCAAACAAACCCACCACATCACCAGGATAAGCATCTTCAATCACATCTTTACTTCTTGCCAAAAATGAATAGGGATTATTAAAGCGAATATCTTTATTCAACCGAACATGATGGTAATATTTACTACGTTCAAATTTACCACTGCAAACTCTCAAAAAAGCTATTCGATCTCTATGACGAGGATCTAAATTGGCATGTATTTTAAAAATGAATCCACTAAATGTACTATCATCCGGAGCTACCGATCCTTTTGAGGTAGCCCTGTTTCTAGGAGTAGGTGCAATATGAATAAAAGTATTCAACATTTCCTGCACCCCAAAATTATTCACAGCACTACCAAAGAATAAGGGAGCTACTTTTCCTGCCAAATAATCATCAATCACCAAATTGCCATGTACACCTTCAATCAGTTCCACATCCTCTCTTAATTGTGCAGCATCGCGTTCACCAATTTTATTGTCAACTATTGGGCTATTCAAATCATCAATTTGTAATACATCTTCATCATCTGCTTTGGTACCGGCAGTAAATAACAATAAATTTTTATTGGTAATATTGTATACCCCTTTAAAATCTTTCCCACTATTAATAGGCCATGTCATGGGGTGTAAAGCAATATTCAATTCTTTTTCAATTTCTTCCAACAAATCAAAACGATTTTTGCCATCTCTGTCCATTTTATTGATGAACACTATAACGGGTGTATCACGCATTCTGCAAACCTCCATCAACCTTCGGGTTTGCTCTTCTACCCCATTTACACTATCAATAACCAATACCACACTATCCACTGCAGTTAAAGTTCGGTAAGTATCTTCTGCAAAATCTTTATGGCCGGGTGTATCTAATAAATTAATTAAATAACCTTCATATTCAAAGGTCATTACACTGGTAGCTACAGAAATTCCACGCTGGCGCTCAATTTCCATAAAATCGCTGGTAGCGTGTTTTTTTATTTTATTGCTTTTTACTGCCCCTGCTGTTTGAATGGCACCACCAAATAACAGTAATTTTTCAGTAAGTGTTGTTTTTCCGGCATCGGGGTGAGATATAATGGCAAATGTTTTCCTGCGTTCTATTTCCTGCTGATAATTCATGCTTTGGTATCTATTACTTTAAATTTTTCACTTATAAAAAGCGCAAAGGTACAAAATTGCAGGGTTTATCAGGTAAAATGAAGGATAGAGCTGCTAAACAGCCTCAAAATATATTATTTAAATATTACATATTTATTGAATAAAAAATTTAATATTACCATTTTGTTCAACAAATATTATGTTATTGTTACCCGAAAATGATATAATTATTAATTCACTTGAACTACCATTAAAACTTTTAATGCATAAATAGTTTTGCTCAAAATCAAAACTACATGAGCAAAGCTTTATTCAAAAAAATTACATTGTTTGCCCTCGTTACAGTTTTAATTACTTATTATACCATTGCAGGACGAGTCATTGTAATGTACAACAAGACTTTTGTGGACTGTGGTTACAGACAAATACAAACAGAAGGTATTTGTTATATCAACAACAAACATTTGTTGAAGAGTTGTGAGACCAGCAATTCAACTCTGGCAGGGCTTTTTAGTATCCATAAAACCAACAAATAAATGTTATCTTTCTATCTACTTTCATGCAACAAGTGCGCGGTTGGAAATAATAAAAGGAATGTCTTCTACATAACTTTACACAATTCTTGCAACCTTTGTTTCACCCCTTCCATCCATTCATTTCTTAAGATACTCAATACCATTGAATCTCTCCTTCTCCCGTTTGCACTCAATGCATTATTACGCAAAACCCCTTCCGTAATAAATCCTGTTTTTTTCATGGCTGCAATGCTTCTTACATTTAACGCATCAGCCCTGGCTTCTACCCTTTCAAACATTATCGTTTCAAAAGCAAATGAAAGCAGTAAATATTTACAGTGCAAATTCAAACCCGTTCCCTGAAATTTTTTTCCATACCAGGTATACCCCAATTGCATAGTTGCATGGGCGCTTTGAATATCATAAAATCGGGTGCATCCTGCGTATTCCTGCCACTTTTTATCGTACACAATAAACGGATAGGAAATACCTGTTTTTCTATCCATCAAAGCCTTATTGATGTATTGTTTAAGCAAATCATCACCGGCAGCAGACTGAATAGAATATCGCCATAATTCCGGCTCATGCTGCGAAAAAACACGCAGGTTTCCATCATCATCTGCTTGCAAACTACGCAATTGTACGCGTTCATCTTCTAATACAATTTCTTCCAAAAATGGGAATAGCGAAGGCATATAATAGAGCTTTTATGCATGAACTTACAAATTTTTCGGCTAAAATTTAGGATATTGCACACTCATCTTAAATTCGATTATTATGTGTGGAATTGTTGGTTATATTGGAAAAAGAGAAGCTTATCCGGTTATTATTAAAGGCTTAAAACGTTTGGAATACAGAGGCTACGACAGTGCAGGTGTTGCATTGGTAAATAATGGCGCTTTAAATGTGTACAAGAAGAAAGGAAAAGTAGCTGAACTGGAAGAAGAAGCACTTGGCAAAAATGTACATGCACATATTGGCATAGGGCACACCCGTTGGGCTACACATGGCGAACCCAGCGATAGAAACGCACATCCGCATGTCAGCAACATTGGTCATCTGGCCATGATTCATAATGGTATTATTGAAAATTACGTTGCTATAAAAAATGATTTACTGAAAAAAGGCTATCACTTTACCAGTGATACAGACACGGAAGTATTACTGAATTTTATAGAAGACATTCAAAAAAACAATGCTTGCAGCCTGGAAGAAGCCGTTCGCATTGCATTAAAAAGAGTTGTAGGCGCCTATTGTATTTTATTGGTAGATAAAAACGATCCTGAAACTATCATAGCTGCCAGAAAGGGCAGTCCGTTGGTAATTGGCATAGGTAAAGGGGAGCATTTTTTAGCCAGTGATGCCTCTCCAATTATTGAATATACCAAAGAAGTGGTGTATGTAAACGATTATGAAATTGCCATTGTTAAGGCCGATGAACTCACTTTAAAAAACTTAGGCAACGAGAAACAAACCCCTTTCATAACGCAATTGGATATGGATTTAGCTGCCATAGAAAAAGGCGGTTATGAACATTTTATGCTGAAAGAAATTTACGAACAGCCTGAAACCATTCACGATTGCTTACGTGGCCGTTTGTTACCCGATGTTGGAAAAATTATGATGAGTGGTATCGAAAACCATATTGAAGCACTTACACAGGCGCAACGAATCATTATTGTGGCTTGTGGTACCAGTTGGCATGCCGGTTTAATTGCAGAATATATGATTGAAGAATTATGTCGCATCCCGGTAGAAGTTGAATATGCCAGTGAATTCAGATACAGAAACCCTATCATACACCAGGGAGATGTTATTGTTGCCATTTCACAAAGTGGCGAAACAGCCGACACATTGGTGGCATTAGAAAATGCAAAAGAAAAAGGTGCTTTTATTTTTGGAGTTGTGAATGTAGTTGGCAGTAGTATTGCCCGGTTAAGCCATGCAGGTGCCTATACCCATGCAGGCCCTGAAATTGGCGTAGCCAGTACCAAAGCATTTACCGGTCAGTTAGCCGTATTGGCAATGATGGCTTTCAAAATAGGTTTGGCCAAAGGCACATTATCTCATGAACGTTATAAAGCACTCATGCATGAATTAGAAGCCATTCCGGAAAAAGTAAAAGAAATTTTAAAAGATACTACGCATATTCAACGTATTGCAGAAAAATATAAAAATGCGCACGACTTTTTATTTCTTGGCCGGGGATACAACTTCCCCGTTGCATTGGAAGGCGCTTTAAAACTGAAAGAAATTTCTTATATACATGCCGAAGGATATCCGGCAGCCGAAATGAAACACGGCCCTATTGCCCTGGTAGATAATACCTTACCCGTAGTATTTGTAGCTACAAAAGACAGATACTATGAAAAAGTAATTAGTAATGTACAGGAAATTAAAGCACGCAAAGGCATTATCATTGCTGTTGTAAGTGAGGGCGATACAGTATTACCCGGAATGGCAGATGATATTATGTTTGTTCCCAATTCCGATGAAATTGTAGCACCTTTATTAAGTGTTATACCACTTCAATTGCTTAGTTATTATGTAGGGGTTGCAAAAGGATATGATGTAGATAAACCACGCAACTTAGCCAAGAGTGTTACCGTTGAATAATGAATGAACTTAAAATTAAAACAAATGCCTGAAAATAATATTCAAAAAATACCCATGCCACAATTGGGATACAATTTTATTCCTTTGCAGTTTTTGCCAAAAGGTAAAGATGAATATTATTTAAGAGATACCCAGAACAGAAGCGGTATACAATACAGGCGCTTAACGGCATATGAAATTGAAGCTTTGGTTAAAAACAGAAATACCAGTGACGACTGGAATAATATTCTGGTATCCGATGCATTCAATCCTGAATTGGTAAAAAATTGTAAATTTTTTGGGCTGGTTAGAATTGGTAAATTAGAACCGGTTTGCCTTAACTTTAGTGATTTAACCATTCCTGTAGGTTTATACAACTCCATCATCATTAGTTGCGATATTGGTGATAATGTAGTAATTGACAATGTAAATTATCTTTCGCATTTCATTATTGGCAATGAATGTATTTTGGCCAATATTAATGAAATGGTAACTACCAACCATGCTAAGTTTGGAAATGGTATTGTAAAAGAAGGGGAAGACGAGGCCATTAGAATTTGGATGGAAATTTGCAACGAAAATGGCGGCAGAAGCGTAATTCCATTCAATGGCATGTTACCCGGCGATGCATATTTATGGAGCAAATACAGAGACGATTCTATTTTGCTGCAACAATTTAAAAATTTTACTGAAAAGCAGTTTAACCAAAAAAGAGGATACTACGGAAAAATTGGCAACAGAACTGTTATTAAAAACTGTGCAATTTTAAAAGATGTTTGGATTGGTGAAGATGCCTATATTAAAGGAGCAAATAAATTAAAAAATTTAACCATTAATTCCGGTAAAGAAGGGCAAACGCAAATTGGTGAGGGTTGTGAACTGGTAAACGGCATTATTGGTTATGGATGCAGAATATTTTATGGTGTTAAGGCGGTAAGATTTATTATGGCTTCGCATTCCCAATTAAAGTATGGTGCAAGATTAATTAACTCCTATTTGGGCAATAATGCTACTATTTCCTGCTGCGAGGTACTGAATTCACTTATTTTTCCCGCACATGAACAACACCATAATAATTCATTTTTATGTGCGGCACTTTTAATGGGACAAAGCAATATTGCAGCGGGTGCCACCATTGGTTCAAACCATAACTCCAGAGGTGCAGATGGCGAAATGGTGATGGGCCGGGGCTTTTGGCCGGGTTTATGCGTTAGCCTGAAGCACAATTCAAAATTTGCCAGTTATACCATTTTAGCCAAAGGCGATTATCCGGCTGAATTAAACATCACTTTACCATTTTCATTGGTAAGTATGAATAATGAAAAGAATCAACTTGTTATTATGCCGGGCTATTGGTTTATGTACAACATGTATGCATTGGCACGTAATAGCTGGAAATATATTGACAGAGATAAAAGGCAGGAAAAAATTCAATACCTAGAATACGATTTTTTGGCCCCCGATACCGTCAATGAGATGTTTCAGGCATTAGAAATATTAGCATACATTACCGGAAAAGCTTATTTCAATAAAGAAGCGAATAACAGCCAAAATGATACAACAGCCTGTATTGCAAAAGGCAAGTGTTTATTAGAACAAAGAGATTTGAATACTATTGAACAATTAGAAATTGTATTACCCGGCGTAGAGAATACCAAACGCAAAACCGTTGTAATAAAAGTTTGTCAGGCGTACGATTTATACAAAAAGATGATAGCCTACTATGGAGCCAATCATCTTTTAGGATGGATAACATCCAACCAAATCGATAGCATTGCAAGCTTAAAAAAATCATTCACAATCACGAAAAGAAATGAGTGGATCAATGTAGGCGGGCAATTGATGGAAAATGCAACTGTTGAACAATTATTAACCCACATTAAAAAAGGCATTATCAAAAACTGGGAAGAGGTACATGATTTTTATCAATTGCAAGGCCAAAAATATCCTTTTGAAAAAACCATGCATGCATTGGCCTCCCTTACGGAACTGTATAATATTGACTGGAAGAAAGTGGATGATTCATTTTTATTGCAATTATTCAATGAAACGCTCAAAACAAAAACCTGGATTACTGAACAAATATATCTTTCACGAAAAAAAGATTATATCAATCCTTATCGAAAAATGGTGTATGGTTCCGATGCTGAAATGGAAGCCGTAATGGGTAAGCTATCGGATAATACTTTCATTAATCAACAAAATAAAGAACTGAAAACCTTTAAAAAGAAGTTGCAACAATTAACAGAGCAACTGCATTTATCAGAAAAAGCTAAAAAATAAAGGGGTAAGAAAATTTAAACCACTACCCCAGCAGATAAGCTTCAATCTAATTTGTTGGTTATATTCGTAGTTCGTAAAACTATACTATGGGCTCCATTTTTTTTTCAAAGAAGGGTTTAATTGCTTTATTATCGTTTACCCTTTTAATTACATTTATTTTTTACTATTTTTTTGCCATTAAAATTGACAAGGAATACAGCAAATTAATTGATAACGAAGCCCGCTTTAATGGCATTAGTCAAAATATATTGCAATCATCCAATGCAAATTGGTCATTATTCCTGCAAACTTCATTGAGCAATACACCTAAACATACAAATGAAAACTGGCAGCAGGTTATTGCACAAAACAATGCCCGTTTCGATAGTATTTCTAATCAAAACCTGTTACACCAAAATGACGGATTCATTTTAGACAGTTTAAAAATAGCCAGAAAAAAGTACAATACACTTATTGCTTATTATTACAATCACCTGCCACAAAACAAAGATTCTGTTCAATTGATTATTGAAAGTGTTTTAAATCCGGCATTTCAACAATACCAACAATTTTTAAACAATTTTTTGAAAGCACACAACGATGACATGTTGGAAATGAGTAATCAATTTACTTTCAAAAATTTGTTCAAAAGCAAATTGTATTTATTAATTGGCTTAATACCTGTTTTTTTGCTTATTTTTCTTGCAATGATAGTATTCATTTATGTTTTAGTAATTAATTATGAAATTATTAAAATTTAAAAAGTACCTGATGTTATCAATCAATTAGCAACAACTAATGGTAATATATCCGGTTTTAAACAGTATAACATGAAAATTCAATTCTGGTCGGTAGGTAAACCACATGAAACATTTGTGCAAACCGGCATTGAAGATTTTACCCAACGCATTCAAAACTATTTTTCTGTTGAATGGGTGATCATAAAACCGGTAAAAAATGCAGCCACACTGTCAGTATCTGAATTAAAAAAAGAAGAAGCCGCCAAGCTTCTTAATATTTTACAAAAAGATGATTATCTGATTTTGTTGGATGAAAGAGGGAAACAATTTACCTCCGTTGCATTGGCCGAATTTTTGCAACAAAGAGCCAATGCAGGTCATAAAAAAATTATTTTTTTAATTGGGGGCGCATTTGGTGTGGATGATGTAATTTTAAAACGTGCTGATTTTGTGTGGAGCCTGTCAAAATTAGTTTTTCCGCACATGTTGGTACGGCTAATTTTAGCAGAACAGGTATACCGGGCATGTACTATTTTAAAAAACGAAAAATATCATCACCTTTAAATAGCTGCTAAATCATCTGTATGATTTCAATTACCTTCATCATCATTGCGGTTACTTGTATTGTTTCGTTCATTGCGTTTACAAATGATGCGCTGATGGACGAACTCATCTTCTACCCTCCGGCCATTACCCGGCAGCACCAATGGTATCGGTTTATTACCTGCGGTTTTATTCATGCAAATATTATGCACCTGGCTTTTAACATGTATGCATTTTATATGTTTGGTGAAGCAATAGAAAGTTTTTTTGTGACCATTTTTGGAGATAGAGGCAAACCCTTGTTTTTGATATTGTATATCAGTTCATTGGTGGTATGTTTATTACCTACCTATTTTAAAAATACAGATAACAATTCATACAGAAGTTTGGGTGCATCGGGTGCTGTATCGGCAGTAGTGTTTGCTTTTGTATTTTTAGCGCCTACACAACCATTGGGTTTAATCTTTATTCCTATTGAATTTCCGGCATTTATATTTGGCGTAATTTATCTTGGCATATCAGCCTATTTATCAAAAAAAGGTGGCAGTCGAATTAACCATTCCGCCCATTTTTGGGGAGCCATTTATGGGATTGTATTTTTGATTATTACCACCAGATTTCTTAGCCCATTTAATCCTGTAAATCATTTTATTAATGAAGTTACCGGCTATTTCAGATAGGTAATTTTAATGCAGTTGTTTGATGTAGTAAACAAACGAAAACGATTATCGGCACGGTATCCAATTACCCAAATAATTTTTTTATTCATTTCTAATACCCAAACAGCCTCCTTTTCAGGGACAGATAACTTTAAATCTATTAAAAACCGACTGATTTTCTTTTTGTGTTGCATGCCAAAAGGATAAAAATAATCGCCTGTTTTCCATTTCCTTAAAATCAGCGGAAACTGAATGGCAGCCGCATCTACTACAATACTTTCCGGCGAAAGTTGGAGGTTTTTGGGTTGCTTCATATGCTCAAAATGCAATTTCCCGTTCGCAAAAGCTACATGATTGATAAAAGCAGGTATAACAATAAAATCTGCTGCTAATACTGTTAATGATTGTATAAGCAACCAGTTTCTGTTCCTGATAAACCGATGGGTTGGAGTTTGCAGGATACTTCCATTCTGTGCATCCAGTATTTTTTCAACTTCTACTATTTGTTGCGGCGTGCATCCAAAGGGCTTACACAATTCCCATAAAATGGTTTGAAAAGGAATTGTTTTTTTTAATAAGGCAATGGGAATTTGATATCCATCTTTATTGGGTATCAATAATTTTTTTCGATGTAAATCGATAGCCTGCTGATATAAACCGGTAGCTTCTGAAAAACGCCGAATGTTCTCAATAAGCACTGTTTCAATATTGGGAAATTGTTGTTGTAGTATAGGAAGGAGTTGCAGCCTGATAAAATTTCGGGTATAATGATCGCTTGCATTGGATGAATCTTCCACCCAACGAATATGATTTTGCTGCGCATAGGCCAAAATATCTTTTTTAAAAGCAAATAAAAGTGGTCGGATAATTTTAGTATTTTTAGATGGAATACCCTGTAAGCCTTCAATGCCCGTACCTCTGAAAAAATGATGTAGTAATGTTTCAATGTTATCATTAGCATGGTGTGCAGTTACAATAACAGCATTGAGTTTTTCAGAAAAAAATGAATGGCTTAATAATTCATAAAACCATTGGTAACGTAGCTGCCTTGCTGCAAGTTGTATAGAAACTTTTTCAGTTGCTGCAAATTTTACGGTATCTACCCTGTTCAAAAAAAATTTTGTTTGGTAGTGATGAGTGGCTTCCTGCACTATGCGTTCATCTCTATAACTTTCTTCTCCTCTTAACTGAAAATTTACATGTGCCACTGCTAATGTAAAACCCATTTTATGCAGTAAATCAAGCAATACCATACTATCAACTCCACCACTCACTGCCAACAATATGGTGCAGTTTTGTGGGTGCAGATAGGAAAATTTTTTTTCCCATTCTTGCTGAAATGCATGCAGTAAATCCATAAATATCAATTAATGCCTCCATACATTGAAAAGCATGCTATGCTTTTTTCATTTCTTTTGCCCAGGTATCTTTAAGACCAACCGTGCGGTTAAATATGAGCTTTTGCGGGTAGGAATCTTTATCGAGACAAAAATATCCTTTACGCATAAACTGATAACGCTCTGCAATGTTTGCATTCTGTAAAGCGGGCTCAGCAAATACTGTATGCATCACTTCTAAAGATTTGGGATTGAAATAATCTTTAAAATTGCCTTCGGCAGCATCCACATTTTCCACGGTAAATAACCGATCGTACAACCTTACTTCTATGGGTACAGCATGCGCTACACTTACCCAATGCAAGGTACCTTTTACATGAATACCGCTGGTATCGTTGCCGCTTTTACTTTCCGGCAAATAAGTACATTTTAATTCAGTTACATTTCCGGCGGCATCTTTTATTACTTCGTTGCACTGAATTATATAGGCGCTCTTTAACCGTACCATTTGTCCGGGTGCTAACCTGAAATATTTTTTGGGTGGCTGTTCCATAAAATCTTCCCGTTCAATATACAATTCGCGACTAAAGGGCATGGTGCGAAGTCCGGCATTGGGATCTTCAGGATTATTTTCAGTTTCAACCCATTCGGTTTCATCAGCAAAATTGGTAATGGTAATTTTCAAAGGATCAAAAACAACCATTCTGCGAAGCGCTACTTTGTTTAAACGCTCCCGTACATAAAATTCCAACAAACCAATGTCTACCAGGTTCTCTCTTTTGGCAACACCAATGCCATCGCAAAAATCGCGAATGCTTTCAGGTAAATATCCTCTGCGGCGCATGGCACTGATGGTTGGCATACGGGGGTCATCCCAACCGGCTACTAATTTTTCATTTACCAATTGCAATAATTTTCTTTTACTCATTACCGTGTAAGAAAGATTACGGCGAGCAAATTCGTATTGATGTGACGGGTAAATACCTAATTGCGCAATAAACCAATCATATAACTCCCTATGCGGAACAAACTCTAATGTACAAATGGAATGTGTTATATTTTCAATGCTATCACTTTGTCCGTGTGCAAAATCATACATAGGATAAATACACCATTTATCTCCTGTACGATGGTGGTGTGCATGTTTAATGCGATACATTAAAGGGTCACGCATGAGCATATTGGGATGTGCCATATCTATTTTAGCACGCAAAACCTTTTCGCCATCCTGATATTTTCCATTGCGCATTGCTTCAAAAAGTTGCAGATTTTCTTCTACACTTCTGTTGCGATACGGGCTGTTTATGCCCGGTTGTGTAGGGGTTCCTTTTTGTGCAGCAATTTGCTCACTGGTGCTGTCGTCTACATAAGCCAATCCTTTTTGAATTAACTGAACAGCAAATCCATACAATGTTTCAAAGTAATCGCTGGCATACAATTCATGTTTCCACTCAAAGCCCAGCCACCGAATATCTGCTTTAATGCTTTCTACATATTCCGTATCTTCTGTTATCGGATTGGTATCATCAAATCGTAAGTTGGTGTATCCGCCATATTTTTTTGTAAGTCCAAAATTCAGGCAAATACTGGTTGCATGCCCCATATGCAAATAGCCATTGGGCTCAGGAGGAAATCGGGTAATAATTTGTTTGTATTTACCCGATGCCAAATCTGCTTCAATAATCTCTTCCAGAAAATTTAAACTTTTTTCTTCGCTCATACCTCTGTTGGTTGTAGTGGACAAATGTACGTTATACACGTATATAAAACTTGCTGCAAGCCTTTGTTCAATGATTTATACCCATTGAATGCATTATAGAAAATTCGCTTTAAAGCACTTTTAACCTATTATATTAAAATTGTTAAAACCATATCTAAAAGCAGCAGAAAGCCTATTTTGCAATTCTAATAAGAAACTGCGTATTACAAATTGATGAATCAGCACAAATATATTTTTTTGCTTTTTGTTTTGTTTTTCCTGCAGCAAACTACTATTGATGCACAAAGCGGTGTTTGTTCCTTAAAAGGGCAAACCCCTGCCAGCGCTTTCCCGGTTTGTGGAGTTAAAACATTTACACAAGGCTCTGTTGGTATTTGCGGCAATACACCCATACCCGTACCACCTTGTAATAATGCATTTATAGCCACCAATAAAAACCCTTATTGGTATAAATTTACCTGTTATCAGTCGGGCACACTGGGCTTTTTAATTACACCCAATACATTAAGTGATGATTATGACTGGCAAATATTTGATATTACAGGTGTTGACCCCAATACTGTATTTACCGATGCTTCGCTTTTTGTAGCCTGCAACTGGTCGGGTGTTGGCGGTTTAACAGGCACTTCCGATACCGCATCAGCAGCCAATCAATGTGCTTCGCCCACCACCTACGCACAAGGCGGAGTTTCGCCCTTTAGTAAACCACCCAATATTATTGCAGGGCATATCTATTTGTTATTGGTAAGCCATTATACTGACAGCCAAAGCGGATATAGTTTATCATTTTCTGGTGGTACAGCCAGTATTACAGATCCAAACATTCCTACTTATATAAAAGCTTCAGGTATTTGTGGTGGCAAAGAAGTGTATATTAAATTAAATAAAACGGTTCAATGTACTTCTATTGCTGCCGATGGCAGTGATTTTACACTTTCTCCGGCTGCCACTGTACAATCTGCCTTAGGTGTTGGTTGTAATAATGGCTTTGATACAGATTCCATTATTGTTCAGTTAAATTCACCGCTTTCTCCTAATATTTACAGTATTCAACAATTGATGGGTTCTGATGGAAATACGCTGTTAGATAACTGCTTCAATGCGGTACCGTTGGGTACTCAATCTTCTTTTACCATTACTTCGCAACAATTGGTAAAAGCCGATTTTGCTTATGCCATTCATTATGGTTGCCACTCAGATACCGTTCAATATACTTTACAGGCGCAAAATGCTACAGATTGGTTATGGACTTTTGATAATGTAACGACCAGTACCGATGCAAATCCGGCAATTATTTATCCGAGTCTGGGGCAAAAGCAAATTAAATTGGTGGCATCTAACAGCGTTTGTGCAGACAGTATTTTTAAAACCATTGTATTGGATAATTATCCGCCAAAAGCATTTTTTATAGCACCCGATTATATTTGCCCCAATGATGCCGTAAACTTTACAGATTCAAGTGTGGGGTTGATTACAAAATGGTATTGGGATTTTGGCAACGGACAAACAAGTGGATTACAAACGCCACCTATACAAAATTACCCCAACACGAACCGAACCACCAATTATCCGGTTCAATTAATCGTTACTGACACGGCAGGTTGCACCAGCACCTATACCAAACTGCTTAAAGCAGTTTCAAATTGTTATATAGCCGTACCATCGGCCTTTACTCCAAATGGTGATGGCTTAAATGATTATTTATATCCGTTAAACGCATACAAGGCCATTAATCTGCGCTTTGCAGTATACAACCGTTTTGGGCAAATTATTTTTCAAACAACCGACTGGACACAAAAATGGGATGGCACTGTGAATGGTTTAGCACAACCAAGCGGTACTTATATCTGGACATTGAATTATACCGATAGCCAAACCGGAGAAAAGTTTGCTTTAAAGGGCACCACTGTTTTAATCAGGTAAATGATAGGTTTCCAAGAAATGAGTAGCGGCCATCATATCGTTATGCAGTACTCTGTCTTTTTCATTAAAAGGAACTACTTTTCTAAAATCGGATACTACTTTTTCAATGATAGGTGAACTGGTTTCGGGAAGTCTGAAAGTTAATGCCTGCACTGCAGTTAACAATTCTATAGCCAATATTTTTTCTACATTTTGAATTACACGGTAACATTTGGTTGCTGCATTGGCTCCCATGCTTACATGATCTTCCTGATTGTTGGATGAAGAAATACTATCTATACTGGCAGGGGTACACAATTGCTTATTTTCACTAACAATTCCGGCAGCAGTGTATTGGGGAATCATAAAACCACTGTTTAATCCCGCATCTTTAACCAAAAACAAAGGCAAGCCCCGTTGCCCACTAATTAACTGATATGTTCTACGTTCACTAATATTCGCTAACTCACTCATGGCTATGGCCAAGAAGTCTAATCCCAACGCCAATGGCTGTCCGTGAAAATTCCCTCCGCTTAAAATAGCATCCTCATCAGGAAAAATATTTGGATTATCCGTTACCGAATTAATTTCACGTGTAAAAGTTTCCTGTACAAAATGCAATGTATCGGCAGTCGCACCATGCACCTGGGGTATGCACCTAAACGAATAAGGATCCTGTACCTGATGTTTTTTTTGAAGTGCAATAGGGCTATCCTGTAAATATTTTCGCAATGTTTCAGCGCATGCAACCTGTCCGCTATGCGCTCTGATTTGATGAATCAGTGACTGCAAAGGTTCAGTTGTACAATGAAACGCATCGAACGAAATGGATGCAATAAAATTAGCCCATTGCAACAAATGATACGATTGATGAATACAATATACCCCATAAGCACTCATAAACTGAGTACCATTAATTAAAGCCAAACCCTCTTTACTTTGCAAAGCAAGCGGCTGCCACTGCAATAATTCAAAAGCTTTAGTTGTTGGCATTTTATTGCCTTTATACTTTACTTCACCCAATCCAATTAAAGGCAAACTTAAATGGCTAAGGGGAGCTAAATCTCCGGATGCTCCCAAAGAACCCTGGGTATACACAACAGGCAAAACAGCTGCATTATACATATCAGCCAGGCGTTTAACGGTAGCCCATTGTACACCGCTATGGCCATACACCAACGATTTTATTTTCAGCAACAAGATTAATTTCACAATGGCTTCCGGCACTTCTTCACCCATTCCGCAGGCATGAGACATTAACAAATTATATTGTAATTGTTCTATTTTTGCTTTATCTATTTGCACATTTTGCAAATAACCAAAACCGGTATTAATACCATAAAATGCAGCCTGCGCATTTTGCATTTTCTCATCTAAATAATTACGACATCTGATTACTTTTTCCTGAGCATCTTTGTCAATATGCAGTTCAAACTGCTCATGAATGGTAGTAGCAATTGCTGAAAGTAAAATCCACTCGGTGTTTACAGTAAAAACAGGCAACTTCATATAGCAGCATTTATTGCGTAAATGTAAGGCAAACTAATATTGAAAATGTATTTGAGTGTAATCAACACAATAAATGTTCTGTCAATTAAAAAAGAAAAAACGGCTTCAACAAAAACATTAATCGTTCATGGTTTTATTGTAATGTATATTTGTTACCTGTCATTCATCTTTTATTTCTGAACAAAAGCTGTTACATGATGCTACCTAATTCCATGCGGGCATTGCAGTATAGAAATTTCAGACTATACTTTGGCGGTCAGGCAATATCACTGATTGGCACTTGGATGCAAAGGATAGCTGTAAGCTGGTTAATGTATACTTTAACATATTCTGCCTTTATGCTGGGTATTGTAGCCTTTGCAGGACAAATACCAACTTTACTGCTATCACCCTACGCCGGCAGTTATGTTGACAGGCATAGTCGTTATAAAACTTTACTATTTACGCAAATCGCCTCTATGATACAAGCAGGCATTTTAGCGGCATTGGTAATAACAGGTACCCATACAGTCAATAGCATCATTGTATTAAGTGTATTGTTGGGTATCATCAATGCTTTCGATACACCAGCCCGACAATCTTTTATGATTGTATTGGTTGAAAAAAAAGACGACTTGCCCAATGCTATTGCTTTAAATTCAAGCATGGTTACATTGGCACGTTTAGCCGGGCCGGCAGTTGCAGGCATATTACTCAGTAGTTTTGGAGAAGGTGTTTGTTTTTTCATTAATTTTTTAAGTTTTATTGCAGTAATTGTATCGCTACTATTCATGAAAATAAAAGTACCACCTGCCAAAACAATTAAGGAGCCCATCTGGGAAAATTTGAAAGAAGGTTATCTGTATTTACAACATAGCAAAGGCATCCGATCGGCTATTTTATTAATGGCCTTAATCAGTTTTTTTGTTATGCCCTACAATACATTATTTCCGGTATATGCACAACAGGTATTTAAAGGTAACGTAACCACATTTAGCTGGCTAAATAGTATTGCCGGTTTAGGAGCATTAATGGGTGCTGTTTATGTAGCCACTCTAAAACCCGGTAAAGATTTTTTAAAAATTATTACATGGTCTAATGTATTAATATCTGTTTGCATTATATTTTTTTCATACATGCAAAATTTATGGATTGCCTTAGCCATTATTATGTTGGGCGAAAGTGGACTGCTGGCATTAATTGCATCTACCAATACCTATATACAAACCCATGTTGAAGAACGGATGCGAGGCAGAGTAATCAGCTATTATGTAATGGCATTCCTGGGCATTCAGCCCATTGGCAGTTTAGTAATTGGATATTTAGCGCATAAAACCAGTGCACCATTTACTTTGTTGCTGGAAGGTATTGCAGGAATTATTTCGGTTACTGCTTTTATTCCTGCATTTAAAAAAGCCGGCATGGGTAAGGTGATGAACCCTGCCATTGAAAAATATATTCCAAAAAATCCGTTTAAATAAAAAACTGAGTTATAAAAGTACAATGCTGAATTAATTTCAGTTTCAGTCAAAAAAACCTCATCGGTTTGGATGAGGCCTTTAAATTTGATGTGGTGATTCGGATTGGATTCGAACCAATGACCTACTGCTTAGAAGGCAGTTGCTCTATCCAGCTGAGCTACCGAACCAAATGATTAGGGCGCAAAACTAAATTTTAATTAGTTTGCATCCAAACACATTTCAAAAAATGGACGTAAAAATTGAAAACAGTTGGAAAGAACAGTTACAAAAAGAGTTCACTAAACCCTATTTTTTGCAAATTGTAGCCCATTTAAAAACAGAAAAAGCTACCGGAGCTACCATTTACCCACCCGGTAGTTTAATTTTTAATGCGTTTAATACTACCCCATTTCAGGAAGTAAAGGTTGTCATCATCGGGCAGGACCCCTATCATGGGCCACAACAGGCTATGGGCTTAAGTTTTAGTGTTCCCAATGGTATTACCCCACCACCCTCTTTACAAAATATATTTAAAGAATTACAAAACGATTTAGGTATGCCCATCCCCTTAACTGGCAACCTCACGCCCTGGGCAAAACAGGGCGTTTTATTGTTAAATGCCGTATTAACAGTGCGTGCTAATGAAGCGGCCAGCCACGCTAAAATTGGCTGGATGAATTTTACCGATGCTGCCATAAAAAAAATTTCTGAACAAAAAAAAGGAATTGTTTTTTTGCTTTGGGGAAAATTTGCGCAGGAAAAACAACAATATATTGATGCTAATAAACATTTTATTTTAAAAGCGGCTCATCCTTCTCCACTTAGTGCCCATAACGGTTTTTTTGGATGCAGGCATTTTAGTAAAACCAACGAAATATTAATGAAACAGGGCAAAACACCCATTGACTGGAAACTTTAAATGATAAACCAACATTAAAATGCAATATTTAAAAAACTTTTTTGCCCGTATCTGGGCTTTTTGGGGAATTGTATCCTTCATTGTTACATTTTTAATTTTTTACATACCCTCTATGCTATGCTATGCCATTCCCGGCAAAAGCGGACAAAAAATTTTTATTGATCTTTCCCGCTATTGGATGAATATCTGGTTGCCGTTAATTGGCTGCCCATTAAAAGTATATGGCTACGAAAATTTTGAAAAAAACAAAGCCTATATCGTTACCTGCAACCACAATGCATTGTTAGATGTGCCGCTTTCAGCACCCTATACCCCATCGCCCAATAAAACCATTGCAAAAAATTCATTTGCAAAAATTCCCATATTTGGATGGTACTATAAAAAAGGTTCAGTGCTGGTTGACAGAAAAAGTGAGCGTAGCCGTATACACAGTTTTGAAGAAATGAAGAAAGTTTTAAAAGATGGGATGAACATGTGCATCTTCCCCGAAGGAACCCGAAACAGAACCAACGAACCGCTTAAAAAGTTTTATGACGGTGCTTTTAAACTGGCTGAAATAACCAAAGCGCCGATTATTCCTGCTATTATTTTCAATACCAAAAAAGCCATGCCTATCCATAAAAAATTTTATTTATGGCCACATAAATTAGCCCTTCATTTTTTACCTCCGGTTGAGGCAGATGAATTATCTGCTCAGGAATTAAAGGAAAAAGTATTTTCAATAATGAAGGATTATTATACAGCCAATGAAGCACATCCCTTCAAAAAATAAATTGATTATTGGTTGTAATTTGAAAAAGTTCGGGAACGGTTAATGCGCAAATCGCGTAAAATACCCGATTTAGGATTGAGTGTAATACTGAACGAACGCCATAAACCAATGGGTGTAACATTGATAGACATTTGCCAACAGTGCATTTCGCGTGTTAAAAACATGCTTAATTGTTGTAATTTACCGGCATTAAAATCAAAATACCCGGTGCCGCCTACTTTCCATTTGGTGGTTAAACTAAAATCGCCCTGAAAGTTTACGTTCGAGGAAATCAGTGTGTTAAATTGATACCTGCTTAAAGAATCAACCTGCAATTGCTTCGAAAAATTGAGTGAATACGACAAAGAGAGTGTCCATGGAATATTAAAATCGGTATACTCGGCCGGATTACTGCGCACATATTGCAGTTGCATTTGCTGCTCTTCCGGAGTCATAAAAGGATCAACAGGTATCTGGCTTTTCGAATCTTTTCCATCCTTCGATTTGCTTTTAAACTGCGTGGAAATGGCAATATTGCCACCCGTTAACCTGCCTAACGTGGGATGATTCCCACTCCACGTAAACACATTTTTCCTAAAACCAAATTGATCCACCTGATAAGGGTCTAAAATAGCACTGGCCGTAATGTTTATTTTATCGAATAAAGTACTTCGGGCATAAATATTAAATGGTGCCAATGCAAAACTATCGGCTAATAAATTGTAAGATGAGTTAAATCCAAAACCATCTAATATTTTTATTTTTTTAATGCCGTTATTGCTGGTATCGGTTTTGCTTTTCACTTTCATCTCCAATAAATTATCTACTCCAAAACTAATTCCACCAAATGCACCTTCAGGAAATGCACCGGGCAGCACTCCATCAAACTGCGAAAAACGAAGTACATGGCCAAACGTATCTACCTTCATGGAATAATAAAATTTGCCATTCATGTTTGGCGAATAGTTTAAGGCAATAGTTGGCCTTATTTCATGCCGAATGGCCTGAATACCGCTAGAATGTTTAAACTGATACGTTCCAAAAATACGGGTGCTGGCGCTGATGCCATACGTCATTTGCCGGGCAGCAAAAAAACCTTTTCGCATACTGGTATCTAACCGGTTGTTGATACTATCCCAATTACGAAATATTTTTTGTCCATACCATCTTTCCTGATAAGATACAGATGGACTTAATGTAACGGGCCCCAATTGTGGTAAAGTTAAACTGATAGGAATATTGTGTGTAAATCCATACTGTGCCGTATCTAACAAGCGCTTAAAACTAAAAGTTGAATCATAAAAAGAAAGCTGGTTGGTAAAGTTGCCGGTATAACCAATACCAATACTCTCCCACCATTTTGGGGCGCCAACTTTCTCCTTTTTTTGAAAAGGATAAAACGTATTTACATTATAGTTAATGGTGGGAAGGTTTAAATTTACAAGACCTGTAACACTATTCTGATTATGGTTTAAGTTAACGGAGATATTCGATTTTCCGCCAAAATCTTTACTGTAACTAATGGAAGAGCTTAACTGATTCTGAAAATTTTGAAAAGGATTGTTTAATAAATACTGGTTAAACTTAGTGCTGCCAAAATTTACATTGGCGCTAAAAGTGGTACCCGGACGGGCTTTGTTATCGCGGGTATGTGTCCAGTTAATCATGAATGATTTGGATGTATTATACTCTTGGGGTGTCAGGTAATTTTGATTCAATGCCTTGGTACTTTGAAAGGTAACATTCAATGCGCCCTGATAATGATAGCGCACATAATATTTTGGATTTACATTAATTAAAAATCCGCCATACGAATATAAATTTGCCCGGGTGGTTACATCAAAATTGTCGTTTAAAACTTTATAATAGCCCAATCCTTCTAACCCAAGCCCAAAATCCTGACTCACAACAAATTGCGGCGGTAAAATACCCGAATGCCTGCCGGTTGATAAGGGATAAATACCAAACGGAATACCAATAGGAATAGGCACACCTTCAAATTCGGGAGATGCCGGACCACTTACTGCAATTTTATTGCTGATCATTTTCAGCTTGCGTGTTCTGAAAGCAAAGTGCGGCGTATCTAAATTACAAGTGGTAAACCGGCCTCTGTAACCATAAAAAATATCTTTCCCTTCTTTTTTTAATACATCGGCATGCACAAACAATTCGCCTTCATTAAAAAAGCTGTTGGTGGTGCGACCCTTCATGGTTTTTAGGTTAAATAAAATAGAATCACTGATCGATTTTGAATCGCCTTGCGTTAATTTGGGCTTGGTATCTAAATTCGTGGAAGTATCATTCAATCCATAAGCCCTTACCAATTGCGATTGCTGGTTATAATTAATGATGGCCGCCTGCAATTCTATATCTTTATATTTTGCATCTGCCTTGCCATATAAAATGAATTGTTTGGATGGAATGAGCAATACACCCGAATCAGCAGCGGCATAATGCACCGGTGCATCTAAAGAGTCTTTGGAAAGTTGCAGAGTGTCAGTTTTTGCAATACCACTGGAATCTTTGGAAATACGTGAACTGTTGTTTTTGCCACGTACAACCACCGTATCCCCCAATTGTTGAGTTGTATCAATTGTTGGAATGGTATCAGAAAATGCTGTTAATGAATTGAAAAAAAATTTGGGGGGCGTGTTAAAAGCATTCAAATTCATTGAAATCAGGAGTATTATGCCAAAAGCTATACTTCCCGCAAGGGTTTTTACGTTAATTTTACCGCGTAATCTCATAATAACTGGAGCAAAAATAGGTGCTTCACATTAAATAGTTCTATTACTATAATTCCTTTAACGTTTGAACGAATGATAAAAAAAATTGCAGTACCTGGATTGATAAGTTTTTGGTGTATTTTAATTTTTGCATCTTTTACCTACCCCATTCAAAAAAATGCCCAACAACCGGGCCCAAAACCGGTTTTAAAAAGAATTGTAATTGATCCCGGGCACGGTGGCAGTGATTTTGGTGCTTCAGGTAAATATTCTCACGAAAAAGATATTGCATTGGCTGTTGCATTGAAATTAGAAAAAGAAATTCATCAACAAATGCCGGATGTTGATGTATATATGACAAGAACGACCGATGTGTATGATAACGTTAAAGTGAAAGCTATTAAAGCCAATCAGGCAAAAGGCGATTTGTTTATTTCTATCCACTGCAATTATGGAGATCCTATCCGTCATAGTGAATTTATTGGTTATAAAACAGAAACCTACCACAGAAAGGGGAAAAAATATACCAGAAAAGTGAAGGCTTATAAAACTTATACAACGCCAAACCCTGCTAAAGGCACTGAAACTTATATCTGGGGTGTAGATAAAAACGATGATAAAGAGAAAGCATTGAGAGAAAATGAATCTTTATACATGGATAATACACTGGCCAATGAAATGAAGGATTTTGATCCAAATGATCCTGCAAAAATTGTATTGTATTCCTTAAAAACACAACAATATGCAGAACGCAGCCAGAGTTTGGCTTTAACGGTAGAAGATGAGTTTACAAAAATGGGCAGAGTAAGTCGCGAAGCCAAACAGCGAGGAAAAGGTATTTGGGTTTTACAGGCGGTAGCCATGCCGGCTATTTTGGTAGAAACCGGCTTTCTTTCCAATCCGGAAGAAGAAGATTATTTAAACAGTCAAACCGGACAACAGGAAATTGCAGAAGCCATTGCCAGAGCCGTAAAGCGCTACAAATTTTCTTTAGAAAATAAAATGCAGGTAAATGGCACTGCACAAAACCCAAAATAATACTACTTTCCATAATATTAAGCTTCCATAATAACCCTTAGATTTGTGTTTATGAAGATTTCGAACGAAACAAAAGTAGGTGCACTAACTGCTATTGCCATTACTTTGCTGATATTGGGTTTTAATTTTTTAAAGGGGCATAGTGTATTTAAAACTGGCAATTTTTTATATGCCAAATATCCCAATGCAAAAGGCATCATGGTATCTAACCCTGTTTATATCAATGGCTATCAAATTGGTAGTGTTTTTGATATTGAAAATGCTGACCGCGATTTAAAAAGTATCATCATTGCCATTAAACTAAAAAGTAGTTATAATATTCCTAACAACTCGGTTGCCTCTATTAAAGAAGGTTTTTTAGGTGCCCCCAGTATTGATATTCAGTTGGGCAACAGCAATACTTATTTACAATCCGGTGATACATTACTAACCAGCTCTAATCCCGGATTACTGGGCCAGATAGGCGATAAAATCAATCCCATTAGTGCACAGTTAACCACTACTTTACATGCTTTAGATAGTGTACTCAATAACATCAATACCATTTTCGATCCGCATACCAAACATAATTTGCAAGAAGTTATTGCCAATATCAATAAAACTACCGCAAGTTTAGCTATATCGTCAATTGCTATTCAAAAAATGCTGGACCAGCAAAGTGGAGCTATTGTGCAAACTATGAATAACGTAAACAGCTTTACCAAAAACCTTAGTGCTAATAATGAAAAAATTACACAATCGCTTACGCATGTAGAGGCTGCTACCCATCAATTAGCTGATGCTGACATGAAAGGTACTATCACAGAATTAAAAACCACTATTGCCAATTTAAACGGCACACTCAATAAAATCAATTCGGGCAATGGTTCATTGGGTTTGTTGCTGAATGATAAACAATTGTACAATAATTTGAATAATACGGTTCGTAGCGCCAATATTTTAATGGACGATCTGAGAGCACATCCTAAACGATATGTAAACATTTCTGTTTTTGGCCGAAAAGACAAGTCGGGACCGTTAATGGCACCATTAAATGATACTTCAGTTCAACAACAGCATAAATAAACACATGCCTTTTCTAAAATTAAGTATAATTACATGCCTGTTATTGTTTTTCATGGGCATGGTACAGGCACAAACCAATACTGCAGATACCACCGGTAAAAAAACAATCACCATTATTCATGCGGATACATACAACTTTCAAAATAAAGACACACTGGGGCAATTTATAGCTCTGGTGGGTCATGCTGAAGTACAGCAGGGTAAAACTTTATTTTATGCAGATAGCATTGTATTAGACCAAAAGCAAAATATTTTGGAAGCTTTTGGCAACGTACATATAAACGATGCCGACAGTGTTCAAACCTATTCGCAATACCTGAAATATCTGGGAAAAGAAAAAAAAGCTTTTTTAAAAAATAAAGTAAAATTGACCGATGGCAAAGGGGTATTAACCACCAATGAATTAGAATATGATACACAAATTAAAATAGGAAATTATACCAATGGCGGAAAAGTTGTGAATGGTAAAACAGTTTTAACCAGTAAAGAAGGAACTTATTATGGCGATACCCGGGATGTAATATTTAAAAAGAATGTAGTACTAACTGACCCGGAATATAAAATTTATACCGATACACTTTTGTACAACATTAATACCAACATTACTACTTTTGTTTCACCCTCCAAAGTTATTAATGGCAACAGAACCATTA
This sequence comes from Hydrotalea flava, assembly GCF_001623405.1. Classification (GTDB taxonomy): domain Bacteria; phylum Bacteroidota; class Bacteroidia; order Chitinophagales; family Chitinophagaceae; genus Hydrotalea; species Hydrotalea flava. Next base: position 136,481 of record NZ_LUHG01000039.1, read on the forward strand.
AAGTAAGTGATGGTTATTACGATTTAAAGCATAAAATTGCCAATTTCGGTAAACGGCCATTTATTGACGACAGCACTTATACCTTTACTTCAGATTACATGGCATTTAATGATAGTACCGGTTTGGGCGAATTTCAAGGCAATGCTGTTTATAGAAGTAAAGACTCAATAGGGGGGTACGATATTATTGCCAATAATATAAAGACCAATAAAAAAGAAGATGCGTTTTTAGCTACAGAGCAGCCCATATTACTCATTAAACAAGAAAAAGACAGCATTTATGTTGGGGCAGATACATTAAAATCGGGAAGGCTTTCAACATTAACCAAAACCAGAGCGGTACCGGTTATCAGAGATTCATTGGGTGCTGCTAACCGATTACTGATAGATAGTGCTGCAGCAGTAAAAGATAGCAGTACCAATCGTTACATTGAAGCCTACCACCATGTAAAAATATTTTCTGATTCATTGCAGGCAGTGGGCGATAGTTTATTTTATTCCCTGCATGATTCTGCTTTTCGTTTGTTTACCCAACCCATTGTATGGTCAAATGAAAATCAAATTACAGGCGATACTATTTATTTGTTTCTGGCTAATAAAAAACCAAAAGAATTAACTGTATTTGAAAATGCTTTAACCATCAGTAAAGTAGGAACCGGCTATTATAACCAAGTGCGTGGCAACATCATGCATGCATTTTTTTCAGATGGCAGAATTAATTATTTAACCACTCGTGGCACACCGGCAGATAATGTTTACTATGTGGAAGATGATAACCATAAATTTATTGGAGTAAACAAATCAACCTGCAGCGTTATTGATGCTTATTTTGATAATGGTGAAATTCAAAAAGTTGTATTTATCAACGATTTAAAAGGTGATATGAATCCTATGAATCAGATTGACCATACGTCTCTCAGGGTTCGTGGCTTTAAGTGGCAGGATAAACTAAGACCCAAAAGCAAATTTTCCATTCTTTCCAACACAGAATAGAGCGCCTAAAAAAACCGCCTGTGAAAGGCGGTTGTATTGTTTATTTTCATTGTTTTAAACACTAACGTAAATAACCCAAAATCTTTAACATACTCTGGGCAGATTGTTCTTTTGCATACAGCCAATCAATCAGTTTACCACTTTTATCATATTCAACAATTACATGCTTTGGTGAAGGAATTAAACAATGTTTAATGCCGCCATATCCACTAATTTGATCCTGATAGGCACCTGTATGAAAGAAACCTACATACAGGGGTTCTTTATTGTTTTGCTCATTTTCTTTTTCAGGCGAAGAAATTTTAGGTAAGAATACTTCGTTAATGTGTTCTTCACTGTCGTAATAATCATGACTATCGCAGGTTATTCCACCTAAAACTACCCGATGGTATTCATTTTCCCACTTATTAATAGGCAGCATTAAAAATTTTTCACCTATTCCCCATGTATCGGGTAATGTAGTGATGAAAGATGAATCAATCATATACCAACACTCCCGGTCGTTCTGAATTTTCTGGCCTGTAACACTGTAAATATGTGCCATACTCTCCCCCACTGTAAAACTGCCAAATTCAGTATAAATATTGGGCATGGGCACTTTGGCTTTTTTGCAGGCTTTTTTAATATTGCCAACAATTTCATTAATCATGAACTGATAATCGTATTCAAAGCCCAATGAATGTTTAATGGGGAAACCACCGCCAATATTGATAGAATCTAACTCCGGACAAATCTTCTTCAACTGGCAATACAGGTTAATAATTTTGTTCAATTCACTCCAGTAATAAATATCATCTTTAATGCCTTTATTCAAAAAAATATGCAGCATTTTTAGTTGAAACTTATCTTCAAACCCTTCTATTTCATCTACATAAAACTCTAAAATATCTTTAGCTCGCATACCTAAACGCGAAGTATAAAAAGGAAAAGATGGTTCTTCTTCTGCTGCCACCCGAATGCCCAATTTAAAAGGTTGTTTTACACTTCTTTTATATGCCTGCAATTCTTCTTTATTGTCTAAAATAGGAATTACATTTTTAAACCCTGAATTGATGAGTTTTGCGATACGGCTGGTGTAAGCTTTTTGTTTATAGCCATTACAAATAATGAATATGTCTTTATTTATTTTTCTGCGTTCATATAATCGGTTAATAATTTCAATATCGTAGGCATAAGAGGTTTCCAAATTAATATTGTGCTTGAGGGCCTCCTCTACAATAAATGAAAAATGAGAACTTTTGGTGCAATAACAATAAAAATACTCTCCTTCATACTTATGCTTTTTAAAAGCAGACTGAAACATGGCTTTTGCTTTGTTAATCTGCATACCAATTTTTGGTAAATAGGTTAACTTCATAGGAGTGCCGTACTTATCTATTAAAGCTTTCAGGTCTAAGCCATTAAAAGAGAGATAGCCATCATCGTTTACGTTAAATCCTTCCTGCGGAAAATGAAAAGTTTGTTGAACCAGCGAGGTGTAGGTATTGTTCATTGAAGAACGATGGTTTTTAAAAAATGAAGAAATTGCTTACAAATAAGTTGCAAAAATAATGGAAGTTAGCACCCAAGTAATAAAAATTTTGCGGTAAGTAGTTTTATTAATTTGATTAAGCTGCACTTATGCAAATATTTAAAGTTACAAGCAGCCGTTTCTTTGTAAACAGTTATTTTAAATTTCACAAAAAAACCGACAGATAAATTTTAGCTGCCGGTTTGTATAACTAATATTTAAAATATTATCCGCCCAAAATTACAATCAAAGCATAAATAATACCGGGCAGGAAGAACAATAAAGTCAAAATTAAATCAATCCAGAACTTAGTGTTAATCGCATTTTCATGCAAATACACGGCTAATGGTGGTAATAAAATGGCTAAAATTACCAACAAAAGAGTGTTGGTATCAGTTGAAGTACCTGCCTTTTTTTCTGCTTTGTATTGCTTTAATAAAGCTTTTGATTCTTTGATTCTGAATTTTTTTTCTTTATGCGATAAGCTTTTAAACTCGGCTAATGCATTATGTAAAACAGCACTATTTAGCGTAGCACCGCCTTTTCCGGCAGAATCGGTACCACCATTACCTGGCTTAAAAGGCAGGCTGGATGCCATTGAAGGTGTAAATGCTATCATGCATAGCATCCAAAATGGAATTATAAAAATTATTTTGCGTAACATAAACAGTTAGTTTTATTGTTAAAAAGAAGTTAGTATTTGCCTGTAAATTACACTGTTTTGTTGAAATGGTACATTATTTTATCATTATAAAATGTATTATTTCTTTTTATTTGAGAAAAGGAATCAAATCCGATTAAAAACAAAAGAGTTTAGCGTTGTATTAACCAATTTTAGCACAATAGATGTGCTGAACTAAACGTTCCATCAGTAATTTTCAACAATTGGAATTAGCTGATAAAATAAGATAACTTTGTATGAACAATTCCACCATAGTGTATCAAAATTTTGAAATAGAAAAAAACTGGAAAGCAGCTGCATATACCTTACTAATTTGTATCGGTATCTTTTTGCTGTTCTTTTTTCTAAAATGGACTTTGCCTCAAATTCCACCACCGGTTACAGAAGATGGAATAGAAGTAAACTTAGGAAACAGCGAAACAGGTTTGGGCGATATTGCGCCTCAGATGCAGGGTAACCCTTCCTTAAATCAGGATGAACAGTTAAAAACACCACCCCCATCCAAACAAATACAATCCACTCCTGAGGTACTGGCCAATGAAGTAACCAATGAAAATGATGAAGCCGTTGGCACGTTAGAAAAAAAAGTGAATCCCAAAAAACCATTGAACCACAATCCTACGGTTTTACACAGAAAAATTTCTGAAAACACAGTTATAAAACCTACTCCGGCACCACCCAAACCTAAAGCTTTGTTTAAAGGTGGTACATCTACTACTTCCAGCGGTAATGGTGCCGATTCTTATAACGGAGTATATAACCAAGGCATTGCCAGCGGCAAAGGTGATCAGGGCAAGCCCAATGGCAACCCCAATAGCGACAGTTATACCGGAAACGGAGGCGGTGGTACTAGCGGTGTAAGCATTAGAAATGGGTTGGAAGGCAGACATTTTACCAAACTACCCAGTTTTGAAGATGATTTCAATGAACCTGCAAAAGTTGCTGTTGATATTACAGTGAACAAAAGCGGACAAGTGATTCAGGCCAGTATTAACCCCAGAGGTACTACTACTACCAACCAAAACATTCGAAGCATTGCCTTGAAAAAAGCAAAATTATTAAAATTGAATACAGGCGATACTGATAACCAAACAGGCACCATTGTATTTAGCTTTAAATTGAATGGTTAATTATTACCAAGTACATGAATTACAGGGAAACAATCGCCTACTTATATGAGCAATTGCCTATGTTCAGTAAACAAGGCGAATCTGCTTACAAAAAAGATTTAACCAACACCCTATTGCTATGTGAAAAATTAGGGAATCCACAACAGCATTTTAAAACCATTCATATTGCCGGCACCAATGGTAAAGGAAGTACCAGCCATATGTTGGCTGCTATTTTGCAAACTGCAGGTTATAAAACAGGCTTATACACTTCGCCACATTTAAAAGATTTTAGAGAACGCATTAAAGTAAATGGCAACCTGTGTTCAGAAGAATTTATTGTATCTTTTACCGAGCAAATGATTCCGGCTATTCAATCCATTCAACCTTCTTTTTTTGAAATTACCGTTGCCATGGCTTTTGATTATTTTTCGAAACAACAGGTTGATATTGCAGTGATTGAAACGGGTTTGGGCGGAAGATTGGACAGTACAAATATAATTTTACCAGAACTCTCTGTTATTACCAATATTGGCTGGGACCATATGAATTTACTCGGCAATACTTTAGAAGCCATTGCATCAGAAAAAGCAGGTATCATCAAGAAAAATATTCCGGTAGTAATTGGAGAAGTAATTCCCGAAACAAAACCTGTTTTTGAAAACAGCGCCAAACAAAATAATGCCCCGATCATTTTTGCGCAGGAACAGTTTTCGCTTTTCAAATATCAACAAACCTTAGAAACACTTACGGTAACCGTTAAAAATAATAATAGCGGCCTGCATGAAACATATACTTTAGATTTACCCGGGCTATACCAAACCAATAATTTGATTACAGTTTTAACATCCATACAACAACTGAATAAAAATGGATGGAATTTTCAGGAATCGGTTGTGCAAAAAGCACTTGCACATACAAAAAAAATTACCGGCTTACATGGCCGATGGGAATTATTACATCAACAGCCCAACGTTATTGCAGATGTGGCACATAATGAAGCAGGCATACAACAACTATTGCAACAAATTGCCATCAGCCAATACCGGCATTTACACTTGGTTTTTGGTATGGTAAAAGATAAAGATGCCGATACAGTTTTGAAGTTGTTACCAAAACAAGCCAGTTATTATTTTACACAGGCACATATTCCCAGAGCTTTGGCAGCAGATATTTTATTGGAAAAAGCAAGCACATTTGGTTTAAAGGGCAAAACTTATTCACAGGTAAATGAAGCCGTTCGTGCTGCTATTCAACAGGCCGGGAAAAATGATTTAATTGTGGTTTGTGGCAGTGTATTTTTAATTGCAGAAATAGATAAAGAAAAGTTTATATCACTTTAAAAATACAGTTCTCCTAATTGTTCTAATGCAAGTATGATACAGGTTATATGCATACTTTGTATAATTTTATTTGCCCGAATCATTTGTTTTACTTCAGCAATATCAGCCAGAAATACCTCTAAATCTTCACCGGGATCAAAATTTTGAGCAGCTACTTTTTCACCACCTATTGCTAAAAATAGATGCATGATGTTATTGTTGGTAGATGGATTGGCGGAAGTAACACCCAATTTTTGAAAATGAGTAAACTGATATCCCGTTTCTTCTAACAATTCTCTTTGTATGGCCGCTTCCGGTGATGCATCGGTGGCATCAATACATCCACCTGGCGTTTCAATATCAGTTCGGCCTAAAGCATGGCGGTATTGTTTTTCCAGAATTACTTTACCATCCTTCGTCAGTGCAAAAGCCGTTACCCAATCCGGAAATTCATACACATAATAAGGGTCTATGATTTTACCATTCGGTAACATGCAGGCATCTTTTCGAATAGTGGCCCAGGTATCTTTTAATAAGTATGTAGAAGAAAGCGTTTTCCAGGTTAAATCTCTTTCCATTACCAGTTCATTCTTTCTTTGAGTGATATAATATGCGCTGTATGATGTTTTCCATGCCAGGCATATAAACCTAATAACAACCACAAACTCATTTCTCTTCCTTGTTCGGGATGAATAACAGTTCGTTCAAAATCCTGTTGTGATAAATCTTTTATTGCTGCATACCATCTTCTATGCAAAGCATGCAATAGTGTTAGTGAAACATTAACAGGTACCGTTTCATTATCTGCCAGTAATGCCCAGGCTTTTTCTTCATAAGGTTTAATAACAGGTTTTAATTCTGTTAAACCCAATTTAAATCTGATGTAGGCATTCATGTGGCTGTCTGCTACATGGTGTATCAATTGCTTCACCGTCCATCCACCATCGCGATATGTTGTGTTTAATTGAGCTGCGTCTAATGTTTGTACAGCTCTTTCCAGTTCTTCGGGCAATAACTGAATATCTCTTAACCATTCAATTTTTTGGGCCTCAGAAAATGGCTTCGGTTCATATTTCCCAATTGGGTAACGCTCATCTTTTTGCATAGTGGTATTATTCTTCTCTTAATGATTTGCCGGTAAGATGTATAAAAACATCTTCCAGCGTTGCTTTTTTCACTTCTTTTGTTCGTTCAAAACCGGTTGCTACCAAATTATCGATTAATTCATTTGGGGTAGCGATTGATTTTATTTTTCCACTATCAATAATGGCCACCCTGTCGCAAAGTTCCTCTGCCTCATCCATATAGTGCGTTGTAATAATTACGGTAGTTCCGGTTGATCGAATGAGTTTGATTAAATCCCATAAATTACGACGAGCCTGCGGATCTAAACCGGTGGTAGGTTCATCCAAAAAAATAATCTTGGGATGATTAATCAGTGTGGTAGCCAATGAAAACCGCTGCTGTTGCCCTCCGCTCAACTCCTTATATTTTGCTTTGGCTTTATCGGCTAATTTTACTTCTTCTAATATTTTCTTTTTATCGATGGTTTTATTGTATAAACCTGCAAACAAGTCGAGCAATTCGTTCAATGTTAAACCGGGATAATAGCCACTCGATTGTAATTGTACACCTATAATTTGTTTAATTTCATTTGGATTTTTATCTAAATCAAACCCATCTACCCAAATTTTGCCGCTTGTTTTTTCTTTTAGCGTTTCTATAATTTCAAGAGTGGTTGATTTGCCAGCACCATTGGGACCCAGTAAACCGAAAATTTCGCCTTCCAATACCTGAAAACTAATGCCTTTTACTGCGGCTACATTAACGTAATTTTTTGTAAGTTCCTTTACTTCAATAATTGTTTTTTGCATGACTAAAAATTTATGGCCAATCCTATTTTATTTGCCGAAAATCCAATACCTGCTTGTATTTTAGGTAGTTTTTGATGCTGCTTTTCATTAAAAAACTGAACTGCCATGAGCAGGTTTTTCTGCCCCGAAGCTATTAAATATCCGCCAACAATGGTTGAAGTAAATCCGGCACCTATTAAAATCCAGCCGGGTGATTGGTGGTTATTGGAAGCCAGCCCAATGCCTGCGCCCATCATACCTGCACCCAGCACACCCAAAATATTACCGAAAATTTTGTTCGACTGATGTTTTTGATACAAATGCATTAACAGGGGGTCACCCATTCGGTAAAAAAGGGCTTTAAACTCTCTGGCACCGCGGTACAGCGTGTCCGCATATAAAAAGGTATTGGTTTTCGGATTAATGAAATAATTCAGTTTTCCGGGATCTAATACCTGCTGTGCCTTTACATTGTTTTGTAACCCACCCACCAATAATAGCATACACAAAATTTTAAAAATTGGCTTCATTTGTTTCCTTTAAATAGTTTTCTAATTCATCCATCATCTGCCTGCTGCCAATAAACAATGGCGAACGTTGATGCAATTGATGGGGTTGTACATCTAATACCCGTTGTTGCCCATTGGTTGCCCTTCCGCCTGCCATTTCAACTATAAAAGCCAATGGATTGCATTCATACAATAATCTTAACTTTCCATTGGGACGGTCAGTTGTTCCGGGATACATAAAAATACCACCCTTTAACAAATTGCGATGCACATCGGCTACCATACTGCCAATATAACGCTGGGTATATGGCCCACCCTCCGACTTTGGTTTTTGCTGACAGGCTGTGATATATTTTTGTACGCCTTTGTCGTATTTAAAAAAATAACCGTGATTCACAGAATAAAAATTGCCGGTTGCCGGGCATTGAATATTGGGATGGCTCAGGCAGAATTCACCAATCGAGGGATCTAACGTAAATCCATTGGCACCACGTTTGGTAGCATATACCAACATGGTAGATGAACCGTAAATAATGTAACCTGCTGCCACCTGCTTGTTACCGGGTTGTAAAAAATCTTCCTTAGTACAAGGCGTGCCTTTAGGGCTAACCCTTCTAAACACACTAAAAATGGTTCCAATAGAAATATTTACATCAATATTTCCACTGCCATCTAAGGGATCAAACAAAACAACATACTTACTGTTGTTGCTCACCTCATCATCAAAAATTACAAAATCCTCTAATTCTTCACTGCCAATACCTGCACAGCTAATGCCATGTTGTAATGCCCCCATAAATTGGTTGTTGGCAAAAATGTCTAATTTTTTTACATCCTCACCTTGTACATTAATGGAACCTGCATCACCCAAAATATCAACTAAACCTGCTTTATTTACTTCTACATTTACACGTTTCGCAGCGAGGCCCATATCGCGCAGTAAGCTACTTAATTCACCTGTAGCAGTAGGGAACTGTCTTAACTGCTGAATAGTAAATTCATCTAAGGTTAAAATTTTTCTGTTAACCACCATGGCATTTTATGTTTTCGATAAAGATAAAGGGCAGATAGAATACATACAATATTTTTTTATGCAATCGTGTTCGCCCTACACATTAAATGCCACCCTGTTAATTTGGTTTATATATAAAAATTTGGGTAAAATATAAATTCCCATCATTACTTTGTGCAATACCAATGGCTGTTAAATTATAATTTCCTTCAATATTTTTTTTATGACCTGGACTATGCAGCCAGCCATTTACAACAGCCTGGGCATCTAGATGGCCTAATGCAACGTTTTCTGCACCGCCACGCAAATACCCCAATTTACTTTTAATGGCATTAAATCGATTATCGAAACCAGCATGCCCAAAAACAACCCGGTGTTTGGCCATATCGTTACTATGCTCCACTGCTTCAGTGTAAATCGTCTTATCCCATTGTAAAGGAGCTAAGCCCATACCCGTTCGATGTAGATTAATGTAATACAACACATCTTTCTCCATTTTTGCAAAATTGGTAGCAGCGGGGCCATGTAAAGTATCAGTACCAATACAACCATTGCCAACAAAAGCCAAAGTAATCAGCGATAATTTTACAGTTTTAAATAGGAGTGAAAATAGCATTGTATTATTTTTTACATGTAAATTCAATAATTATACCAACAAATTTTTGGTAACCTTTTAGATGGCATAATTACTGTAGCTTTGCGAATCTTCCACCTAATCATTTGTTAAATAGCATGATTGTTTATAAGTTCGGCGGGGCAAGCATTAGCAATATTGATCGCATTCAACAGGTTATTGAAATTGTAAAAAACATTCCGGAAAACGAAACGGCCATATTGGTTATTTCAGCAATGGGTAAAACAACCAATGCATTGGAAAAAGTGGTAGAAGCATTTTACAACCAGAACCCAACAGAAGCCATAGCACTTTTTAATGTAATTAAAAACCAACATTTAACGATTGCGAAATATTTATTAGTTCAACAATACAATGAATGCTATTCAAAACTGGTTGATGTTTTTACAGAAGTAGAATGGTTGTTACACGATAAGCCTGTAAAGGGATTTGATTATTATTATGACCAGATTGTTTGTGCAGGAGAATTACTCAGCTCTGCTATTCTGCATTTTTATTGTAAGGAAAATCATATTGCCAGTAAATGGGTGGATGTTCGGGATGTATTGTTAACAGATAATAATTTCAGGGATGCAGCCATTGAATGGCCAATAACCGAAAACAAGGCAAAGCAAGTTTTTTTAAAAAATGATGCAGCAATTTATGTTACCCAAGGATTTATTGGTGCTACATCTGATAATGAAAGCACCACTTTGGGCAGAGAAGGGAGCGATTTTACCGCAGCTATTTTAGGCAACCTGTTACATGCTGATAGTGTAACCATCTGGAAAGATGTGGAAGGTGTGATGAGTGCTGACCCGAAACATTTTCCCGAAGCTGTTTATATTCCTGAATTAAATTACAGTGAGGTTATTGAAATGGCGTATTATGGTGCCCAGGTCATTCATCCCAAAACCATCCAACCATTGCAAAACAAAAACATTCCATTGCTGGTAAAATGTTTTCAAGACCCTGCACTGCCCGGTACCATCATTCATAAAACACAACAACTGCAATTACCTCCTATACAGATTTTAAAAGAAAAACAGGTGCTGGTTACCTTGCTAAGTCTTGATTTTTCTTTTGTAGGCGGTGTATCCATGAATAGCATTTATGCAATTTTGCAGGAATTGAAACTCATTCCAAACCTAATTCAGTTCGGTGCCATTTCTGTTCAAATTTGTTTAGATGATAAACCGGAAAAAATTGCACAATTGGCTTTAGCTGCAGCAGCAAATTTTGATGTTCAGGTAGAAAAAGGCTTACAGCTATTCACCGTTCGGCATTACAATACAGCTATTGCCGAAAAATTAAATCAGAAAAATGCAGTGGTGTTGCGCCAACAAACACCTGTTACCATTCAAATTCTAAAAAAAACTGCATAAAATTTAATACATTACATATTTTCCTTTCTCATTAATTGTAATAACGGGCAGGGTTTTGTGTTTCTCAAAGTAATTGTATACTTTTTCCAGGCTCTCAGTAAAGTTTGCATATTCTTGATCATCCTTGGTAATCTTATCCAAATAAGCTAAACTTTTTGGGTTATTAAAGCGTACAGGAAAAATATGCACCGGTATAAAATCTTCGCCATTGTTTTTTGCATAAGATGCCAGTAAATACAATTCATCAATCTGATTATCCATAATAGGAATACAACCCACTGTTACGCAAGTCCCATGAATAAAAATATCGCTGCCGGGCTTAAGCGAATCAGACAATAACTGGTCTGAAACATTAGGATAATTAAGACCTAATGATAAATAATAAGTACTTTTAGGATTAAACAGATTAATATAATAAAAGCCCTCAGGTACCTGATAATCCCCTTCAATTCTTTTTGGCCCTAATCCGCCGCTTAATGCACAAATTTTGTATGTTTTAAATAATTTAAAGGGTTCATTGCTATTATTCCGCGCCCATACTTCTAACTGGCTATCGTATTTAAAGCTACGGATGTATAATTGTTTGGGTGGCCAGCTTAGCCCCTCTTTTTTAAACTGTCTTTCAAGGGTATCTTCTTTTAATTTAAATGCATTTGCTACACGTACATTTGATTTTTGATAATCTACAAACGACGTTTGTGCATTTAAATGGCCAAACGAAACAAACAGTATACAGCACAAAACAATGACTCGCATCCGATTTTCAATTTTTTATGGGTACATATCATCCAAAAATCTCCATGTTGTTATAACGACATGGAATAAATATTCGTATTAAAAACCGAAAATAAACAATCCTGATAAATCAAAAATGCGAAATTATGCAGATACTGTGTTTATAAATTACCCCGAAGTGCCTGTTCGCATTCAATAGCTTCAAAAAGTGCTTTAAAATTGCCCTTTCCAAAACTTTTTGCCCCCCGTCGCTGAATAATTTCAAAAAACAAAGTGGGTCTGTCTTCAACAGGTTTGGTAAAAATTTGTAATAAATAACCTTCTTCGTCCCTGTCAATTAATATCCCTAATTTACTCAGTGCCTGTACATCTTCCTGAATGTTGCCCACCCTTTCTGACATGGTTTCATAATAAGAAGCGGGTACTTTTAAAAATTCAACACCACGATTTTGTAGAGCAATTACTGTTTCAATAATATTATGGGTTGCCAAAGCTACATGCTGAACGCCTTCCCCATCATAAAACTCAAGGTATTCTTCTACCTGCGATTTCTTTTTACCTTTTGCCGGTTCATTAATAGGAAACTTCACAAAACCATTCCCGTTACTCATTACTTTGCTCATCAAAGCTGAATATTCGGTTGATATATCCGTATCATCGAATGTTAAAATGTTTCTGAATCCCATTACATTTTCATAAAATGACACCCATTTATTCATTTGATTCCATCCTACATTGCCTACACAATGGTCAACATACAATAAACCGGTTTCAGTTGGCTGATAGTTTGTATTCCATATTTGATAGCCGGGCATGAACGGGCCGTGATAATTTTTTCGTTCAATAAACAAATGCACGGTATCGCCATAGGTATGAATTCCGCTTATTACCACTACCCCATCTTTATCGGTTAATGTTTTGGGCTCCATAAAACTTTTGGCACCGCGATGCGTGGTTTGCTGCCAGGCATCGGTTGCATCGGGTACACGTAGTGCCAATACTTTAATACCATCGCCATGTTTAAAAATATGTTGTGCTATTGGGTGCGATGATGTAAGGGGTGTAGTGAATACAAAGGTTAATTTGTTTTGCCGCAATACATAACTTGCTGTGTCATGATTACCGGTTTCGGGCCCGGAGTAGGCAACACTTTGAAAACCAAATGCGGTTTTATAGTAATGGGCAGACTGTTTGGCATTTCCCACATAAAATTCTACATAATCTGTTCCTTCCAATGGAAGGAAATCCTGAGCTGCCAGATTGGGAATACCAGTATTTTCTTTTACCTGAAAAGACATAAATACAAATTTTAATGACTGAAAAAATGAGATACAAAAGTTAGTAGTTCTGCAAATATTAGCCAGCCGAGTCCATCGCCAAGGCAAACATCAGCAAACAATAATTTGCCCTTCTGTCATTAAATAATTTGTGTGGGTAATCTGGTAACATGAATCAAAAGTAAAACATTTAAGCAAAATGCATCATAACAATGTGCTACCGTTTTATCTTCGCAATGGTATTGCAAACAGTATTGTTACCAATACCATTCAATAACCGTATTTTAAAAAAATACGATTTGCATTTTTGCATCATCATTTTTAAAGTATCATACCCATGAAAGTAGGCATTTTAGGCGGCGGTCAATTAGGAAGAATGTTATTACAGGCTGCGGCCAACTATACTGTAGAAACCTTTGTGTTGGAGCGTGATAAGCATTGTCCTGCAGCTCATTTATGCCACCACTTTGTGCAGGGTGATATTACCGATTACAATACAGTGTATACTTTTGGAAAACAGGTAGATGCATTAACCATTGAAATTGAAGCGGTAAATGTAGCAGCGCTGGAACAATTAGAAGCAGAAGGCATTAAAGTATATCCTTCACCCGGTGCCATTAAAATTATTAAAAATAAAATTTTACAAAAAAAATTTTATCAGCAACATCAAATTCCTACGGCCCCTTTTGTTATTACTGCTGCATTAAATGACTTATTTCAGCATACTAATTTTTTACCTGCTGTTCATAAAATTGGTGAGGGCGGGTATGATGGCAGAGGTGTTCAAATTATCAGGAATGAAAAAGAAATTGAAAATGGGTTTAATGATTCTGCTGTTTTGGAAAAAATGATAGCTATTGAAAAAGAAATTGCCATTATTGTATCGAGAAACCACAAGGGCGAAACAGCTGTTTATCCTCCCGTAGAAATGATTTTTGATCCGGTTTTAAATATCTTAGAATACCAGATTGCCCCTGCCAGAATTAGCCAGCAATTGCTATGGAAAGCAGAAGCCATTGCCATAAAAGTGGTTCAGGAACTGAATAGTGCCGGCTTATTTGCTATTGAATTTTTAATTGATAAACAACAAGAAATTTGGGTGAATGAAACTGCACCAAGGGTGCACAATAGCGGCCATCATACCATTGAAGCCAGTTATTGCAGCCAATACGATATGCTGTGGCGCATTATTTTAGATTATCCATTAGGTAATACAAAACTCATTAGCCCCTCAGCAATGATCAATGTTTTAGGTGAACCCGGTTATAGCGGTACACCGATTTATCATGGATTAACCGATACCCTTAAAACAGAACAGGCTTTTGTTCATTTATATGGTAAACTAACCACCAAACCCGGACGCAAAATGGGGCACGTTACCCTGCTGGCTAAAGATGAAGGTGAACTGATTTACCAGGCTCACAAAATAAAACAAACGCTAAAGGTGATTGCCTGAGGTATTTAAATTAATTCTTGGATCAATAATGGTTGGAATAGACGGCGGTGCATTGTTAACGGGAACGGGTTTATGCAATTTTTTTAACGGCATGGTAAATCCTAAGCCTATAATACTTTTTACCTGCAATGCCGGCGAATCGCCATTCGGGCCAAATATTTTTACATTATCATCATAAATCATATCTAAACTATATGAGGCAGTGAGGTATTTATTGATTTTAAAATTGAACTGATTGGTCATGAAAAAATTGATGTTTTGGGGTTGCTTCAGATAATTGGAAAATAAATCAACCCTACCTCTGTAATCTACATTCTTAATAATGGTTGTATTGTAATTAATGGTTGCAAAAGCACCAAACTCGTTCAAAACATGGCTTCCTGAATCTACCCCATAAGCCTTTTGGTTAGATAAATACTGATTGGCTACTATTACCCAACGGGAAGTGATGGGTGAAAGAAACAAGGAAAATTTATCAGTGGGCTTATAATCGAAACCGGCAGCCAGAATTACAAATGCAGGCGATAAAAAACTGGATGCAAATACCGGTGCTCCATTGGGGTATGTATACCCATCAAAAAACTGAGAACGAAAATTAAATAATCCGGACAAATACCATTTACCCAGCGTATCAACTTTGTAACCATACTTACTCACAAAATCAATTCGGTCATCATTTTTTCTCCCCCCTAAACTTGTAGTTTGAATATATCCCAGATTAACATCCAGGTTATTATCCCAACTATGCCGTTCCTTTTTATAATAAACAAAATAATTAAAATAGGAACTAACTGCTAACGAAAAATTATCACCTCCTGCAGCCCAGTTACTCAACGAACCCTGTGATAAACTAAAATTAAATAACCCCCCTCTTTTCCAACGCCAATTAATGGAATCTTTATCCTTATCCTTCTTAATCGGTCTGTAAATCTCATTTTTTAATGTGTTCACTAAAATATCCTGTGCCTGCACCTGACTGGCCCCCAGCATTAACAAAAAAATAAATCCTATTTGCTTCATGAAAGTTTGGCGATTAAATGAACAATGACCTCATGCAAAACAGTTGTTGCTTTTTTCAAACAGACCATTGCTTAAAAACATAAATACCTGCTCAATTCGTACAAAAATAAAGGCATTTCTTTAAAATTACTCAATCAATCTCTGACAAAGTGTCACCACAACGTACAAAACTGTATTTTTGCAGTCCCAAAATAATTTTAACCAATGAACATATTAGATTTACCTACTAAAATTCATGATGAAAGCAGGCAGGGAGAAGCCTATGCCCCTGTTGCACAGGAAACAGCACTATTTTCAAAAAAATTTTATATTGAAAGCTATGGCTGTCAAATGAATTTCAGTGATAGCGAAATTGTTGCCGCCATTCTGCATCAGGAGGGATTTGGTGCAACCAAACAGTTTGAAGAAGCTTCGCTCATTTTATTAAATACTTGCTCCATTCGTGAAAAAGCAGAACAAACCATTCGTAAAAGATTAACCGAATTTAGAAAAACAAAAGAAAAAAAACCGGAACTATTAATTGGAATTTTAGGCTGTATGGCCGAACGCTTAAAAGCCAAGTTGTTAGAAGAAGAAAAATTAGTGGATATTGTAGTTGGGCCGGATGCGTATCGTAGTTTACCCGCATTGATTGCCGAAGCCGAAACAGGTCAGAAAGCAGTGAATGTATTATTGAGTCGGGAAGAAACCTATGCCGATATTGCACCCATTCGGTTAGACAGTAATGGCGTTACAGCTTTTGTTTCTATTATGCGTGGCTGTAATAACATGTGCAGTTTCTGTGTGGTTCCTTTTACACGTGGGCGTGAAAGAAGTAGAAATGCTGATTCAATAGTTGCCGAAGTGGAAGATTTATTTCGCCGCGGTTACAGAGAAGTTACCTTATTGGGTCAAAATGTAGACAGCTATCATTGGTTGAATGAAGCAGACAATACTTCGGTAAACTTTGCGCAGCTTTTAGAGAAAGTTGCACTTGTAAATCCATTACTGCGTGTTCGTTTTAGCACATCACATCCAAAAGATATAACAGATGATGTGCTTTACATCATGGCAAAATATAAAAACATTTGCCAATACATTCACTTGCCTATTCAAAGCGGCAACTCACGAATTTTACAATTAATGAACCGAACTTACAGCAGGGAGTGGTATTTGGCTAAGGTAGACCGTATTAAAGAAATAATGCCCGATTGCTCTATTAGTACCGACATCATTACCGGATTTTGTACCGAAACAGAAGCAGAACACCAAGATACTTTAAGTGCCATGGAATATGCACAATATGATTATGCCTACATGTTTTTTTACAGTGAAAGACCCGGCACACTAGCAGCAAAAAGATTTACCGACAATGTACCGGAAGCAGTAAAGAAAAGAAGGCTTCAGGAAATCATTAACCTGCAAAATGAACTTTCTAAAAAAAGCTATATGAATGATGTGGGTAAAAGCTTTGAAGTATTAATTGAAGGCGAAAGCAAGAAAGACAATTTATACTGGAAAGGCAGAAATCCGCAAAATAAAATGCTGGTATTCCCCAAAAAACAATTCAATTACAAACCTGGAGATTATGTAAATGTGCTGGTACACGATGCTACACAAGCAACTTTATTGGGAGAAATTATACCTGCATAAAGTATTCAAAATCATATAAAAGCATTCTATTTTAACTTTAATAGCATTGGGTATGGATTTACAAAGTATAAAAAACAGATTTGGTATCATAGGCAACTCTCCTGCACTCAATTTTGCTTTAGATACTGCAGTTCAAGTAGCGGCAACTGATTTAACCGTTTTAATTGTAGGAGAAAGCGGAGTAGGTAAAGAAGTATTTTCACAAATTATTCATGCACTTTCTGCACGTAAACACAACCCGTTTATTGCCGTAAACTGTGGGGCTATTCCGGAAGGAACGATTGATTCTGAATTATTTGGACACGAAAAAGGTGCATTTACCGGTGCAGTAGACAGTCGCAAAGGTTATTTTGAAACAGTAAACGGAGGTACTATTTTTTTGGATGAAATTGGCGAAATGCCAATGGGTACACAAGCCCGGCTATTACGAGTTTTAGAAACCGGAGAATTTATCCGGGTGGGTTCATCAAAAGTGCAAAAAACCGATGTTCGGGTAATAGCCGCTACCAACCGCGAATTAATTGAGTTTGCAGAAAAAGGCCGGTTTAGACAGGATTTATATTATCGTTTAAGCACTGTACCCATTCGGGTACCTGCTTTAAGAGACAGACAAGAGGATATTCCCCTGCTGTTCAGAAAATTTGTAGTTGATTTTGCGGAACGCTATAAAACCAATCCTGTACAATTGAATGAGGATGCCAAAAATATACTGATGCACTACCCATTCCCCGGCAATGTAAGAGAACTAAAAAATCTGGCAGAACAAATTTCAGTTTTAAGCAATGAACCCATTTTATCAGCGCAGGAATTAAGGCGCTTTTTACCTGAACGGCATCAAAATAATTTGCCGGTTTTAGCGCATGCAGCCGATGCACCGCATCAGGAATTTGCCAATGAACGAGAACTACTATACAAACTTTTTTTCGATATGAAAAAAGATGTAACAGAGTTAAAAAAAATGTTCCTTGAAATTCTTAAAAACCCTTCTCTGGCCGGCAGTGCTGCACAATTTACCAAAGAATCTTTGATACATGATGTAACTACCCATCACGAAGACGGGTTGCACCCGCTCTTTCCGGCAAATATTACCAATCAAAATACACTGGCACCTGCTGCTTTATCAGCCAATGCCGGACAACCGGTAATTCTTAACCATGATGATGTACATCATCATGAAGTGGTTGAAGAATCGCTCAACATTATGGATAAAGAGAAAGAATTAATTATTAAAGCACTGAAAAAACATAAAGGCAAGCGAAAAGATGCAGCATCCGACCTGGGTATCAGCGAACGTACATTGTACAGAAAACTCAAAGAATATGATATTGAAGAATAAGCAAATACTATTTTTAAAGCCAATGAAGGCTTTCAAAGCAAACCCGGCATTCTTGCATCGCAGATATGGCTGGATGTTGTTATTCGGTGTGCTGTTTCTATCGGGCTGCAAAATTTATTCCTTCAAAGATGTTTCAATCGATTATTCCAAAATAAAAACCATAAAAATCGGGTTTATAGAAAACCGGGCCAGCTATGTAAATCCACAATTAAGCCCGCAGTTAACCGACAAATTACAACTTAAAATTGCCAGCCAAACCAAACTAATTCGTACCAATAGCGATGATGCCAATCTGGTAGTGAGTGGATATATTTCTGACTACTCTGTTTCAACAGCAGCCATCTCAGCACAACAAGCCAGTGCCAACCGTTTAACCGTTTCAGCACACATAACTGTTAAAAATAATGTTGAAAATAAAACAGATGAATTTGATGTAAGCCGCAATTACGATTTTTCATCTAACTTATCGTTGCAACAGGCCGAGGGGCAATTAATTACAACCATTGTAAGTAATATTTCGGATGATATTTTTAACCATATCTTTTCTAACTGGTAAGCTTATTGTATTTTCACAACATGAATGCTGTAATCAATCAAACTGCTTATGCTATTTTGCAACAACCTTTAGAAAAGGTTGCTGTAGAACAATTACAGCAAATTTGCAAAAGTTATCCATTTTTTACACCTGCTCAGGTATTATTGGCTGCTAAATTACAGCAAAATGCACCGAATTTACTGGTACAGGCCCAAAACCAAATCATTGCTGCACCTTGCAATATAACCTGGGTAAACTACCTACTAAATGAAACACCGGCCAATCCAACAACCGCGGGAAGGGAATCTGAGGTATTATCAAATGAAAGCAAAACCAATGCAGCAATTGCCTCTTCTGAAATGAGAGCTGAAGAACAATCTGAGCAGACAGATATGACCGATCTTGCGGCAATCAACAACATTCCGGAAACAGAAGCAGTAACACCCTCATTTTTAGAAGAGGTTAAAAATGCAGATCACTTCATCGAAATAAATCCCGAGCCTTTAGAAAACAGCGATGATTTGCAAGCAGTTGATTCTACGAATACTATTCAGGAAGTACTGCCACATGCTTCAGCAGAACATATCATTGAAAACGAAAATAATGCTGTGCCGGAAACAGCATTGCCGCAAAACAATATGGCCATTGCAGAACAAGAATTAGTGGAACATTTGGAAATGCAGGCAAATGATGCCAACGAAACAGACCAGCTGCCCGAAACTTCATCTGAAAACAAAGAACCAGCGGTTGAAAACGAAAAATTATCTGATATTGTTGCAGCACAGTGGGCTGCATTTCAGGAACCGGCTGAAACAGATGAAGAACTAACTTATGAACCGCCGCATTTACATACCATAGATTATTTTGGATCATTAGGTATTACCGCTGATTTAACCCAAGAGCCGCAAGACAAATTAAGCAAGCAACTTTTAAAATTTACTGACTGGCTTAAAATTGTTAAAAACCAGCATACGCCCGATACACATGCAGTACAACAGGCAGAAGTAGACAGTATTATACCTGGTATTGCTCAAACCTCAAACGAAACCAGAGAAATTATTACTGAAACCATGGCTGAAGTGTTGGTAAAACAAGGTAAAATTGACAAAGCAATTCAGGTGTATATTAAATTAAGTTTTTTAGATCCTGATAAATCTGCTTATTTTGCAAAAAAAATTGAACAACTAAAAGAAATGTAGCATGACTGTAATTTTTATTATTTTAATTGTAATTGCCTGTATAGCCTTAGGTTTTATTGTATTAATTCAAAACCCAAAAGGCGGGGGTTTAGCAGGAAATGTAGGTGGATTTGGCAACCAGATTATGGGCGTTAAGCAAACAACTGACGTATTGGAAAAAGGCACCTGGTTATTTGCTGCAATTATTACCATACTCTCTCTGTTTTCTACCATAATTTTCAGGGGCTCAACAAAAGGACCCGATACTTCTATCATTCAAAAAGTAAACACCAATCAAAATACAGCACCGGCTAATAGTATTCCTTTAAATACTCCTCCGCCCGCTAATAAATAAATTTTAGTGATAAAATATTTTACCCTGTCTGTTTGTTACAGACGGGGTTTTTATTATCTTGAACTACCATGCGCAAAATTATAGGCACAGTCGTTGTACTAATTGTAATCATAACCATTGGTTTTTTATGGTTTTTAGAAAGCCCTGCTACTGCTTTCAATGATAAAAAAGCTTATTTCACACTTTCTGATGACAGTTTAAGCAGTCAACAAATTACCCAATCATTAAAGCAACAGCAAATTATAAAATATGGCTGGCCCTTTCAATTTGTATTAAAAGAATTGCATATAGCCAAACACATTAAACCGGGTAAATATGAGGTTAATAAAGATGCATCGCTGTTAAGCATTATCCGAATGTTGAAAAACAATCGCCAGGCTTCCATTAATTTAGTGATTACCAAATTGAGAGTAAAGGAAGATCTGGCCAAATTAATGGCAAAAAACTTTTCAACCGATTCGGTACAGGTTATGCAATTTTTAAATAGCAATGATTCGTTAAAAGAATATCATGTAGATACTGCTACTATTTTCACCATCATTTTGCCCGATACCTATACTTTTTATTGGAATACATCCATTAGAAAAATTTTTAATAAATTATATATTGCTGACAGCTTATTCTGGACCAAAAACAACAGGCTACAAAAAACTAAAGAGATAGGTCTTACCCCAACTGAAGTGTATATATTAGCCTCTATTGTTGAAGAGGAATCGAATATTGATGATGAAAGAGGAAAAATTGCCAGTGTATACCTAAACAGATTACACCAAAATATGGCATTACAGGCTTGTCCTACCATTAAATATGCCATGAAAGATTTTGCGTTGATACGTATTTATGAAAAATACTTATTAACTCCTTCTCCTTATAATACCTATCGCCACAAAGGTTTACCACCGGGCCCTATTTGCACTCCTTCAACTAAATGCATCGATATTGTTTTAAGCGCTCCTAAAACCAATTATTTATATTTTGTAGCAAAAAGCGACTTTAGTGGTTACAGCCATTTTAGCAGTAATTTTGCAGAACACAATGCGTATGCAAAACAATACCAGCAGGCATTAAATGCTGCTATGGCTAAAAAACAAAAAATGAAGGGCGAGTGACAAAATTTGAAAAGACATTAGTTTCCTTCCCTCCCATTGCATTTGCAATTCGCAAAAGCAAGCAAATTGTTATTCCGGGTTTTAAAGGAATACCCCTGTTTTATGTAATTCGGTTTTTTTTTCAACAAATTAATAAAATTGGCATTATAGACAGGGCTTCAGCAATTTCATTTAATTTAATCATGGCTTTACCTGCCGCTTTTTTATTTATTTTTTCTATCATACCTTATTTACCTGACTCATTTGATTTTAAAGGGCAAATGCTGAATTTATTTAAAGATTTAACCCCCAACTCAAACACATATAAATTAATTACCACCATAATTAATGATTTATTGAAAAAACATGTGGGTGTTTTTTCTTTTGGTTTTATTTTGGTTTTGTTTTATGCATCTAATGCAACAATGGGTATTGTAAGAACTTTCGATAAATCAATATCTGAGAAAAAAGCTTATTTTTTGCATCGAAGATGGCGCGCTATCCGATTAACTACCTTATTAATTTTATTGGTACTGGCCTCGTTGCTGGTGTTAATAGGACAAGGCGAACTAGCCGGTTTATTGCGTGAATTTTTTCATTTCAGAAAAAAAACTTTTTTCCCCTGGTGGAATACTGTTCGTTGGGGTATTATTGTTTTATTTATATTTTTTGGTATTGCCTTTATTTATCGTTTTGCACCGGCCATTCAGAAAAAATGGCCCCTCATATCACCAGGTTCTATTCTTGCAACTTTATTAATGTTACTAACCACTATTGGGTTTTCATTTTGGGTAAATCATTTTAGCAGTTATAATAAAGTGTATGGCTCAATTGGAACGGTATTAATTATTATGTTACTGATATACCTGAACTCTTTGATACTTTTAATAGGATTTGAATTGAATGTAAGTATTACTATTTTGCAACAACAAGCTGAACAGGGTAAAGCAGAAATGCTGGCGCAAACAAAAAACGCAAAACAATCACAACATTAATGCACGCCATTCAACATTTCCTGAACCGCTAAAGGAATTTGCGGTGCGGTTAATTGACGGTTATAAAATTGCCGGTATTTTGTAATCGGATTCATCATTAAAGTAGCAGGTATATTTCCATTCCATGTTCGGTCTATTTTAGGGCAAAAATCTGCTGCATTGGTTTCATTCAGCCACCAAATGGTAGCACTGTAACCATGTTGTTTTACAAATTTGGTAATGGTTTTGGGATAATCATCGGCATAATCTACACTAATTAAAATAATTTTTACTCGGTTTCCTGCAACCGCTTTTATTTCATTTTCAAAGTAATTTAACTCATGTACACAAGGTGTACACCAGGTAGCCCAAAAGTTAATGATAACCGGTTGTGTGGTGGTATCAATATAATGCACCACATCATTTATTTTTACTTTTTCAATATTTTGGGCATGCAGCTGCCGAATCACTAAAAACAAGTAAAAAACAAAAAATATTTTTTTCATATCAATTGATTGATAACACTAATCATTTTCAGCATTGGGTACGCCCCACTCTGATAACAACCGGTTAATACTTTGAGCAGGTAAACCCGGGCTGTTATAATGCCCTGCCTGTTGTTTCTGACGAAATGCTTCATAAATACTCACTGCGCATGCAACAGAAATATTCAGGCTTTGAATAATACCTACCTGTGGTATAATAAAATTGCCATCGGCTAACCGGCGTGCATCTTCACTAACTCCTTCATGTTCATTACCAAAAACCAAAGCAATGCTGTTTTGTGCAAAATCAAGTGCATACAATGGTTCGGCATCGGCAGACAAATGAGTGGTATAAATTTTTTGATATTGTGTACGAAGTGCGTTGTAGCACGCTTCTACATTATCATAAGCATGAACGGTAAGCCATTTGGCAGCACTACTACTGCTTTTGGCACCAAACTTTTTGTGGCGTGCTATTTTAGTGGTGATGATATAAATATCCTGAATACCTACTGCATCACAACTACGCATCACTGCGGATATATTGTGTGGATCCTGCACATTCTCCATCACTACTGTTAAATTGGGCTGTCGTTTATATAAAACATTCAACAATTTTGTTTTACGTTCGGGTGTCATAGCATTTATAATTTCATTTACCTATCTAAAAAAATTGAAAAAATTATTGTTTCAATTGAATACCCAGTCCAGATTTTCCCAATATATCCACCTTCCCAAATTCAAAATTTAGTCCGGTTGCAATATCTTCTTTTAAAAGCAATGGGCCGTCCATATCCACATAATCTAATAATGGTAAAAATTGTGCAATAGCAGCAGAGCCTAAGGTAGATTCATTCATGCTTCCCATCATTACCTGTAAACCGAGTTCTCTTGCCTGAGCAATCATACGTTTGGCTGGTGTTAATCCACTGCATTTGGTTAATTTAATGTTGATGCCATGAAAATGATGTAAACATTTTTCAACATCGGTTTCAAGCACGCAACTTTCATCTGCAATTAAAGGCAAAGATGATGTTTGATACAAAACCTTCATTCCTTCCCAATCTTCTTTTGCTAATGGTTGTTCAATGAATTGCACACCTAATTGTTGTAATTGAGGAATTTTGATAAGTGCTTCTTCTAAAGTCCATCCTGCATTGGCATCAATTCTAAATATTGCGTTGGTATGTTTTCTTAATTGGGCTACCATTTCAATATCATTTTCAACACCCAGTTTAATTTTATAAATGGGCCAGGGCTTGGCCAGCATTTTTTGAACCATATTTTCAGGTGTGTCTATACCAATGGTATAATCTGTAAGTGGCGTATTGCCCCATTCTACATTCCATAACCGGTAAACAAGCTGTTGTTCCATTTTACCGAACAAATCCCAGGCAGCCATATCCAATGCGGCTACCAGAAAGGGATTGGCAGGAAATAAATGATGCAAATAATGCCAATAACGCTCAGGTTCGGTTAAAGCAAATTTTTCAACAAAAGCTCTTTTATGCTCCAATGCTTCTATCATTGAATCCACCGTAACATCATAATATTGAATGGCAGGTGCTTCGCCATAACCTATTAGTGAACCTAATTGCAGCGCTATTAATAATGATGGCTGATGGGTTTTTGTTCGCCCTCCTGAAATTGTAAATGGATACTCAAAAGGAAGTTCTATTTTTTTATAATATAATTTCATTTGCAATGCATAAAATAACCGCAAAGAAACGCCAAACGAATGGCTTCTAAAAAAATAAACCGGCAACAATACCGATTTATACAATATTAAAAAAGAAATTGACAGACTATCTGCCGCTTTCCTGCACCATTTTTTGCAGCGCTTCATTAAACAAATTGGCATCCATGAGCTGCTCTAATGTAAGATGCATTCTATAACGCCAATAATGTTTTGGATTGGATGGAATATTAATACGTTCATCATTCGGATTGTTTCTTCTGATGGATTCATCCATTCCTAACAAATCCTGCAACTGAAATATGCTCCACATAGCCGGCGAATACAAATGTTGCAATACAATGGCTTTGTTAATCCAGGCTTCACAATAATAAGGTGCATTACCCCATTGCCCTAATTCATTGTTGTAAAATTGTTGAATTTTATGCTTATCTTCTTCCCACCAGCCCCTAATGGTGCTCATATCATGAGTAGAGGGGGTAACCACACTTAAATAAGGCGCATCATTGGGATGAAAAAATGTTTGCTGTGGGTTTTTAGGCATTCGTTGAATTTCGAGGCTTAATAAACCTAACTGACGCATTACTTCCGGAACACAGGCTGGCACCAACCCTAAATCTTCACCACAAATCAGCATATTGGTAACGCGTTTTAACGCAGGTAATTTCTGCAAAGCTTCTTTCATCCAAAAATCATCCTGCCTGCGGAAGTAATAATCTACATACAATTCTCTTAATTGTTGTTGAGAATGCGCATCTAAATGGCGAAATGAAATGGTAGCATCCATAGCAAATCTAAAATGGAATTGCTGTGCGTTACTGCCTTCTTCTTCAAAAAAGATAACATTACTGATTAAATCGAACAGCCCTTGTTTTATCTTTTGTGTAAATGCATCGTCATTCCAATGGGCCAAATATTGTTCAACTTTACGTTGGGTATTGCATTCTTCTTTTAGTGTATAATTTCCAAAACCATTGTATTGCAAAAAAGTATTGCGTACAAAATCGGCATCTTTGCCAAAAACTTCGGCTAATACTTCTTCATTAATATAGGGCTTTGTAAACCGATAGTAATCGAACCAAATATTTCTGCTAAACAATTCATTGATGTGTATGGGTAAAGCAGGTACAAAGCGCCCCATAATACCCTCTACTGCATCTAAAGGTATACTCCATATTCTAAAAAAACCTAAAATATGATCAATCCTGAATGCATCAAAATAATAACGCATTTGTTCAAATCGTTTCTTCCACCAGGCAAAACCATCCTGCATCATTTGTTGCCAGTTATAAGTCGGGAAACCCCAATTTTGGCCTTTTATGGCAAAATCGTCGGGTGGTGCACCAGCCTGCATATTCAAATGAAATAAATGCGGTGCCTGCCAGGCATCTGCGCCATTTCTACACACACCAATTGCAATATCACCTTTCAAAATAATTCCATTTTGGTGGGCATAGCCAGTTGCCTCCTGCAACTGACTGTGCAGGTAAAACTGAACAAAATAATGATAAGCAATAGCATGGTATTGTTCAGAATCAGGTGAAGCCATGGCTTCAATGGCCGATTCATTATAAATACCATTCTTTGGCCATTCACTGAAATTGGCCGTGCCATACAAATCTCTCAAATAACAAAATACAGCATATGGAATTAACCAATGACTATTATTGTGAAAGAATGTTTTAAATTCATCTGATTGAAACAAGACTTTCTGTTGTAAAGAATATAATTGCTGTAAATATTGTTGTTTTAGATGCATTGCAGCTTCATAATCAACTGTATCTAATGCATTTAATTGAAGGCGTTGCGCTTCTATGCTATCCAACAAGTGCAAATTTTCAGTTGAAGTAGCTTTTTTTAAGTTTAGGTATAACGGATGCAATGCAAAAGCAGAAATGGCAGCATAAGGATAAGAATCTGCCCAGGTATGCGTTGCTGTAGTATCATTCACCGGTAATATTTGCACTAGTTTTAATCCTGTTTTTTTGGCCCAGTCTACCAACAGTTTTAAATCAGTAAACTCTCCTACGCCAAAACTCTGCTCGCTTCTTAAACTAAAAACAGGAATTGCTACCCCTGCTCCTCTCCACGTATTATTGGGTAATACAGCAAATCCGGCATTCATTATGGTTAAAGTATCTGTTGCATTTGTTGCATTTATGGTTCTGTTTTTGCCATTTTCAAACCGAACAAATTGTTTTGTATTTATATTATAAACACCAAATTTAAATTGCAGTGTATGTTTGGCTGTTGATAAGTTGAGCTGTATAGAATAAAAAGATTCATCTTTATCCCGCTTTAACAGCAATGGTTTTTCTGTACTCCAATTGTTTAAAATGGTACTTTCACCGCATAAACAAAGCACTTCATCAGCAGACAGTAAGGGTGCTTTTACTTTTAACAAATGAGTTGTACCGGCATTAATTTTAGTGGTATCTGCAACCTGCTTGGGTTTGGGCAATAAAATTTGCTGAAACGGTTCTGTATAAAATGCGTTTTCATAATAACCTGCAAAATTCCAAGCATCTTCAATTAACAGAGTTGATTTTTTAACATAAGCAGGAAATAATTTTTTATCATTACCCCAATCATAATCAATCGTTCCATTTTCATTTTTTAGTATATAATGATAGGTAATTCCTTCTTTCGGTATTTCATTTAGTTGAAAAGTAATTGTAATTTGCCAATACTCCTGATTCAGGTACTGCATGGGAATTGCCTGATCAATATCTTGATTCCCCAGCTTGGGATGATTGCCGGTTATAAAAATATTTTGCCCGAAATGGGTACTAAATTTTAAAAGAAAAGTTACCTGCAATTCAGTAATTGATTTTGATGTAGTAGCAACAGTTGCTTTACTTTTTTGTGTTGCCGTTGTTGCATCTTTTTTTGATGAGGTTTTGGGCTTTTTAGTTGAAGTAGCCTCTTTGGCTGCTATCTTCTCTCCTTTCGGTGCCGCTTCCTTTTTGGCTGATTTTTTTTTCAAAACTTTTTTTTTCTGCCCTGCTTT
Organism: Hydrotalea flava; assembly: GCF_001623405.1. GTDB lineage: Bacteria > Bacteroidota > Bacteroidia > Chitinophagales > Chitinophagaceae > Hydrotalea > Hydrotalea flava. The sequence continues at coordinate 164,245 of NZ_LUHG01000039.1, forward strand.
TGTTGCATCAGGAGTTGCAGAAGCGGAAGATAAAGTTGAGGGTTCTTCTATTTTTTTTACACCACTTTTTGTTTTGGATAATCCGGTATTTTCAATTTCACCAGATTGCGTAATCGTTAGTTTTTTAGCCAATTTTCCTGGTTTTAGTTGTACTAAGTTAATCAATTAATGTGTAAATTAAACACATTAATTGATTTTCCAAAAACAAAATGCAACAAAACACAGGATTTTGCAATAACCCCAATAAAAAACAGATTGCTGTAAGTAAAGTAATCTGTTTTTTAAGAAAGAAGCGGAATATTATTGCAGCTCTGGTTTAGATTTTCCCCTGTGGCAAGTACTGCAGGTTACCACCTGAAGTTGAACACTATCAGCATGGGGAATTTGGCTCACATATTTTTCATTAATTTCCATCGTCATGCGCATCATATCACGAGCAATATCTTTTTTAGGGTTTTCATCACTGGCCGGATCCATTCTTCCTGGCTGAGTTTTAGAAGGCGCATGGCAAAAAGAACATTTAACTCCCAACGCCGCTTTAAATCCATCCATCACATGTTCCAAACTATCATGACTAATATTTTGTGGCAACACTTTTAAATTACGTGGCTTGGGTTGTGTAGGAATGGTAAAAGAAATAATGCCAATAGCCAATACAGATAGAATGGCTGAAAAAACAAAAAATTTTCTTTTGTGAAAATGCATAATCATTTTTTTGAATGATGCTAAAAATAAGGAATGCGATTTGAATTTGAAATTATTTTACATAAAATGTTCATTAAAATAAAAGAGGCTGCCTCAAAAGTTCGAGGCTGCCTCTTTTTATTCGGTAAGGGGGGTTGGAGAAAGTTTTCATTTAAGCCATTCTCAAACGCTTCATTTTACTTTTGAAACTTTCTCTTAACACTGTAATAAAAAAACTTAAATATGTAGCTATGATTTATAGGCCCCAACGATTGGTAAGCTTTTGTCTTAAAGCACGTTTTTTCTGATTTTGAATATGCCAAACTGTAGCAGCACTAATATGTGCTGATTTAGCAGGTACATGATTGCTTAAATTGGTAGCTACTGTTTCTTTTACTTCTGATACCAATTGGTTCAGATGTTCTTTTTCTAATTGCACTAATGAACTGTTTTGTTTGTTTTCCATAACATTATTATTAATTTTTTAAAATAAAGGTCATCAGCATGTGTATGCTTGCGGATGAAAACCAATAATCGTTAGAAGAAAATAGAATGGCAAGTTGCTTAATCCGTAAGTAGATGTTATGCTATTATACTCAATTGCGGGTGCAAAGGTACGACTATTTTTTATAACAACAATAATTTTAATTGATAAAAGCTTTGTTAATAACACTTTTAGGTGATTCTTCGAGTTTATTTAGCTCTTTCATATTGTTTAGGCCATTGAATAGATTCTTTAAAAATTTTTGCTGCGAAGAGTGGAAAGTATGGATTCCGCAATATTTCACGGGCCATAAAAACAAAATCTGCTTTTTGTTCCTGTAAAATATTTTCAGCCTGTTCCGCATTGGTTATTAAACCAACCGCTCCGGTTAATATGTGGGAGCCGGCTTTAATAGCTGCAGCAAAAGGCACCTGATATCCAGGCGCTACCGGAATTTTTGCATGTGCCACATTTCCACCGGAAGAACAATCTATAACATCCGCACCCCTTTCTTTCAGTATAGAAGCCAATACAATGGAATCATTTAATTGCCAGCCATTTTCAATCCAATCGGTAGCTGAAATGCGAACAAAAAGTGGCAAATCATTAGGCCATTCCTGCCGTACTGCATCAACAATTGCTAAGAGTAATTGAATTCTGTTTTCAAAACTTCCTCCATAAGCATCGGTACGTTGATTACTGTAGGGTGATAAAAACTGATGAATTAAATAGCCATGTGCTGCATGTATTTCAATTACTTTAAACCCTGCTTTTAAAGCACGCCGCGCTGCTGATTGAAATTGGGATACAACTTCCTGAATTTGTGGAACGGACAAAGCAATAACAGGAACCTGTTCTTCTTTAAATGGAATAGCACTGGGTGCTAATACTGGCCATCCGCCCTCTGTTTCACTTAGTTGCCTGCCTCCCAACCATGGGGCAACGCAACTGGCTTTACGGCCGGCATGCGCCAATTGAATACCGGGCACAGCACCCTGTTGGGTAATAAATGTGGTAATGCGTTGCAGCATGGCAATATGTTCATCTTTCCAAATGCCTAAATCACCCGGACTTATTCTTCCTTCCGGGCTCACTGCAGTTGCTTCTGTAAACACCAATCCTGCACCACCTACTGCTCTGCTGCCTAAATGTACTAAGTGCCAATCGTTTGCAAATCCATCTTCAGCAGAATATTGACACATGGGCGATACCACAATTCTATTCTTAAAATTGATAGATTGAATGCGAATAGGTTGAAATAAAGTCGACATATAAATATTTTATGGGTATAACACAAAAGCCCCTACGTTGTTGCAGGGGCTTTAGCTATTTTTTTGAAATAATAATTCAAACTATTTTACTTCTTCAAACTGAGCATCTTCTACTGTATCGCCTCCAGCCTGTTGGCCTGAAGCATTTTCAGTAGCATTTGCTTCAGCACCGCCCGGTTGTGCACCTGCAGCCTGAGCTTTATAAATTTCTTCGCTGGCGGCAGTCCATGCAGTATTTAAAGCAGCCATAGCTGTATCAAGATTGTTGATGTCTTGATTTTTATGTGCTTCTTTCAGCTTATTCAATGCTTCTTCAATTGGTGCTTTTTTATCAGCGGGCACTTTATCACCAAACTCTTTTAATTGTTTTTCAGTTTGGAAGATTAAGCTGTCAGCCTGATTTAATTTTTCAATTTTTTCTTTAGCTGCTTTATCTTCTGCTTCATGCGCTTTGGCCTCAGCTTTCATTTTTTCTACTTCTTCCTTGCTTAAACCACTGCCGGCCTCAATTCTGATTTTTTGTTCTTTTCCGGTGCCTTTGTCTTTTGCACTAACATGCAACATACCATTGGCATCAATATCAAAAGTTACTTCAATTTGCGGAACACCTCTTGGAGCCGGTGGTATGCCGTCTAAATTAAACATACCTAAACTCTTATTGTCTTTTGCCAGCGGACGCTCACCTTGTAATACATGAATTTGTACACCGGGTTGATTATCACTGGCAGTAGAGAACACTTCAGATTTTTTGGTAGGAATGGTAGTATTAGCAGGAATCATGGGTGTTAATACGCCCCCCATGGTTTCTATGCCTAAGGTTAATGGCGTTACGTCTAATAACAATACATCTTTTACTTCACCGGTTAAAACGGCACCTTGAATTGCAGCGCCTACAGCTACCACTTCATCCGGGTTAACACCCTTATTGGGTTTACGTCCAAAAAACTTTTCAACTATTTCCTGAACTTTAGGTATACGGGTTGAACCACCTACCAATATTACTTCATTAATTTGCGATGCAGTATATCCGGCATCTTTCAATGCAGCTTCACAGGGTTTTAAGCAACGTTCAAACAAACTATCTGATAATGCTTCAAATTTTGCACGTGTTAATTTCTTAACCAAATGTTTGGGAACGCCATCTACTGCAGTAATGTAAGGCAAGTTAATTTCAGTTTCTGAAGAAGAACTTAATTCAATTTTTGCCTTTTCGGCTGCTTCTTTTAAACGCTGTAAAGCCATGGGATCTTTTCTTAAATCAATAGCCTCATCTTTTTTAAACTCATCTGCCAACCAATCCATGATTACTTTATCAAAATCATCACCACCTAAGTGGGTATCTCCATTGGTTGATTTTACTTCAAAAACGCCATCGCCTAAATCTAAGATAGAGATATCGAAAGTACCGCCACCTAAGTCAAACACAGCAATTTTCATGTCGTGTTTTTTATCTAAACCGTATGCCAAAGCGGCAGCAGTAGGTTCATTTACAATACGGCGTACATTTAGTCCGGCAATTTCACCGGCTTCTTTGGTAGCCTGGCGTTGTGCATCGTTAAAATAAGCAGGTACGGTAATTACCGCTTCGGTAACTTCCTGCCCTAAATAATCTTCTGCAGTTTTCTTCATTTTTTGAAGAATCATGGCAGATATTTCCTGAGGTGTATATAATCGTCCGTCAATATCAATTCGAACGGTATTATTATCGCCTTTTACAACTTTGTAACTCCAGTGACTGATTTCTTCTGTTACTTCATCAAACCTTCTACCCATGAAACGTTTTACACTGGCAATGGTATTGTGAGGGTTAGTAATGGCCTGGCGTTTTGCAGGATCACCAACTTTACGCTCTCCATTCTTTAAAAAAGCCACAACAGAGGGTGTAGTTCTACGTCCTTCATCGTTCGCTATCACTACAGGCTCATTACCTTCCATAACGGCAACACAACTGTTGGTGGTACCTAAGTCTATTCCTATAATTTTTCCCATAATAAATAAATTTTATTGCTAAATACTAATTCAATTTTTGAATTCGTAAAACATTGGCAACGATTATGCCACTGACAGAAAAAGTGCAAAATTGTCAGCAAAAAAATAACCGGGGTAAATGGAGGCAGTCAATCTACTGAAGATACTGCTTTGAATGTATAATGTTTTTGAGAAAGATAACTAAACGCCACCACAAAAACGGTAGTAGCAATCTTAGCAGGCGTTGGATACCAGTGTAACACCTCTATAAACAACTTCAGAAAAACATAATTCAGCAACAGGCAGCCCATCACCACCATAAAATATTTACGCAATTGAACCGTTTTTTTTGCTTCGGTTTGTTGAAAAACTACATAACGACTTAAATAAAACCCAACCGGAAAAGTAACCGTAAAACTGAGAAGAAATGATGCAATGGGAGCTGAAATTAAAATAATTGGCGTTTGAACAGGCTTTTTTAAAAAAATATAGTTGTAGGCAATAAAAAACAAAGTAATATCGGTTAATGTATTAAACCCGCCACAGGCAGCATATCGAAAAGTTTGCAATGGCATAATTTTTTTAAACCAGGGATAAAACCAATCAATCAACTGTAACACCGAACCTCTTATATAATTGTGCATACGCCTCATAAACGGCGGCGAAGGTAGTATATAAATCCTTTAGATTTGCAGACTGAAAATGTTAATAATGCATATTGTAAACACCATCAAAGCACATACTTCAGCAGCACTGCAACAAATATTTCAATACACTACTAACCCCGATCAGGTATTGGTCAATGAAACCAAACCCGAATTTACCGGCGATTACACCATTGTATTATTTGCCTATATCAAACCATTAAAACTTTCGCCCGATCAAATTGGGGAACAAATAGCCAATTATTTCCTACAAAACCATGCCGACCTTTTTGCCAGCTTTAATGTAATAAAAGGATTTTTGAATTTAACCATTCAACCGGCATATTGGCAGCAATTTTTAGCCAATAACTGGCAAAATGTACAATTTGGTTTTGCAACACCCAAACAAGAAAAAATTTTGGTGGAATACTCCTCTCCCAATACCAATAAACCTTTACACCTGGGCCATTTACGCAATAATTTTTTAGGATGGGGCATTGCAGCCATTTTAGAAGCCAATGGATATGATGTAATTAAAACCTGCATTGTAAACGATAGGGGTATTCATATTTGTAAAAGTATGGTTGCCTGGTTAAAATTAGCCAATGGCGCTACTCCAGAAACTACCCATACCAAAGGCGATCATTTTGTGGGTAAATACTATGTTTTATTTAACGATTTATATAAAGCCGAAGTTGAAAGTTTAATAGCCGCCGGGCATAGCCGTGAATCGGCCGAAAAAAACGCACCTATTTTGCTGGAAGCACAGCAAATGCTGGTAGAATGGGAAGCCGGCAATAAGGAAGTAATTGCCTTATGGAAAAAAATGAATGAATGGGTTTACCGGGGATTTGATGAAACCTATCAAAAAATTGGCAGCGATTTTCAAAAAATTTACTATGAAAGCGAAACCTATATTCTGGGTAAAAAACTGGTAGAAGAAGGCTTGGCAAAAAAAATATTTTATACCAAAGAAGATGGCAGCGTTTGGATTGATTTAACCGCCGATGGACTGGATGAAAAAATTGTGCAACGTAAAGATGGCACTTCGGTTTATATAACGCAGGATATTGGGCTGGCCGAACAACGTGAAGCCGAATTTCACCCTTCAAAAACCATTTATGTAGTTGGCGATGAACAAAACTACCATTTTAAAGTACTGAAACTCATTTGTGAAAAATTAGGATTGCCCTCAGCGCAACAAATTTACCATTTAAGTTATGGTATGGTTGAGTTACCACATGGCAAAATGAAAAGCAGAGAAGGTACTGTGGTAGATGCAGATGATATTGTGGCAGAAATGATTAACATAGCCCGACAAAAAACAGAAGAACTTGGAAAAGTAAACGATTTTACACCAGAAGAATTAAAGCAATTATACCATACCATTGGGCTGGGCGCTTTAAAATTTTTTCTGTTACGGGTTGACCCGAAAAAGAAAATGATTTTTAATCCGGAAGAAAGCATTGATTTTCATGGTTTTACCGGCCCGTTCATACAGTATACCTATGCCAGAATTAAAAGCATTTTAAGAAAAATTGACCAACAGGAAGCGCTACAAAATACAAGTGCTACCAGCTTGCAATTAAGTGCACTTGAAATTGAATTAGCTAAATTATTAGAACAGTTTCCCGGGTTTATTGCCGATGCCGCCAATACACTCAACCCATCTGTTGTAGCCATTTATGTGTTCAATTTATCCAAAACATTCAATTCATTTTATGTAGATCATCCCATTGCACAGGAAACCAACCCCATGCAAAAACAGTATAGAATTCAATTGGCTACCTTAACAGCACATGTTATCAAAACATCCTTACAATTGCTGGGTATTCAGGTACCGGAAAGAATGTAGCAATCAAAATAATAATAGCCAAAAACTAAATTGCAGACAAACATTCAAATACTTATTTTTGCGCTCCTGAATACAATAGCTGCGGAGGTGGCGAAATTGGTAGACGCACTACTTTGAGGTGGTAGCGCCTTCATCGGCGTGGGAGTTCGAATCTCCTCTTCCGCACATTTTCTTCAAAACATACCAACCATTGTTTTAACCAACAGTGGTTTTTTTGTGTCTTTATTTTAATAGAAAGCAACCCACCACTTCCCGGCTCCTCTTGAATTATGTTTACATTTGTCCAGGAATAAAAAACAAGCATATATGTCATCTTTTATCATTACTTGTCCCAAATGCAATCATCAGTTCGAGCCCGGCGAATCAATCAGAGAAGAAATTCAAAACGAATTGCGTAAACAAATGGTGGAATGGCAAAAAACAAAAGATCAGGAATACAAAAACAAGGAGGCTACTCTTCAAAAACAATTAGAAAACAGAGAAATTGAATTTAATAAAATTTTAATTGAAGAAAAACAAAAATTACAAACAGAATTAGAAAACAGCATTCAACAACGCATTGCAGCAGACTTTGAAAACAAACTGCAATTGTTGCAAAAAAGCGAAATGGAAACCCGCGAAAAATTAAGAATTGCCAACGAAAAAGAAATTCAATTTTTACAAAAAGAACAAGCCTTACAGCAAAAAGAAACGGAATTAGAATTAACCATACAGCGAAAATTGTTAGATGAAAGAGAAAAAATAAAACATGAATTGCTGCAGGTAGAACAGGGAAAAATGAATTTAAAAGAAGAACAATACCAACTGCGGATGAAAGAATTAGAAAAACAAATTGAAGATCAAAAAAAGTTGGTAGATGAAATGAAACGCAGAGCCGAACAGGGCTCCATGCAATTACAAGGCGAAGTGCAGGAATTGTTGTTAGAAGATGTATTAAGAAACACCTTTCCTTTTGATGTGATTAGCGAAGTGGGCAAAGGGGTAAAAGGGGCAGATTGTATTCAAACCGTACGCAACCAAATGGCGAATACTTGCGGAAAAATAATTTATGAAAGCAAACGAACAAAAGATTTTAATAAAGAATGGATTGAAAAAATTAAAATAGACATGCGCAATTTAGGTGCCGATGTTGCAGTAATTGTAACACAGGCAATGCCAAAAGAAATGGACCGGTTTGGTGAAAAAGAGGGCATTTATATTTGTACTTTTTCAGAAGTGAGAACTGTAGCTTTACTTTTGAGAAATGCACTGATAAAAATTGCCGAAGCCAAAAAAAGCCAGGAAAACAAAGGTGAAAAAATGACAATGTTGTATGATTACCTTACCGGGGCCGAATTTGGCGAACAATGGAAAGCCATTAGTGAAGGATTCATGCAAATGAAACTTTCCATTCAACAGGAAAGAATTGCCATGGAAAAACTTTGGAAAGCCAGAGAAAAACAATTGGAAAAAGTATTGCTCAATGCTGCACATATTAAAGGTTCGGTAGAAGGTATTGCAGGCAGCGGAGCAGTAAACCTGAATTTAATTGACGATGAATCCAACCTCTTATTACCCGATTAAAATTGGATATGACAAAAGAAAGTATAGAAACCGCTGAAAACTTTTATAAACCCAGCAGAAAGAAACCAATTTATCCAATTCAAAAAGAATTAAGGCATTATTTAATGCGCTTTGGCAGAGAATTGCAATTGCCGGCTATATATAACGATTTAACCCGATTTACCTACACTTTACCCATTAAAGATAAAACTGGAAATGATACTTTTTGGGAAAGTGCTATTTATGATATGCGTGATTTGGAGTTTTTGAAAGAAAACTTAGTAAAAAATTATGCCATTTTAAAAACCAAAGGCGATTATAGTTTTATTAATCATTTAGATGTTGCAGGTATTGATTTTTGTTATTTTGGCAACAGTCAGCCTTTCCGAATAAGAATCATTAATAAGTTCAACGACAACCAGGATCACTATTATATTAAACAAGCAGATGCCAGCCGGGTATATGGACTTGAATTGGAACATTTGTTATCGCCTAACCGTATTACCTATTTTACCTGTAAAAACACATTAATTGAAGAACATATACCCGGTATACCAGGCGATAAATTTATTTCCAATTACTTACATGCACCTGATTTAAATGCTATTCGACTGGCGAAGGAATTTGTAAAATTTAATGAACGTTGTTTTACCCATTTATTGGGCGATATGCGCAGCTATAATTTTGTTGTGAATATTACACCCGATATTGAAGGTTATCAATACCGCATTAGAGCCATTGATTTTGATCAGCAATCCTATGAAGGAAGAAAAAACTTGTACCTGCCACAATTTTTTAAAGAAAATAATGCCTTTGTTGCTTTGGTAGCTAAGTATTTGAATAAAGAATCCATTTCGCAATACCAGGCTGAAGAAAAAACACTGATGGCTTTCAGGTTATCTTCCGCTAAATATAGAATCAAAGAATTATTGGATATTATGAGTAATGACATGATTTCAAAACCGGAAAAAATTAACCAGCTGAAACAAGAGTTGAGCGAACATTTTGAACAACCGGTATTCTTAAAAGCACATACAATGGGGCAAATTGTAAAAATGCAACTGAAACAAAACCTCAGAAAAAGTTTGGCTTTAATACCCAAGCAAGCTACTCCCGGAAAATCACTGTAATGCCGGCGTAGTAAGCCATACCAAACACAATTGTTGCAAAAAACGATAATGAAGTAATAAGGGTTGTGTTATATCCAGATTTTGAAAGTTGGCATGTAGGGTTTGTGTAATACTGTCTGTTGATTCAATACGCAACATTTCTTTAAAATCAATTTTACCCATCCCCCACCATTTATACATGGCTTCTTTGGCACTCCATAATAAAGTTGTGGTCGCAATTAAATCGCCACCATACCGAACAAATAAAAACTCATCGGGGTGCATGAATTTGGTACTAATGTTTACAATTTTTTCCTGAGGTATTTCAATATCAATTCCTACTCTTTCATTCCTGCTAACAATGGCCGCGGCATAATTACCACAATGCGAAATAGAAAAATGGTATTGTTCATCTGGTAAATAGGGCTTTCGGGTATCGGCTATTAAAATCTCATCATAAGGAAAATCATCAAATAAAAAAGGCAGTAAATATCTGCCAGCGGCATGTTGCAGCTGTTTATGTTTATGGGTAACTTTATGCTGAACAGGTATTTCTTTCAAAAAAAAATCCAATGATTCTGTTATTTGCCAAATGGCCAGTCGGGTATTTTCGTTAATATTTTGTTGATAAAACAAGGGCATAAAAAAAGGAATGGTTCTTCATGCAGAATTACGAATTATATTGCACTATACAATGTAATTAAAACAGGGATGGGTAATTGGCCATTACATAAAAATGCTTTGAATCAACCATTTAAATAGTCAACACACATGATTTTATCGGATACACGAATTTTGGAAGAGATGGAAAAAGGTACTATCAAAATTGTACCCTTCCAACAAGACTGTTTAGGGAGTAATAGTTATGATGTGCATCTGGGCAGTACTTTAGCCACATATAAAGACCATATTTTAGATGCAAAACTACACAACACAATAGAGTATTTTGAAATACCCGATGAAGGCTTTGTATTGTATCCGCATATATTTTATTTGGGTGTTACTGCTGAATATACCGAAACCCATGCTCATGTGCCATTTTTGGAAGGCAAATCATCCACCGGACGGCTTGGTATAGATATACATGCCACTGCAGGTAAAGGAGATGTTGGATTTTGTGGCAACTGGACACTTGAAATTTCAGTAAAACAACCGGTTAAAATATATAAGGGAATGCCTATTGGTCAATTAATATATTTTCCTGTTGAAGGTGATATTGCTGTGAAATACAACCAAAAATTAAATGCAAAATACAGCCACCAACCCAATAAGCCCATTGAAAGTATGATGTGGAAAAACAGTTTTTAGTTGAACATATAAATAGCTCCGTTCAATATGGCTGCAAAACTTACCCAGGCAATATATGGTATTCATAACCACGCTGCCCACTTTTGAACTGAAGCGCTATAAATGATGGTCAGTAAAATAAACAACCGCATCAATAGTATTTCTGCAAACGCCCATCCGGTTTTATGCAAATAAAAAAATATAAATGACCAGACAATATTCAGCAAGAATTGTATAACAAACAATAATATAGCCTTTTGCTTTTTAGGTGAAGCAGCACTATTCCAAAGCAAATAAAAAGAAACGCCCATAGAGGCATATAAAAATGTCCACACCGGAGCAAACAAACCATTGGGCAGATTAATAAAGGGTTTATTCAAATGGGCATACCAATTTGCAATTTGTGGTGCAGTAACAATGCCACCTGCTGCCCCTAAAACCATAATAGTAATGAGTGCAACAATGAATTTTAAAGCATTAAATTTTTTTATATTTTTTTTGAAAAGCTATTAACAAACCCACTACTTCATTATAACTGTTAATACCGTTCTTTTGTTGATTCGCTCTTAAATAAACATCATACAAATCCATTATCTGTGGGGCAATACTGTTTTGTTCCTGCATAAAAAACCGATTGACACGCTTAAAATCATTTCTAACCAAGGTATCTAAAGCCGGAGTAGCATCCGGGAAGGTATTTCTCAGCAATAATTCATTGTATACATATTTATACAATTCACTATAACAGGAATAAGCAACATAGGCATTTCCAGATTCTCTGGCAACCAAATAGCCTACAAAATTGGCTTCTTCTTCACCGGCATAACCAATTTGATGTGCCATTTCATGCAATACAGTGTAAGGAATTAATATGCGGGGCATATCGGCCCTTATCTGTGCTTCGCCGGTAAAGGGATTATAATATCCCCCCCATCCAAAATATTTTGCCCAAGGTGTAAACAAACTGTTTTTAATACTTCGGTAACGGTAATGAATAAATGGATACTGTTTTGAAGCCTGTTGATAGTATGTTGGTGCCTGCCGATATAAAGTTATTAAATCAGGAGATGGCAATATTGAATCATGACCTATTTGTTGTCTTAGGCTGTTTAACTTTACAGCTAAACTGTCTCGCAACACACACAATTCATCATTTGTATAAGGATTTACCTGTAAATGTAGCTGATAAGCAATACCCAATCGATGATAATTCAATCCCCAACTCAACATAAACCAGACATAGGCAACCACAACAATTTTCAATAAATTTTTCAGTATTAACCAAATTTGTGCACCATTTTTTCGAACCAGGCAGATTTTTATCAATCGAATAACTGAATAACACAAATAAAGACCTATTAAAATATACAAAACATCACCCAAACTAAATAGCAACCAGCCGGTTAACCATCTTAATATTTGGGCATACCCAACATATAGGCGCGTACTGTATAGTTTTTCAACAAAATTTGGGTAAAATGTGGCGAATTGAATACTACCAATTAGAATAATGAGAACATTCCAGATAAAATTTTGCTTTACCAAAAACTGTTTATTGCTTAATTTCATTATCAATTTACTGGGTCACTGAATATGGTATAATAATTTCCTTTTGCTCTTTCAATACGATATTGTACCTTTGCCCACCCTAAAAAACAAACCATGAGCCATAACAGGGAATTTGAAATAGCTTTTGTTGGGTTGAAACCAGGGCTTCATGTTTTTGAATATAGGGTTGAAGATAAGTTCTTTACAGCTTATGGGCATCAGGATTTTACCAATTGCAATGCAAATATCAAACTAAGCCTCGATAAAAAGAATGGCTTTATGCAATTGAAATTTGATATTGATGGCACGGTAGATATTCAATGCGACCGGTGTGGCAACCCACTAACCAAACTACTTTGGGATGAATTTAATATTGTAGTGAAAATGGTGGAAGAACCTGATTTAATGAATCATCAGGAAGAAGACCCGGATGTATTTTATATTGGCAAAGGTGAAAGTCATTTGCTGATTGCAGACTGGATTTATGAATTCATTAATCTTTGTTTGCCCATTCAAAACATGTGTAACCCCGATGAATACGGCGGAACATTATGTAATAAGGTTGTTTTAGAACAACTCAAAAAAATGGAAGAACAGGTCAATAACGGAAACAATCCCCTATGGAAGGGATTGGATCAAATAAAAGGTTTAGAATAATTTTTTGAAAGTATAAATTTTAGGTTATGCCCAATCCAAAACGCAGACATTCTCAACAACGTAGTGCAAAAAGAAGAACACATTACATTGCAGAAACCGTTACTTTAAGTAAAGACACCACTACCGGTGAAACGCATGTACGCCATCGTGCACATGTAAGTGAAGGTAAATTGTATTACAAAGGAAAATTAGTAGCTGAAAAAGCACCCTTAAAAGCTTAATTTTCTATTACATAAATGCATACTGCTACTTGTTTTGTAACGAATAGCAGCTTTTTTTGTTTTTATCAATACCTTTACTGAAACATATATTGTCTACAAACCATACAGTAGTAGATTTTCAGCAATATAATATTCATCAACGTTTAAACGTTTAGCCACACAGAGTTCCATAACAGGCATTTCTTGTTGAGCAATAAAACAGACTGAATCAAATGAATATAGGAATAGATTTAATGGGTGGAGATTATGCTCCTTTAGAAGCTGTACAGGGCATTCAAGCGTACTTGCATTCCGGTAATTATCCGCATAAAAATAATATTACCATCACAGCCATTGGTAACGAGGCGACGATAGCTCCTTTATTATCTGTCCACGAATTAAATCACATTCCTGTTATTCATGCAGATGAAGTAATTGGATATCACGAACATCCCACCAAAGCTTTAAAAGAAAAAACCAAAAGTTCAATAGCCATTGGTTTTCATTTGCTGGCAACCCAAAAAATTGATGCTTTTATCAGTGCCGGTAATACCGGTGCCATGCTCGTAGGGGCACTTTTTAGCATTAAAGCCATAGAAGGGGTAATTAGGCCCACCATTGCTACTATTATTCCGAAAGTAAATGGCGGAACAGGTGTTTTACTAGATGTTGGTTTAAATGCAGATTGTAAACCTGAACATCTGGATCAGTTTGCAGTTTTAGGTAGTTTATATGCGCAACATATTCTGCATATTGAGCAACCTAAAGTTGGTTTGTTGAATGTTGGCGAAGAAGAAGGAAAGGGAAATATTATAGCGCAAACTACTTACCCACTCTTAAAAAATAATCCACACATTCAATTTGCAGGAAATGTGGAAGGTAGAGATTTATTTGAAGATAAAGCAGATATTATTGTATGCGACGGCTTTACCGGCAATGTAGTATTAAAATTAGCCGAAAGTTTTTATGATATTGCTTGTAAAAGAAATTTACAGAATGATGCCTATATACAACGCTTTCATTACGAAAATTATGGAGGCACGCCTGTTTTAGGTGTTTCAAAACCGGTTATTATTGGGCACGGCATTAGCAATGCAAAAGCTTTTGCCAATATGATTGATGTAGCTGAAAAAATGATTGAAACAGAACTCTGCAAAAAAATACAAGCTAGTTTTAAAGTAGGTTGAAATTGCTTTTGCCAACCATACCATTAAACCACTTAAAAAACCTATTATATTATCCCTTTCCCATTGGCAAGGCTGTTTCTGGTTGATTGTTACCTGATAGATAAATGGTTTGCGATGGATAGGCGAATTCTATCCCCTCTTTTTCAAATTTTTCAAAAATAGCCAAGTTAACGGCCTGCACAGTATTCATATACACCAAATAATCAGGTGTTTCAGTATAATACACATATTCAAAATTGATAGAAAAATCGCCAAATGATTTTAAATGCGCTCTATCAAAAGTAGCGCCGGCAGTTGTAACAATTTCTTTTAATATTTCTGGCAGGTTACGTAATTGGGTTGCATTGGTTTGATACACTACTCCAATTGAATTTACTACTCTACGCCGTTCCATCCTTTTATAATTATGTATGGTAGATTTCACCAATTCTGCATTGGGCATTACCAATTGCTGACCATCTAAACTTCTGAGATGAGAGGTTTTGATTCCAATTCTTTCAATCACCCCACTGGTATTCCCTACCACAATAAAATCACCAATTTCAAAAGGTTTATCAAAGAAAATAACCAGATAACTAAATAAATCACTCAAAATATTCTGTGCAGCCAATGCTATGGCAATACCTCCAACCCCTAAACCTGCAATAATGGTGGTAACATTGTACCCCAAATTGTCTAATAACATAATAAACCCGGCACCCCAAATCAACACTTTTATGAGTACCAAAACGCCGTTTAATTGTTTGATACGTTCTTCAGGTTCATTTTTTAAGTGCATGTACAACAATACCAAACTGTGCAATAAATAATTAATTAATCGAACTGCGTAATAAACTGTAATTACAGAAAGGCCCGCTGATAATATATGCTCAATTTTTGGGGAGAGTGTTAGTGCAGTAATTATGGTATAATTAATAAAAAGGTAAGCGTACGGAATTACAAATCTCTCTGCCGCTAACACTATTTGATCATCAAATTTGTTTTCGGTTTTGCTGGTTATATTCTGTAATAACCGAATGAGGTACCGCTTAAAAAATTTAAGCAACAACCAAATCAATAACATCCATCCTGCCACAATGAAATAATCCAATACAGTATTTTTCCAATAAATTTGTTGCATAAAGTCTTGCATAGTTAATTTCATTGTTTTGTTAAAAAATACAGCTATTTCATCCATCAATGATGAATCCCTCAATAACTGCGAGCATTCATTTTAGTGTTTAAATCATGTATTAAATCGGACCTGCTGTAACTAATTTCCCTGCTTGTTCAATAAAAGCTGCAGTGCATTAGGACCTTCACAACAAATTAAATCGATACAACTTAAATTTTTTTGGAAGCCAATTTTCGCTTCAAAAACTTGTGGATAATAAACAGGTTGTTCAATATTTTGGAAATTATTAGGGCTAAACCTGTTTCGGTAATCTGTTACAAAATTAGGGTATTGTGGTAAAAAGCTATCAGTATACGTCAAATTGACAGAAAATTTTAAACACTGAATTGCCCATTGTAAAGTAGCCAGATTCAGTTCAAACAGCAAAGCGTATTCCTGAAAAATTACTTCACGAAGTGAAGCGGCATAATATTCAAAAAAGGGAGAACGATTGTAACAAGACACAATGGTTCGCCAATGTTGTTGCTGCCATTTGGAACGATAGTCAATTTTAACCAACTTAAATAATCCTTTTTGATCCCGTCCTTTAAGAACAGGAACTGTTAAGCCAATTAGTCCATTAGCCCCGGCAACCATACTCCGGTTGCGAAAACTCATTTTTTGCCAGTTATCGCATACTTCAATTTTAACATTTGAAAAAATAAGTAAAGCTTTAAGTAATTCAACGTTTATAAAATATTGATTATCAATTATTAATGTTAATTTATGATTCATTTATTCATATAATTTAATTTTGTGTAAATATTGTTGTTTTTAGCATTGAATTACCTATTTTTTATTTTGAATAAATAATTATAAATAATTTATAAACAAGTATTTATGTTTATTTTTGTCAACTAAATTTTATAGCTCTAAATTTTTCAAACGAGTATTGAAAAAAATCTAAATTGTTTAGCATCAAAAATAAGTCAAATTTTCTTTCAATTGCGTAACTGAAATTTTTGACTACTTTTCATGCAAAATTGTATAGCGTGAAAAATACCGTACTCCTATCCTTTTGCATTTTCCTGTTTTGGAGTTGCCAGCAACCTCAGGCCTTTGTTTTTCGATCTATCCAAAATGTTGCTATGCTGCCAACAGCAAAAGATTCAATCGGCGTTCGATTGAATCTGGCATTTACCAACCCGAATAATTTTAATGTGGTACTAAAAAAAGTAGAGGGAAATATTTTTGTGAACGGCAATTTTATTGGCCATTATTGTTTAGATACTTTATTAAAAATTGCCAAAAAGTCAGCTTTTGAATTACCGGCTGCAATCACCATTTCTAAACAAGTACTTTACAAAAATGCCTGGAACAGCCTTTTGCAAAAAGAAGTTTTGCTGGAAGTAAAAGGGTCCAGTAAAGTGGGCAAATCGGGAATTTTCATCAATTTGCCGTTCGATTATAAAGGGAACCAGCGCATTCCTTTTTTCTAAAAAACTATTGTATGGGTTGTATATGGCAGGGTTTTCCTTTTTTCGGGCCGCCCCCATCTGCAGCTCGTTTACAAATAGGCGGTAATTTTTGATAGGCAACCGGTTCTGCTTTTTCATCATCGGCATCAAATCCGGCATTATTTAGAGCCGTTTTAATATCATCCACAGAAACCCTGTCGGGTATGTATTGCACCCTGATTTCGCCGGCCAATAAATTTATCTTCCACTGTACCATCCCTTTTTGCATGTTGGCATTGTTTTCAATAATCAGATATTTATCCAGCCGCTCTTTACATTGCCAGCATTTTAAATTATCAGATTTAATGGTAACCCATTGCGGCCTTGCGGCCATTACCTGACTTTGGGCGGAATGAACAATTAAACCCAAAACAAAAACAAGTGCAATTTTTTTAAGCATAATACGAAAATTTAGATGTGTACATTAACCTTATTATTGTTGCCAGTTGGCTGGATCTGTTCTCCAATTTAGCAATAATTGTTCAGTTGAGGCATCTACCAGCTTTTTTTGGATAGCTACATCAATTAAAACGCTATAATTGGTTAACGAGCGATATACTATTCCAGCTTCTTTAAAAGCTGTTGCTGCTGCTTCAAAACCATAAGTAAATATAGATACCATCCCTACTACTTCCATGCCTGCATCCTGCAGTACTTTTACCACCTGCAAACTACTTTTTCCGGTAGATATCAAATCTTCTACCACCACCACTTTTTTGCCGGGCAGTACAGCACCTTCTATCTGATTGCCCAACCCATGTTCCTTTGGTTTAGGGCGAACATATAAAAATGGTAATTTTAACTGATCGGCTGCCATAGCCCCCCAGGCTATTCCGGCAGTAGCTACTCCGGCAATGGCCTCAGCAGCATCAAATTCACTAAACAATACATTACACAGTTCACTTTTTATAAAATCACGTTCATAGGGATAAGAAAGTATCTTTCTGTTATCGCAATAAATTGGACTTTTCCACCCACTGGCCCAGGTAAAGGGCTGGTTTGGGCTTAATTGTATGGCTTTAATCTGCACTAATTTTTCGGCAACAGCCCGTTCGTTTGTTTGCATATTTACATTCATTTATTCGCAAAAATCAATCAAATTTTACGCTAAATTAAGCTTAGCCCGCCACGATGAAATATTTTACCTTGCATAATATTATTCACATTCTATCAATAAAGGAGATATGAAAAAGAAAATTATAGCCGGTGGCGGATTGATTACCAATGAAGATGATGCAGTTTTAATGATTTACAGAAGCGGTAAATGGGATTTACCCAAAGGCAAGAAAGAAGAAAATGAAACTATTGAAGCTTGTGCACTTCGTGAAATAACTGAAGAAACCGGCTTACAAAATTTGTTAATTGAAGCTGAAATTACTGTTACAGTGCATGAATATATTGATCCATTTTCAAGAGAAGCCATTGAAAAGCACACCCATTGGTTTAAAATGCAAGCCAGTAAAAAGGAAAAATTAGTGCCCCAAAGTATTGAAGATATTGTTGAAGTGAAATGGATTGAGCGCAACGAATTAAATACTTATGTAAAAGAAACTTATCCCACTTTAATAGAAGTATTTCAAAAAGCCGGTTATCTGAATTAGTGTTTTTTAAGAATAGCTACCGTTAACCGGCTGATGCAAATTAATTGATGCTTTACATTCGTTATACGGATATCCCAAACATGTGTAGTGGCTCCAATATGCAAAGGCGAACAGATTCCGGTAACAAATCCTTCTTTTACCCCTTTTAAATGATTGGCATTAATTTCAATGCCCACGCAAATTTGCTTATCCGGATCGATAATGAGTGCAGAAGCAACGCTTCCCAACGTTTCGGCCAATGCTGCGGATGCGCCGCCATGTAATAAACCATATGGCTGGCGGGTATTTTGATTAACGGGCATGGTAGCTTTCAGATAATCACTACCTACTTCTGTAAATTCAATACCCAACACCTCGCCCATGGTATTTTTACCAAGGCTATTTAAGTCAGCAATACTAAGCTGTTCAAGGTACCAGATGTGCTTTCTCACTGAATTAATGATTAATGGTTGCAATCACTTCATCGGGTAAAAAAGGGGCAGCATTTCCGCCATTTTTTAAAATATCGCGAACAATAGTAGATGCTACAGATGTATATTTTGGTTCGCCGGTTAAAAAAATGGTTTCAATATTCCGATTCATTGTTCTGTTGGCATCTGCAATTGATTTTTCGTATTCAAAATCGCTAACAAAACGAATACCCCTTAAAATAAAACGGGCACCAAGGGTAGTACAAAAGTCGATGGTAAGGCCTTCGTAACAAATACTTTCTACTTTGGGTTCATTTTTATAAATGGCTTTAAACCAAGCCATACGTTGTGCTGCTGAAAACATTGGATTTTTTGCGGCATTAATACCTATACCAACAAAAATTTTATCAAATAATGGTAATGCCCGGTTAATAATATCCACATGTCCTAAGGTTACCGGATCAAAAGTTCCAGGAAAAAGACAGATTCTTTGCATAGCATCATTTTTTTCTGAACAAGAATATCTACTCTTTTTCAGTGTTAAGCATTACGGTTCGATAATAAATATAAAGCAGCCATACGCACCGCTACCCCATTTTCTACCTGGTGTAAAATTATTGAAAAGGGGCCATCAGCCACATCGCTATCTAACTCAACACCGCGATTAATAGGTCCTGGGTGCATAATCACAATTTCTTTACCCAAATTTTCTAATAACCGGCGATTAATGCCATAGCTTAAATTGTATTCCCGCAATGATGAAAACAAGGGTTGATTTTGCCGTTCTAATTGGATGCGTAACACATTGGCCACATCGCACCACTGCAAAGCTTCTTTTAAACTGTAGGTAACCTTTACACCTAAAGCAGTTGTAATATAAGGTGGAATTAATGTTGGAGGCCCGGCTACCATTACCTCTGCTCCCATTTTGTTCAATAAATAAATATTGCTCAATGCTACACGGCTGTGCATGATATCACCAATTATGGCCACTTTTAAACCTTTTAAAGAACCAAATTTTTCAGTCATGGAAAAGGCATCTAAAAGGGCTTGTGTTGGATGTTCATTGATACCATCACCGGCATTAATAATAGCTGCGGGAATATGGCGGGCTAAAAAATGGGGGGCACCACTGGCGCTATGGCGCATCACCACCATATCCACCTTCATACTTAAAATATTATTCACCGTATCTAATAGTGTTTCACCTTTTGCAGCCGATGAACCACTGGCAGTAAAATTGATGGTATCTGCACTGAGCCTTTTTTCAGCCAATTCAAAAGAGATACGTGTACGGGTAGAATTTTCGTAAAATAAATTTACAATGGTGATGTCTCGAAGAGAAGGAACTTTTTTTACCGGCCGCTGCAATACCTCTTTAAATTGTGTTGCAGTATGCAGAATAAGTTCAATATCTTCTTTATGAAGATCCTTAATACCAAGGAGATGTTTGGTAGATAGTGCCATTAAAAAGCGAAGATAATGTTTTCACAAATTAGCTGTCTAATAATTCTACATATTCCTGTTCATCTGTTTCTAACCAATGTACTTTTACCTTTTGGGAAACAATGGTATCAATAGATCGGCCAACATAATCGGGCTGTATCGGAAATTCTCTGCTGAATCTTCTGTCAATCAATACACATAAAGCTACTTTGGCCGGCCTACCAAAATCAACCAATGCATCTAAGGCAGCTCTAATTGTTCTCCCGGTATACAGCACATCATCTATCAGTATTACATTTTTGTTTTCAATATTAAAAAGGATATCTGTTTTATTGGCACGGTGCAATTCTTTTCGAATATCATCCCTGTAAAAAGTAATATCTAATTTTCCATAATGAAATGTTTGTTGTGGCAATAATTGCTGCAATGCCTGCGCTATTTTATTGCTTAAAAAAACCCCACGGGGCTGTAAACCTATCAACACAGTATCCTGCAAATCGGGATAATCTTCTCTAATTTGGCAAGCCAAACGTTGAACGGTTAAATGTAATTGCTCTTTTGCTAGTATTGTTTTCAAACCCTGCTATTTTTTTATAAAAGTACGTGTTTCAATTTATCCTGCTTATTTTGCAAATCTATCATGCTTTATTTGAAGAAGATATCATTATTTCAATTTAAAAATTACGGCAGTAACAGTTGGGAGTTTACTGAGGCTGTAACCGGGATATGCGGACCAAATGGTACCGGTAAAACCAATTTGCTGGATGCAATTTATTATTTGTGTTTTACCAAAAGTTATTTTGCCCGACAGGATACATTTTCAGTTCAGCAAGGTAAAAAGGGTATGCGTTTGGAAGGTTTGTTCGAAAATAATAATCAATTTTTTGAAACTGTTGCCATTTTGCGGGAGAATAATAAAAAAGAATTTTTATTAGATCAGGAAACTTATAAAAAATTTTCTGAACATATTGGCCGGTTTCCCTGTGTAATGATTGCGCCCGATGATGCTGCAATTGTTGTAGGACTGAGCGAAGAAAGACGAAGGCTGATTGATACCATTTTATCACAATACAATGCTACTTATTTAGAAGCACTGATTCAATACAATAAATTACTACAACAACGCAACAGTTTATTGAAACAAATAGCCGATACCGGGCAGCACGATATTACTTTGTTGGAAGCCATTGATACCCAGTTTGTGTATTATGGCAGCATTATTTACCAACACAGAAAAAAATTCACTACTGAATTCATTCCAAAAATTTTGGAAAACTATCAATTAATTGCAGGTAGCGATGATGGTATTTCAATCAGCTACATCAGCCAATTGAATGAAAACAGTTTTAAAGATTTACTGAAGGCTTCGTTACAAAAAGATATGCTGTTACAAAGAACCAATTCCGGCATTCATAAAGATGATCTTGAAATAACCATGCAGGAAAACAGTTTTAAAAACAGGGCATCACAGGGGCAGAGAAAAACATTGTTGTTAGCCATTAAACTGGCAGAATTTTCTGTTTTAAAAGAACAAAAAAAAGTTGCTCCCATTATGTTACTGGATGATGTGTTTGAAAAATTAGATGAGCAACGAATGCATCAGTTATTTTATATAGTTTGTGTACAGGAAAACTGTCAGGTATTTATTACGGATACGCATGCCGAAAGGCTCAGCAATTATTTAAAAAAAATGCAGGTAAATTTTAGTTTAATTACATTATAACCAAAGTATCTTTACAGCATGGGAGAATTTAGTATTGGAGATGCACTCCATCAGTTTGTAAATAAAAGCAATTTACGCAATGGGCTGAGAGCCGTTCAAATTACCCAAATTTGGGAAGAAGTGATGGGTAAAACAATTGCTAAGTACACTACAAAAATAGAGATTATTAATAATACATTATTTGTATATACGCCTGTAGGCCCATTAAAAAATGAGTTGCAATATCAAAAAAGCCAAATTATTGAACGTATTAACGAGGCGTTGCAGGAAAAACTTATTACTGAAGTAGTTATTCGCTAACTCCAATATTAAGTATAGGTATAATCTTCCTTATGCTTTAAATGTTGTTCTTCTGCAGTTTCCTTTAAAATGTCATAAATACTTAGAACACCTAAAAATTTATGCCCTTTAAAAACCGGCAGATACAAAATCTGGAAACTGTTCATTAATTCCATGCAACGTTCTGTACTATCTTCCGGTGCAACAATCGGGAAATCTTTTATCAAAATATCTTTTACAAAAGTTTTTTCCGGACGCAGTCCGTTCAATGCAATTTTATGCAGGCAGTCTTTTTCACAAACAATACCTTTATACTGGTCATCATCCGTAACAATAACATAACTAACATTCGCCACCTTCATTAAAACAAGCGCTTCCAGAACAGTTGCTTTACTGCTAATATAATTAAATTTAGCAGTTTGTTTTTCTAACAATTCATGTACATTTTTCATACGTAAGAATTTGTTTCATTACATGCGGCATTCATAAATAAATATATATATATATATATTATTATTTTATAAAATAAAAATATATAAGTATAGGATTTGTTTAAAAACCACATGTAAGAAGGTGATTGCAGAATTGCATGATAAAGGTAGTAAAAACGATTATGGAAGAAATGATAAAAATCAGTTAATTAGAACTTTGTTATTTTACTCTGGGATCAATTCATGCATACAAAATATCGGAGAGTATATTCATTACAATAAAAAAGCAAGCTGTTAACAAAACACTGCCCATAACTACCGGAAAATCAAGTTGTTCCAGAGCATCTACCGTAACTTTTCCAATCCCATTCCAACCAAAAATATATTCCACAAAAAATGCGCCTGCCAGTAATTCCGCAAACCAACCGGTTATGGCAGTAATAATCGGATTCAATGCATTTTTTAACGCATGCACAAATAATACTTTAGTACGAGTTAATCCTTTGGCATATGCTGTTCGAATATAATCCTGTTGCAACTCATTCAATAAACTACTTCTGGTTAATTGGGTAAAAATGGCAAGCGGTCGTATACCCAAAGTAATGGCCGGAAGAATTAAGTTTTTCAAGTCTAGTTGCTTTCCTTTAAAGGGATCAATATAATATAAACTACCCAGCATGTGTAGACCGGTATATTGAGACAATAAAAAACCAAACAGATAAGCTATTACAATTCCTGTAAAAAAAGAAGGAACAGAAATTCCCAATATGCTGGTAAATACAGTGGTTGTATCTATCCAGCTTCCTTTCTTCACAGCAGCCAAAACACCTAAGCTAATGCCTAACAAAAACGCCAACAGCATAGCCGCAACAGTGAGTAATATGGTATTGAGAAATGCCTCTGTTAAAATTGCTGTTACCGTTTTCCGGCTTTGATAAGAACGGCCCAAATAAGGCAGTTTGATACCAACTTTATAATGGCCCCCAATGAAAAAGCCATTTAATTTTTTTTGAAAAATGGCCTTTTCGGGATAGATGGAAAGTGGAGAAACATCATTGATGTAAATTAAAAATTGTTTCCATTTGGGTTCATCCAATGCCAATTCTTTCCGAATATTTTGCATGGTGGCTTTGTCAGCAGTTTGCCCCATGATTAATCTTGCAGGATCACCTAAACCTTGAAACAGTGTGAATACCAGCAACAAAACACCCAAGAGTACCAGCATTCCATATAATGATTTTTTTAGAATAAAAATTGCCATTATTCTTGTTTTAGAAAAGCCAATACGTTTTGTGCATCTGCAAAACTTATTTTATTTTTTACAGTTGGACCTTGCATTATAATATAAGTTGGATTTACTCTTGCAGCGGTTTTTATCACTGTTGCATCGCACTGTAATATGTTAACATTTGGGAACAAACGCTTTCCTTCCGCCAGGTCAGCCGTAACGATAAAAACAGGAATATGCATACTGCCGGCATCCTGGTATATTTTCTGAAACACCTCTTCCCACTTTTTTACATTCGAAAAATCACGGGCAAAAAGAAGAATATACCTGCCTTTTGTTTGTAAAAGGGCCTGTGTAGTATCAGATCCATCAGCGGTTTGTAATGCAAAATCGGCAATGGCGGCCGTTAACCCATTGCCTTTTTTAATCAATTTGGCAGATCTGTCAACAAATACATAACTGCTATCTAAATCATCCGGAATACTGTCTTCAGCAAACTCAATCATTTTTCCATCTTTTTGATATTGAAAAGTATAAGTGTAAACATCCGGAACTGCATTTTCTGGTGTTTTCATTTCATCTAACAGATTGTTCCCAATTTTATAGGGCAAACAATCAACAAAGGGTAAATGCCGCAAAACATACCATTGTGTAATAGCTAATATCAGCACTACGCCAATTAATGTAACGAATGCAGCGCCTGATGAAAAGAAAGGCTTTACATATTTAGTTGTGAAAACAAGAAAAATAATGAGTATTAATAGCAATACGTCCTTCGTAAAAGTTTGAATGGGTGTTAAAGGAATACAATCTCCAAAACAGCCACAAGCTTTTATTTTGCCACTGAATAAAACATAGCTGGTTAAAAATGTAAAAAATACAATCAGTATCAGTAATAACCTGCTAAAAAACCGAGCCTTCCAGCCAATAATAATGGCAACGCCGGCCAGCACTTCCAAAAGATTCATGCCAAATGCCATGTACAATGAAAATGAATCGAAAAAATTCCAATGCCATGCCTCAAAAAATTCCTGCATTTTGTAACTTAACCCAAGTGGATCATTGGCTTTTACCAAACCTGAAAAAATAAATAACAGCCCCACCAACCACCTGACAATTATTACTAAATATTTCATGGCAGTAATTTTAATTCGTTAATCTGTTTATAAAATTCAAATGGCAAAATGAGAATTAAAAAATATTTTTATAACCAAGTTTCAAACAACTTGATAAAAGCTAGCTTAATTTATATCCTGTATTTATTTATGCATTAATATTAATGCAAATACGGCATAATTGATAATATCAATAAAATTGGCATCAATTCCCTCGCTTACAATCGTTTTGCCATCATTAAATAAAATCTGCTTGATGCGCATCAATTTCATTAGAATTAAATCGGCAAAACTTTCCTGACTCATTTCTCGCCAGGCCTCACCATAATCATGATTTTTATTTTGCATAATGTTTTTGGCAATCTGTATTTGCTTTTCATACCAATCTTCTACCTGGGTAACCGGAATTTCTTCTACTTTGGCATCTCCAATTTCAAGTTGAATTAATCCAATAACCGCATAATTCACAATGGCTTTAAATTCAGAGGCGATATCATCTGCTACCAATTGTATTTTTTTATCTTGTATCGTTCTAATGCGCAATGCCTTAATAAATAACTGATCTACCACAGAAACAATTCTTAAAACACGCCAGGCTGTTCCATAATCTGTCGCTTTTTGAACAAAAATTTTTTTACACTGCTGTATTACTGCATCGTACTGCTGGTTGGTAATGTTCATATTCATTTGTTTAAGGCCAGAGCATATAACCCGGTTATTCTATTGAAATAAAAAATGCAATATAATTTTGATGAAAATATCAATTATTTTCAATCAGAACAAACAGGCTGCTTTACTATTAATTTTGT
Organism: Hydrotalea flava; assembly: GCF_001623405.1. Lineage (GTDB taxonomy): Bacteria > Bacteroidota > Bacteroidia > Chitinophagales > Chitinophagaceae > Hydrotalea > Hydrotalea flava. Next base: position 190,333 of record NZ_LUHG01000039.1, read on the forward strand.
TGCAAGATAAATGAAAGCAAAGAATGTATACGCTCAATTGTAATGGAAGGTTGTTGGTAATTGAAAAACCCATCATTATGGGCATTATTAATGCAACACCCGATTCTTTTTTTAAAGACAGCCGGCAAACCACCATACAGACAGCAGTTGAGCAGGCAGAAAAAATGACAAAAGAGGGGGCTGTTATTATAGACATAGGCGGACAAAGCACCCATCCTAAAAGTAGTCTGCAAACAGCTGCAACAGAAATGGAACGCATTATTCCGGTAATTACACAAATTCGTAAAACGTTACCTGAAGTTTTTATATCGGTAGATACTTTTTATGCCTCTGTAGCCAAAGCTGCAGTTGAGGCAGGTGCTGATATATTGAATGATATTAGCGGTGGAAATTTAGACCCGAAAATGATTGAAACGGTTGCAAATCTGCATGTACCCTACATTTGTATGCATATGCAGGGCACACCTCAAACTATGCAAAAGTATACTTCATACGAGGATATTTGTTTAGATATTGTAGATTATTTTATCAAAAAAGCCACGCTGGCAAAAGAGGCCGGAATTATAGATATGATAATTGACCCCGGCATTGGATTTAGCAAAAATATTCAGCAGAATTTTTTATTGATTAAACAACTCAGTATTTTTCAGATACTGCATAAACCCATTTTGTTGGGCATTTCAAGAAAGTCTTTTTTATATAAAACGCTTCAAAAAGAAAATGCCAGTGAGGCACTTAATGCAACAACAGCCATGCACATGGTGGGTTTAATAAATGGTGCAAACATTTTACGGGTGCATGATGTAGCTGCTGCGCAGGAGTGTATTACATTGTACAATGCTTATATGGCATCATAAAAAAAGCCCCCTTTCAGGAGCTTTCGAAAACTGAACAATCTATACTTTTTATTTAACTGGTTTCACTGAACTAGGTAATAACGGAGCAGGTGCTTTTTGTGGAGCTGGTATGGTTACATCCGTAACTTCAATATCAAAAATTAAATTGGTGTATGGAGGAATCACCGGAGGACTGCCCTGTGGACCATAACCCAACATAGCAGGTACCAATAAACGGCCATTCCCTCCTTTTGCAAAATATTTCAATCCATCATCCCAACCCTGAATTACATTGTGTTTGCCAACAACAAAGGTAAAGGGTGGTTTTTTAGCAGTAGCCGTATCCATATTGCCATCAAATTTTTTTCCATTTTCAAGGTAGCCTTTATAATATACAGATGCCTGCATACCTGAATCGGCTTTTGGCCCCTGACCTTCTGTTTGTACCTCTACCAAAACTCCATTGGGTGATTGGATAGTTTTAATATTATTTTTTGCAGCATAGGCCTGTAAATCTTTAATTTCTCTGTTTTTCTCCTCTTCCATTTCTTTTTGGTAATCAGTATTAACTGCTGCATCATTATTGTAAACTTTCAAAATATCTACCCTGCCATCTATAGTACCGCCTTTTTTAAACAGTTCATTGTATTCAGGAATCATGCCCAGATTTTTGAGTGTGTCAATACTCATTACAAAATTAATTTTATCGCCCGGAGCACATTGCAATAACACTTCAGTAAAGCTATGTTTACCAAAAGATGCAGTATCAATTTTTACAAATGCAGGAATATGCCCGAAAGTAGAATTCAAGATAGAGTCTTTCCCTCCCACTTTCATTTTGTATTCAATATTAAATTTAATAATATCACCTTGTTTTAACAGCACCTTACTATTGCCATGTATAATTTTATATACCAGGCCCGTTTTGGTTTTGTCGTACTGATGACAACCTGCAAGCAGCAGTGCAACCCCCAGAATTGTTGTTGAAATTTTCATTGGTTTATGTATTGTTATTGTTTACAATTTAGTTAGAACAAATTTTAAAACATTATTGCAGGGCTTCCTTGTAAGCCGGAATAACATTGTAAAAATGTTCTAAAGTTTTTTCTAAAGTATCACTACTTCTGCCCCCGGCTGCATTTTTATGTCCGCCGCCTTCAAAATGATTACGGGCAAATATATTCACATCAAAATCTCCCTTACTGCGAAAACTCCATTTTCTTTCTTCATTCCTGTCAATTACAATGGCCCCAAACTTAATGCCTTTAATGGTTAATAAATAATTTACCAAACCTTCCGTATCGCCCGTTTTAATATCATATTGAATGATATCAGCTCTAGGGATTGACATGACTGCCGTATTGTATTCGTACAATACATCCATTCTATTCAGTAAAGCATTCCCAATAAAACGAAGCCGATTTTCTAAAAAGCTATCATAAATGTTATCATGAATGGGCGTATGCTGTAAGCCTAAATCTTTAAAATGTGCCACCATTCTGTGTACTGATGCTGAAGTTGCAGGAAACCTGAACGAGCCGGTATCAGTCATTGTACCAGTATATAAACAAGTAGCAATGGTTACATCTAATAATTCAGGACGTTCAGATTGCATAATAAAATCATACACCATTTCGCAAGTAGAACTTTTGGCAGTATTACTAATGCCAAATTGAAATGCCGATTCTTGTGGTTGTTCATGATGATCAATCAGTACTTTAATCCCTTCGGCTGCTTCTAAATGTTTTTCGAGGTGTTTGGTTCGGTGTAAAACATTAAAATCTAAACAAAATAAAATTTCAGCTGATTGAATGAGCGCAAGTGCTGCATCTTTTTTTGCTTCAAAATCCATAACTTTATCCGCATCCGGCATCCAATCTAAAAAATCTGCCCAATTGGTGGGTGTAATAACAGTAACATCGTGTCCGGTTTTTACTAAAAAATGATATAAACCAAGGGCTGAACCCATGGCATCGCCATCAGGTTTTTGATGTGTTGTAATAATAATTTTTTTGGGCGTTCTCAATAGTGGATAAAATGCTTCAATTGCTTTCATAATCAGGTGGGCAAAAATAGAGTAAATCTATATGCCATTAACAGCTTTTTAAAAAGATAAGCATTTATTTAGCAGGAATATTGGAAGCACTGTAACCTAAATCATTAATTTTGCAGCCAAATTGAATAAAACATTTATGAGTAACAGAACTTTTACGATGATTAAGCCCGATGCAACTGCAAAAGGTTACACCGGTGCCATCTTAAACCAAATGATTGAAGCGGGTTTTACTATTAAAGCCATGAAGTGGACAAAATTAACCACTGAGCAGGCTGCCGAATTTTATGCCATTCATAAAGAACGTCCGTTTTTTGGAGAGTTGGTAACTTTTATGAGTAGTGGTCCCATTGTTGCTGCTATTTTAGAAAAAAAAAATGCAGTGAATGATTTCAGAAAATTAATAGGTGCTACCAATCCGGCTCAGGCCGAAGAAGGCACTATCCGAAAAAAATATGCAGCATCTGTTGGTGAAAATGCAGTACATGGTAGTGACAGTGATGAAAATGCATTGATTGAAGCTGACTTTTTCTTCTCAAAATTGGAAAGATTTTAATAACCTCCTCAAAATGGCATGATTTTTTCTACTATTTGAATGGTTTTTTAAGGGTTTAGGGTTGAAAAAAGGCTTCTGTAAATTGAAGCCTTTTTGATTAAAGTAAATTGAAGTACTTACTTAATATGCATTTCCTCTATAAGTGCGTGTTTTGGGTGCGATAGGGCCACCACCGGGGCTAGTATAATATCCGCCAAGAAAAACATTATCTAACCGCACTGAGAAAGTAACCTGAAAAGAATAGAAAGCATCTTTATTATGAGGATTACCACGCGGCATATACAAAGGTGGTTTAGCACCGGGACTTACCTCATCACTCCTAAACGATAATGAAGCAGCTTCTAACTGACCTGCAGCAATTAATGCGTTGGTTGCATATTTTGGTGTACTTACGTCATCTAAATAATCAGTAAAAAGAATTCGGTAATTAAACTCAAACCCAACAGCAAAGGTTTCAGAAACCTCATAACGCACTCCGGCCCCAAATGGAATATTCAGTTGCATTCTATGATAAAGCTTTGGATAACCGGGTTGATTTAAATATTGTCCCTCTGTACCAATATCATGAAGGTAAACTTTGTTCCCGTTGCGATCGTAAGTAGTGGGGTTAAAATGGTATATTCCAAAACCGCCAAATACATAAGGCACAATATTATAAACATTCCGGTCTAAAATATCATATTCCATCATATTAGAAACTTCCCATATAAAACTTTTAAAATTTAAATTACGGGCTCGCAGATCTGCTCTGGGAGATAAAGCATCATTCCCTTTTACACCCAATAAAGACAATCCTAAACGATAGCGTATTTTTTCACCTAAATCGTAAGTTGCACCTCCCATAACATCCGGAGAAACTTGTTTTAATGCAGGTGAGCCCTGTATTAAATCGCCCAAATAAGCACTACCACCTAAGCCACCAAAGACACGTACTCGTTGAGCCATCACCGGACTGTTTAATGCTAAAATTACAATTAGCAGTAATAAGCGAAAAGATGATTTTACAAGCATTAAAACGAGTTAGTGGTTTGTAATTTTTAGATACCTTCATTCATTACCTTTCAAATATATTGAATTTACGTAATTATGAGCATTAATTGTACTAAAACTTCAAAATTAAAAAATATCAATACTACTTTGAATCAATGAATCTATTAAATCCTAAACTCAATATAGTTATATCTTCAGTATATAACAGTTTCTAATGGTTTTCCTTTTCACTTTTCCATTTTGAACACCCATACCCTTTTAAAACATGCTTTTCACTATGGTAAGAAGAACGCACCAAAGGGCCACTTTCTACATAATCGAACCCAATTTGATAGCCAATTTCTTTTAATTCAGCAAATTCATCCGGATGTACAAAACGCTGAACAGGCAAATGTTTGGCAGTTGGTTGTAAGTACTGCCCTAAAGTTAACACATCACAATCAACAGTTCTTAAATCATGCATAGTTTGTATCACTTCTTCTTTGGTTTCGCCAATACCTAACATTAAACCTGTTTTGGTGCGCATACCACCTGCTTTTAAAATTTTTAACACTTCTAAACTTCTGTGGTATTTGGCCTGTACCCGAACTTTTCGGGTCATTCGTTCTACTGTTTCCATGTTATGGCTTACAACCTCAGGTGCAGCATCAATAATTCTTTGTATTTGATCGGATATGCCTCTGAAATCGGGAATTAATGTTTCCAGAGTTGTTGCAGGGTTTAAGGCTTTTATAGCTTTGATGGTATTGTGCCAGATAATGGAGCCGCCATCTTTCAATTCATCTCGGTCAACACTGGTAATTACTGCATGTTTTACTTTCATTAAGTGAATGGCTTCTGCAACCCTTTGAGGTTCATCCCAATCAACCGGTGCAGGCCTGCCTGTTGCTACAGCACAAAATCCACAACTGCGGGTACATACATTACCTAAAATCATAAATGTTGCAGTACCTTCTCCCCAACACTCACCCATGTTGGGGCAGTTTCCACTTTCACAAATGGTATGTAATTGATGGGTATCAACCAAACCGCGAACATGTTTGTAACTTTCGCCAATGGGCAGTTTTACCCTTAACCAATCAGGTTTTTTTATTCTTGTAGCATTTGTTGTTGCTGAAATAACCGATAATTCTTCCACAAAATCTGTTTTTATAAAATAATTGCAATACTGCAGTTCATTTGCTATTTTAAAATATTTATATTTGCTTCCCAAACTTTGTACATGAAGCAATGTATATTTCTGATAGCCGTAAAATGAATCATCCTTCGCTCAAACAAAACAATACACGTAATAAAAGGATGTGCAAATTTACATTACTTTCTTCTTCCAAATACTATGGCAGCATACGCATTAAAGAATAATTTTCTATCGGGACTATTCACCATTATGGGCATATTTTGTGTATAGTATTCCAGATTAACGCCTAACTCTAATGCAGAAAGTAATTCGTTATACCTTCCATAATCAAACCGAAGTGCTGCCCGTGCCTGTACACCGGGAACATATTTAATTTCATTCAATCCTTTACTAAATCCGGATGAGCCTTGAATAAGCGTATAATCGAGAAATGCAGTTGGATTATCTGAATATTTAATATCGTTTACCTGATTGGCATTGTTTGGATCCTGAACCTGCAAATAGTATGGTTTTAACATGCCTAAACTAAAACCACCGCCATAAATTGCTGAAACAGCAACGCCGTTTTTATTACCCTTACCACCAATTAAACGTTGCTGGCCAAGTCCTAATTTAAAATAGTAGAAATTATTCTGCTTTCCGTAAATGTAGGGATTACCCAAAAAAACAAATCCACCCCCTACCAATGGTACAGATGTTTTTTCTTCGTGTTTGTCTTTATGCTCACCTAACTCTATCCACCACAAATTGGTTTTGGTAATGGTTTTATATTTTCCATGTTCATAAAAAATACCATACCCATCTGTATTCAATTTCACGCCAAATGCTCCTTGTTTCTGATAAATGAGTGCCCCTTCCTCTTCCTGCTTAATTAAATTATTAATTCTTTCTCTACGTTCTGCAGCTTTTTGTTGTCTGCTGGTAAGTGCATTTGTACTTTGTGCAAATAAAAAAACTGGTGCCAGGGCTAAGGTTAATACAATTAATTGCTTCACAAGAATTATTTTAATGCTAATTTAGATAAAAATTTAACCTATGACTTCAATTGTATTGTATAAAGGAAATTTAAGAACAGAATTAACACATTTACAAAGTGGAACGTTAATTGAAAATGATGCACCCACCGATAATCAGGGGAAAGGGGAAAGATTTTCACCAACCGATTTGGTAGCTACTGCTTTGGGTAGTTGCATGATTACAACAATGGGCATTAAAGCCAATACAATGAACATTGATTTAACCGGTACCAAGGCTGAGATTACGAAAATTATGAAGAGTGATCCCAGAAGAATTGGTAAAATCATTACCCATATCATATTTCCAACTTCTTTGCAGCAACTGGATGAAAAACAAAAACAAATTTTAGAAAATACGGCGCGTACCTGTCCGGTAGCAAAAAGCCTGCACCCGGATTTAGAAACAGATATTCAGTTTACTTGGGAATAATTACCGGCTGGTTTGCTTTAGTATTTTATGACCAACCATACAGGATAAACATTTTTTTTCTGAACAATATTGTCTGGATAAATGAATGAATGCCTGCGAATCGAAGGCATTTTTGTTAGGAATTTGATATTGTAACCAGTTACTGGTAATCAAATTTTTTTCGGCAGGAAGCAGCGTTAACCATTGAATTACTTTGTTTTTATAATTGTCATCATTATGATAATGCCCATATGCAAACAACATGGGGCTTACTGTATTAATGATTAAAGTATTGATCATTTGCCTACCTAATTTTTTGGGGAGATATGCAGTTGGTTCATCAGTTAAATTGTAATGATAATGCCAGTAATCATTTGCAGTAACGTTAAATAATGCGCTAACCTGTTGGATAGTGGCGGCTTTCTTTATCGCATCAAACAAATGAAAAGATTGATGAATGAGCATGGCCAATTGTGCCAAACGAACGGTTGGAAAATTTGCAGGCCGCATCCTTAAAAATTTAGGTAATGCATTTGCCGGTTTCAGGGAATATTTTTTTTGCAGAAATAGATACTCCTTTTGCAGCATCTGAACATATTTATCTTCAAAATCATTCCTGTTCAATAAATTGGCCTGACCAAGTAACAGCGCTTCTAATTGTTGAATATTGTTTTTGTGCTTTGCCAATATATTTACAGGTGTTAATGCTGCCATTTCCTGAAACAGCAATGCATTTTGAGTTAGTCCAAAATTATAAGCCAAAACCTGCCAAAAAACCGCTTCCCAATGGCCTTTGGTTGCATGTAATTTTTGAATAATTTTTTCAGTATTTCCCATTAACTTTTCAACGGCCAGTCTTTCTTTCCATGCCATCCATTCCAAATAACTCAATGCAGGTAAATGAAGTGAACAGGGTATTTTTTGCGGGGTTTGTAATAATTGCTGATAATGTTCTAATAATAGTTTAGACACACGGTTGCACAAACTTAGCGTGTGCATTGAATTACCGGATGCATCGGGTATTGCTTTGTTATTCTGCCAAACCACATGTAAAATAACATTTTTAAAATGCGGATCATTTTCGTGCTGATGTGCTAACCAATCGGAAGCCTGCACATGAATTTCTACATTACCTACCAAAGTGATTTGATTGATTTGAATAACAGCCTCTAAAAAATCGGGACCTTGATGGGTATTGTATTGCCCCGGTTTAATAACTTTTATAGGCTCTCCTGCATCTGTTACTAATGATGCAGAATTATAATATTGAAACTGCCATATAAAATGCAGCAAACGTTCATTCAGATATTGAAGCTCAAGCATAAGTTATATCAATTAAACTTCAATATATCCAATAATTTTTATTTACACAACAAGCTGTAAATTTTATTGATGGGTAACCCCATTACATTATAAAAATCACCTTCAATGGCTTTTATACCAATAAGGCCAATCCATTCCTGAATGGCGTACCCACCCGCTTTATCAAATGGTGCATAATTGTCTACATAATAAGCTGCTTCTTCTGGTGTAAATGCATTAAAATACACATTAGTTACTTCAGCAAAAGCAATTTCCTTACTTCCGATTAACAAAACTACCCCTGTTATTACCTGATGCTTGCGATCAGATAAACTTAGTATCATTTGAATGGCTTCTGAGCGGTTCGCCGGTTTTCCTAAAATATCATCATCTACTACTACAATGGTATCTGCTGCCAAAATAGATTTATGATTCAGTTCACCATGAAAATCGGCAGCAATTTTTTCTTTTACTGCAAGTGCTTTATTTCGGGCAATATGAATGGCTACTTCATTTTTAGGAAGCAAAACAGGAAAAGATTCGTCGGTTGTTTTTGTAACAACAATAAAGGGTATCCCCACTTTTTCCAGTAATTCTTTTCTTCGGGGGGAGTGAGATGCTAAAATAATTTCTTCCATAATTTTTTGATATACTGATGCAAATTAAAGTATTACACCATATTTACATGGGATGCCCGAAAAATAACATAGAAACAATACCTGTAAGCATAATGATTTTGACCAAAGTACTTAACCGATGAAAGTCGGCAGCTGATTGGGCTTTAATTAATAACCGCACTACTTGCAATAATGGAAGTGTAATACATACAAAGCCATACAAGGCGGTTACCCACCATCCAATAAAAGTTACATATAATTGCAAAAGCAGTAAAGCTGCCGATAACACAATTACCCAAACCAATGTAAATATTTTTGTACTGTTTATTCCCCAAACAATGGGCATGGTTTTACAACCATATTTTCGGTCACCTTCTACATCCTCCATATCTTTAATCACCTCACGAATTAAAGAAATAATAAATGCAAACCCTGCATATAAAATTGTAAACCGAAAAAATTTATGGGTATCTAAATTTGTTATTGGGGGAAATGCAAAAAAATAGCGTTGCTCTGCCCACCAAAGAATTAATACTGACCAGGCAGTGAGTAAAGAAATGAGCACATTACCCAACAGAAATTTTTTTTTCAGTGAAGCGGAATAAATGAACAACAACAAAACACTTAAAAAATTGAATATCCCTATAAAAGAGGTCTGGGTTGTCTTATCAATATAAAAACCCAACGCAATGCCCACAATACTTAATATAAAATGCCAGAGTATTACCCAACGGCGGCTTATTGTATTGTCAACAACAAGTCGTTTGGGTTTATTGACTAAATCAATATTTAAATCAAAATAGTCGTTAATTACATAGCCGCCGGCTGCAATGCAAACTGAGCTGAATGCTAAGAGAAAAAAAGCTGAAGTATTTAATACATTATCAACCCCTGCTGCAGTAAATAAAGGCTTTACAATGCAATACTCAAACATTACCTGGGTTAAAAAAATAAACAGCAGGTTGGGCCAACGAATGAGTTGCAGAAATGCGTTGATAATTTTCAATTGATTGAATTTATGCGAATGATATTTTTAAATTTAATTTTGATGACAGCACCACAAAAATAAACGGGCTCAGCCCGTTCTTGCTCAAATTTATTCATAATCTTATACAAAGCCTTTCCATTTTCGCAGCAAAAATATTGGAAACATACTGATGTTAAGGAATTTAATGCTACTTAATAGGATCATACAATTAAAAACAATGGGTTTGTAACGATACTGCAAAGAACAATCGTCCACATGGTTGTACAAAAAAATAATTTGGTTTACACAAAAAAAATTATATTGTGTGTACGTTTACGTTCAATTGCTTGCCAAAAAGTCCCTCACGATTCGGTTATCCGTTGAGGGATTTATTTTTTAAGTGTTCTTCACGAATACATTCGGTAAACAAATCATACAATTTTGCATATTGAGGTTTTTGCACCAATAAAGCCTGCTGCTTTTGAATAGTAACAGAATCGTTTCGAATGGCCGGGCCCGTTTGCATTGCAAAAGGTTCGATAGAATCATGAATCCTTACAGCAGTTTCATGTATCAAAGGAATTAATAGGGAAAAAGGAATGTTTTGTTCCCTACAATATGCAAATGCCATTTGATATAGATAGTTAGAAAAATTGGATGCAAATACAGCAGCAAGATGCAATTGCCTCTTTTCTTCATCATTCAATACAACAATTTGTGCATCAGTTAAATCTTTACACAATTTCATTAAATCTGGTAAAACAGACTGGTTACCTATTGTAATGGCCAACGGAAATTCAGGCAATTTTTCAACCGGTGCATTCAGGCTTTGTATTGGCCATATTACCCCAAAGAATTCGGTAAAGTTTTTAAATATTGCTGCGGGAATACTACCCGAAGTATGTACCAAAAATTTATTTTTAAATGCCGGATGTGCAGCTGTTTCTTGAATTAAATTATCAGGCAGCGCAAATAAATACAGATCGGCCTGAGTATAGATATCATTTATATTCGTTGTAAACGCAGCCTGCAATTGCATGGCCAATGTTGCTGCATGCTCCGGAGTTTTACCAACAATTTGCAGAATTTTATGTTGTTTTTGAAAAAGTAACTTACCGAATATAGTGGCTACATTGCCTGCACCAAGAATAACAATATCCATATATTTGTTTTAGGATGAACAAGAAAACAAAAACCAAACTAAAGGCAATTTATTATATTGTACTGATAAAATTGATTGCAGTTTTCAGTACAAGAACTGCCGCACTAAAGGCATTTAAGGTATTCTCAACGCCCTATTCAGGAAAACCAAAAAGGGTACCACCGGCAGAATTTTCTTTTGCTTCTACGCTTACCCTGCACTTCGAAGGTAAAGTATTAAGGGGATGGCTATGGCAACCTGAACCAGAAAAAAATAATGGGAAAAAAATATTGATTGCACATGGCTTTGATAGTTGCAGTTATCGCTTTGCACATTTTATTCAGCCCTTTCTGCAGCAGGGGTTTACGGTTATTGCCTTTGATGCACCTGCACACGGATTAAGCGATGGTAACACTACCAATGTATTAGAATATAGAAATGCCATTGTAGCCATCAAGAAAAAATTTGGCCCATTTGAAGTAAATATCGGGCATTCGTTAGGCGGAATGGCCATTACGTTAGCTGCTGAAAAATTACAGGACACTTCAAAGTTAATTTTAATTGCGCCTGCAACTGAAACATCTACTGCCATTCACGCTTTTTCAAAGCTGCTGCGTTTAAACGCAAATATAAAATCTGCCTTTGTTCAACACATCAAAACAATATCAAACCATAGTATTCATTATTTTTCTGTTAGCAGGGCTATTGCACATATTCATGCGCCTGTTTTATGGATTCATGATGAATCAGACATGATTTGTCCTTTTAAAGATGTACTTCCCATACAAGAAAAGCAATATCCGCATATTTCATTTTATTGCACAAAAGGCCTCGGGCACAGCAATATTTATAGAAGCAAATCTGTTAAAAATGCCATTATTTCATTTAGCAATAATGAATAATCGTTTTTGTGATTTAAAGCTTTCAACTAATATTGCAATGTACATTATTGAAAAAATGGCAAAAAAACCATTATTGAACGATTCATCCATAGATTCGTTCGTATTGTTCACCATATATTAAAAATTAGAATGGCAAAGAATTTATTAATCGTCGAATCACCCGCAAAGGCAAAAACCATAGGCAAAATCTTAGGGAATGATTTTGAGGTGAAAAGTTGTTATGGCCATATCAGAGACTTGGAAAAAGATGATATGGGCATTGATGTTAATAAAAACTTTGAGCCACGCTACATTGTTCCGGATGAAAAACAGAAAGTAGTAAAAGATTTAAAACAATTGGCCGCCAAAGCAGCAGAAGTCTGGTTAGCATCGGATGAGGACCGTGAAGGAGAAAGTATTAGCTGGCATTTGGCTGAAGTACTGGGGTTAGACCCGAATAAAACCAAAAGAATTGTATTTCATGAAATAACCGCACCTGCCATAAAAAAAGCTGTTGAAAATCCAAGACTTATAAATATGAATCTGGTGAATGCACAACAGGCCAGAAGGGTACTAGACCGATTGGTGGGTTTTGAATTAAGTCCGGTTTTATGGAGAAAAATTGGCATGCAACGCAGCCTGAGTGCAGGCCGTGTGCAAAGCGTAGCAGTTCGGTTAATTGTAGAAAGAGAAAGAGAGATTAACCAGTTTATTCCGGAAAAAAGTTTTAAAATAGAAGCAGCATTTACGGCACCTGATATCAACCAAAAACTCGTAATTTTTAAAGCCGAGGGCCCTTCAAAAATTGCTACCAACGAAGCAGCCAACCAGTTCCTACAGCAATGTATTGGCGCTAGTTATACTGTTAAGCAGGTTGAAGTAAAGCCTGCTAAACGTACACCGGCCGCACCTTTTACAACCTCTACACTACAGCAGGAGGCCTCCAGAAAATTAGGATATGGGGTTAGCAAAACAATGTTACTGGCACAAAAATTATACGAAAGCGGTTACATTACTTACATGCGTACCGATAGTATTCAGCTTTCTGATACTGCATTAACTGATATTAAAAAAGAAATTAACGAGTATTACGGCAGTCAGTACCACCAGCCCCGTAAATTCAAAAACAAAAACGAAAGTGCGCAGGAAGCCCATGAAGCCATTCGGCCAACCTACATGAGCAGACATACCATAGATGAAGCTGATACCAAAAAATTATATGAACTCATCTGGAAGCGAACCATTGCTTCGCAGATGAGTGATGCCGCATTTGAAAAAACCATAGCTCAAATAGGCATTTCTACCAATGCGGAAACGTTAACAGCCACTGGAGAAGTGTTGAAATTTGATGGTTTTTTAAAAGTATATTTTGAAGGACGGGATGATGAAGATGAAGAAGATACAGAAAAAATGTTACCCCCATTATCTGAAGGCCAAAAATTAGAATTCAAAGAAATGATGGCAACAGAAAAATACAGCCGCCCTCCGGCAAGATATACAGAAGCATCACTTGTAAAAAAATTAGAGGAGCTGGGAATTGGAAGGCCATCCACCTATGCGCCTACCATTACCACCATTGTTAAAAGAAACTATGTAGAAAAAAGAGACAAAGAGGGTGTACCCCGGCAAATTACCTTACTAAAACTTACACCCGAAAACCACATTGAAAAAAATATTATAACTGAAATTACTGGCGCCGAAAAAGGGAAATTGTTCCCAACTGATTTGGGTATGCTGGTTACTGATTTTTTAAAACAGTATTTTCAAAAAATTATGGATTATGGCTTCACAGCTAAAATTGAAGAAAACTTTGATGAAATTGCTGAAGGTAAAATTCAATGGAATAAAATGATTGATAATTTTTATCAGCCATTTCATGTAGATATTGAACATACTTTAGAAAATGCAGAACGGGCTAAAGGTGAACGCGAATTAGGCACAGATCCGGCTACCGGGAAAAAAGTGATTGCCCGAATGGGTCGTTATGGTGCTATGGTGCAAATAGGCACTGCCGAAGAAGAAGAAAAGCCGCGTTTTGCTAAACTAAACCCCAATCAAAGTATTGAAACCATTTCATTGGAAGAAGCACTTGAACTGTTTAAATTACCCCGCATTTTAGGTGAATATGAAAATCAGGAAGTGAGTGTGAATATAGGCCGGTTTGGTCCCTATGTTAAATGGGGCGATCAATTTATTTCATTGCCTAAAGGCGTAGATTTAACTGAAATTGAATTAGATAAAGCCATCACATTCATCACACAAAAAAACCAGGCAGATGCACCCATTGCTACTTACAAAGATTTGCCGGTTACCAAAGGAAAAGGAAGGTTCGGTCCCTTTATAAAATGGAATGATGTGTATATTAATGTACCCAAAAAATACAATTTTGATACATTGAGCAAACAGGATATTGAAGAATTAATTGAGGCGAAGATGGAAAAAGAAGCCAATCGCTTTATACAACAATGGCCACAAGAAAAAATTTCAATTGAAAATGGTCGTTGGGGACCATTTATTCGCTTTCAAAAGAAAATGCTGAAGCTGGGCAAAAAACCCGATGGCACAAAATATGAACCAGCAGAATTAGAAACGATTACTCTAGACACTGTAAAAGCCATGATTGCAGAACAAGTTCCGAATGCTTTTGCAAAAAAAACAAAGGCTGCTACAAAAAAATCGGCAATAACAAAAACAAAAAAATAAATACAATAAAAAAATCGGAAGCATCACAGTCTGTTTTTTTTACATGTTAATTTTTCTGAAATACTTTAATAGTACCTACCCATTTTTCTCAAAAAACGAACATGCGCAGCAACAGCACCCCGTACAGTAGGATATTCAATATACTGCAACTGATATTCCTTACACACTGTTCTAACGATTTTACTGATAGCCGGATAATGCACATGCGAAATTTTAGGGAATAAATGATGTTCTATCTGAAAATTTAATCCACCCACCAACCAGCTCACTAATTTATTATGGGTGGCAAAATTGGCGGTTGTTTTTATTTGATGCAAAGCAAATTCATCGGGTAATTTACTGCTTACCGGATCAGCTTCAGGAAAATCGGTACCTTCAACAGTATGTGCCAACTGAAATACAATGCTTAAAATAAACCCTGTTACACAAGCCATAGTAAAGAAACCTGCCATCCAGTCTATCCAACCAACAAAATAAATCGGGATAACTACAAATGCCATAAAATGGAATGCTTTGATAAACCAAAACCCAAGATGATCGCGTATCTCCATTTTTTTCAGGGCAATATTGCCAATTTTACCGGAAAAATATTTTTTATAATCTGCAAAAAATATCCAGAAAACATACAATAGCATATATAGTACAATAAAGTAAATATGCTGAAAACGGTGTACCCAGTATTTTTTTTGTGTTGGTGCCATTCGCATTAAAAAGCCAACTTCTATATCATCATCTACCCCATCAATATTGGTAAAACTATGGTGAATCATATTGTGTTTTACATTCCACATAAAGTGATTGGCTCCTACCAAATTCACTGAACGTGCAGCTAAGTGATTCAGCCATTTGCTGCGGCTAAAGCTACCGTGACTGCCATCGTGCATAATATTAAAACCAATGGCAGCAACTACACCCCCCATTATGATTAACTCAGGAATAGCAAAATACCGGTTGGGGGTAAAAAAAATAAGATGCACATATAAAAAGCCAAAAAACAACATTAATAAAATAGCTTTTGTAAATAAAACTGCGTTGCCAGTAGCTTCAATACCGTTTGTTTCAAAATATGCATTTACTCTGCGCCTTAGCTCAGCATGCAACGAATCTTTAACAGCAGGGAATTTAGGAATCATTCTATTCATTTATAAAGTAAAAAACAAACTGCAAGGTACATGAATTAACGCTATCCAATACGTTAAAACGCAATGAACGCCACAAAATCAAAAACATTGTATTCGTGTATAAAAAATATTTCCACAACAATAGAATAACTTCTGCTTAAAAAAACAAAAAAAGAGCTTAGTTTGGTATTGTAATTAAAACATACTGCCATTCAAACAACTACTACGATAGCCTATATGCAACAAACGAAAGAAATAAATGCTTTGTTTTCGCTGATAGACGACCCGGACGAAGAAGTATATCATACCATTGCTGAAAGAATTGTTTCTTTTGGAAAAGGTATTATTCCCAATTTGGAAAATCTGTGGGAGAATACTCCCAATACGGAAGTGCAGGAGAAAATTGAAATGCTGATTCACCAATTGCATTACAAAGACTTAACAAACGATTTTATTGAATGGAATAAAAATCCTTATCACGATTTACTATTGGGTGCATTATTAGTGGCAAAATTTCAATATCCTGATTTACACACAACTCCGGTATTACAGGATATAGAAAAAATAAGAAGAAATGTATGGCTGGAACTGAATAGTTATTTAACCCCTCTGGAACAAGCCAATGTATTATCGAGCATTATTTATAACTATTATAATTTAAAGGGCATAGAAATTAGCTATAACCACCCTGATGATTTTTTTCTGCATAAAGTAATAGAAACCAAAAAAGGCAATACCATTACCAACAGTATTATTTATCAGGTATTGTGTAACCTTTTAGAAATTAATGCCCGAATTATTAATATTCCCAGGCAAATGGTCATTGCTTATTTTCATTCAGATTATGACGCAACCACCTATAAAGGTCACCCACAGGAAAAAATTCATTTTTATGTAGACAGTATTAGCGGGCAAGCCTATTCACATGCAGATATTGAAACTTATTTCAAAAAAATTTCAGTACCACCGGTTGCTTCCTACTTTAAACCAATGCCGAACCAACGTATTATTCAAATTTTATTGCAGGAAGTTGCCAAATGCTTTACCCTTCCTTCTAACCAATACAAGCAAGATGAATTATTGGCATTAGCAGCCTTATTAGATGATTAAATCATTTTTATGATATAAAATAGTTTGGATATTCTCAAATAATTCATTTCCTATTTTTTAAAATAAGGATTTAAAATTTCACCTACTTCATCCAATACCACTTTGCAATTGAAGCAGCAGAGAAGACGAAGAAAATTCTAATTGTGAAAATGAAAGCAGCTCATTTCGTAATTTTACTACATATCCATTGTTGGCAATGATTACCACACATCATGAATGAAAATTACTATACATATTACGAAAGTCCGATAGGTTTAATAAAAATAGGGGGCACAGAACAATACATTACCGAATTAAGTTTTATTGATAATAGCCAGCAAATTGCACATGGCATTCCGGGCATCAGTGATTTATTGCATCAATGCACGGAAGAATTAATTGAATTTTTTCAGGGAAGAAGAAAAACTTTTGATTTGCCGGTTTACCAGGAAGGTACTCCCTTTCAGGAAAAAGTGTGGAATGAACTTTTAGCCATCCCATTTGGCAAAACCATCAGCTATATGGATTTGGCAAAAAGAATGGGCGATCCGAAATGCATACGGGCAGCAGCAACTACCAATGGAAAAAATAAAATTGCAATTATTGTTCCATGCCACAGAGTAATTGGCAGCGACAAAAATTTAACGGGTTATTCGGGTGGTTTGTGGAGAAAAAAATGGTTGTTACAGCATGAATTCAAAATTGCACATGGTATTCAAACCCTTTTTTAATGCTGCTAAAAACGAACAGCCTTTGGGCATTTTAATTTTTTGGTATTATCATTCCCTCCATAAATACCTGTTTTAACCAAAGAAATTTCATAAGCCCCCTGCGAACCATTATAACCACTTAATGAAGATGTAGTAGCATCATAATTAAACGTAACTTTTATATTACTTACCTGATACCCAATCATGGGGATAGCAGCATCGCCCAAACGATAGTACATTCCCAGAATTAACTGACTGTTTCCATCACCACTTAAATTTCTATTGGCATTCATACCTATTACCGTTTCAGTTACATTACCCATTTTGCTGAAGTACATATTGGGATTGAATATCCACAAATTTTGAATTTTAATATTCCCATTCATAAAAAAATTGTAACGCGGATCAACGGTATTGTTACTTACTGAAGGTGCAAAAAAACTTTCTTTTGGCCGATTGAAATGTTGAATACTTACACCCAGATTTAAATAAATATTATCAGTTGCAAAATAGGCATAATTAATCCCAGCATTTAGATCCATATAATACACAGATGTATAATAAAATGGCTCGTTAGATGGGATAACAACATCAAAAAATTTACCATTCCATTGATCATTAAAAGTAAGTTTACTGGCATCTACCCGTTTATTTACACCACCTACACCAAAACCTATACTTAATAACCCATCATAACCCAATACCTGGTGGTAAGCCAAAGATGCATACCCTTTGGTAGAAGTGAGTGAGCCATCTCCGGCAGCATCGGTTAACAACACACCGCCTATACCCACCCACCCATTTTCAAAACGATTGTTAAACAGCTGGGCATCGCCCCACATGCTCATGGTTTTATAAGGGTTGCCAATATTGGCCCATTGGTTCCTGTAATTAATACCTAACCTGTAATCTGATTCAGGATTAAAACCGGTATTTGCCGGATTTACCAATAATGGAGCATTAAAGTATTGGGAAAAGTGTAAATCTTGAGCATACAACTGATGCACTGCTAATACATGTAACATTAGCAGTATCAACAACATTTTATATACAATTTTTATACTACTCATTTCATTACTTTAATAAGGTAATATCGCCCGTTTTTGTATATTTTTTTCCATCTGATGTTTCAATCAACAATACATAATGATACACATCCTGTGACTGAATAACGCCGTTATATGTACCATCCCACCCCCCCGATTTTGTGAAACCCTGATAAACCAGTTTACCCCATCTGTTATAAATATTCCATTTCATTTTGGTAATGCCATATCCTTGCACATAAATAACATCATTAATACCATCACCATTTGGCGAAAATGCTTTGGGCACATCAAACAAGGGCGCAATTAATGCCTGAACCGGCAGGCATTTTTCATCAACACATCCCGATTTGTTGATGGTTTGCAGACAAGCTGTATAATTTTTGGTTGAATCGTATATATGACTAACAGGGGTGGCTATACTGGTGGTAATGGTTGAATCTCCATCACCAAACAACCATTTATAACTCAAAGCAGGCTGCGACAGATTGGTAAATTGAATGGGCGTATTGGTAACCGGAGGCTGCGGTGCCACGCTAAAGTCAGCAATTGATTTTATTTTCATTTGCACTATTTGAGTGGTAGTGTCTGATTTATTGCAGGTATTTGGATCATTTGCAATTAAGGTAATAGTATAACTGCCTGTATCATTGTATTGATGGGTAGGACTAATGGCTGTTGAGCTGCTACCATCCCCAAAACTCCAAATAAAATTGGTTCCACCAGTTGAAGTGTTCTTGAATATGCCAGTATAAGGCACACAACCAATTGATGGCGTTTGAAATGCTGCTTTTACATTGGCTGCAATTCTAATTTGTAAAACGGTACTATCGTTATGATTACAGTATCCGGTATCTTGTAGTACTAAGCTAACATTATAAATTCCCTCAGATGGGAATGTATGAGTTTGCGGTTGAGTGCCGGTTACAACGGATGTGCCATCTCCAAAATTTAAAATAAAGGATTGTCCATTAAATGGTTTATTGGGAGGTGACGTAGATGTGTTGTTGAACTGAAAGGTTAATGATTCGCAGCCACCAATTTTAGCAGCATTTAAACCCAAAGTAGCCGCATCATTCCGAACACGAATGGTAACATAAGATGTATCACTAACATTACAACTATTCGGATCGGTAGATACCAGCATTACTTTATAAAAACCAATATTTTGAAATACATGCGATGTTTTTGGAGTAGTAGTTGTTACCTGAGTAGAGCCATCATGAAAATCCCAAACATAGGTTTTTCCCTGTGCAACCGTATCGGCAAAATCAACATTTAAAGGCACACAACCCGATGTATCGCGAGGTATGCCATTAGCAGCAGCCTGCAACCCGGAAGAAATACCTGCGAGATTGAATGCAATTTTAAGTGCCATCATATTACAATCGGGGCCATTATTAGTGGTAGAAAATACGTAGGGTGGGCTGCCGGTTAAAATAGGATTGGCCGGTGGTCCGTCTTTACAAGAACAAATGGTTTGATAAATAATACCATTTTTATCGAAACGGCTGGTGCCACCATCCACATGATCGCCTAATGCACCATTCTGTCCAAAATAGCTGCCAAACAATTGGCTTTGTGCATTTTTTTCTAATACAAAGAAATAAAAATCGGCACCATCTGTAGTGTTTTGCAGATAATTGGGAGTTGACATATTTCTAACCCCACTATTCAAATAACCGTCACCAATATCAATACCACCACCCCAGCCTGATACATATACATTTTCACAACGATCCACCAGAAAAGCTGTTGGGGAGATGTTAGGCTGCGGACTGCCGGGCGCTCCAAATGTTGCTGAATAAACAAAATCTGATAAGTCGGGTTTTAATTTGCAAATAAATTGTTTACCATCTGTTTGCCCCTGTGTTTGATTAAAAGGAGAATTAACTACCTGCCATTTGCCATTTGTAGTTCCCATAATATAGGGAAAGCCCAACTTATCGAATTGCACACCAAATAACATGTCTGCTCCATTGGTGCCAAAATAACTGCTATTGATTAATTGAGAACCATCATTACTGATGACTGCTACAAAACCATCGCAAATGCCGCCTTGGTAGGTAGGAAACTTTACATTAGCACCAATGCCCGGAAAATTCGTACTGGCAGTTCCACCGGCAACATAAATGTTATTGTTGGTAGGATTGATGGATAACACAAAGGCGGCATCGTTATCATTCCCTCCTAAATATGAACTGAATAAAACCGAACTTAAATCCGGAGTTGCTTTTATTACTACCGCATCCTGAAAAAAGCTACTGCCATTCGGGCCACCATTGTTTTTTTGAAAAGCGTTTGCAGAAACGGGAAAATCTGTTGACTGTGTACAACCTGCCAGATATATATTTCCGGCGACATCAATAATAACCTCACTTCTTGCATCATCACCATAATTTAAACGGGTAGATTGATATCCTGCAGCACCGGTATATTTTCCCCGAATATTTACTCCATCATCGGCACTGCCACCAATTTTAAGTGATCCTACAATACCACTTCCCGAAACATTTAGTTTGGTAATGAATATATCAAAACCACCGCCTGTTCCAACAGTATTGGTTACGGGAAAATTGCTGGAACTTGTTCTTCCTGCTATAATTAATTCACCCGCATTATCGGTTATTAAACTATGAGGTTGTTCATTGCCATTGCCACCCAAATAGGTGGCATATACTCTGTTTCTGCCGGTTGGATCTAACTTCATAATTGCTACATCATAAGGAGAAAGTTCCCCCTCTCTTACCCCACCCTGAAAAGACGTTTGAAATGCACCATTGCTCACAGGAAAAGATTGGTTATCGCCTGCAAATACAATACCGCCGGCATAAAAATTTCCCGAATTATCGTAAGTGGCAGTATAGCCCCAGTTTTCAGCAGTACTGCCGGAAAAACTGGAAAAAACAAATTGTGGATCAATAACCAGTGTTGCAGCAGGATCTGTTTTTTCAACATTAAACTTTACAATACTACCCTTTATGTTGTAGGTACAAGGCACTATTTGCTTGCCCGATAAATTAACAGCATAACTATAGGGTTTAGCCTCTTTTAAATTTTGTACAGAAGTTTGAATAATGAGTTCACCGTTTTTTTGCTTCAGTCCATTTACTCCATCATAATATAACGCGATTGTATTTACGTTACCACCTGGATTTACAATGATATCATATTTTAAAGTGCCGTTGGTGGTGTAATAACGAACATCAATATTTGGATATATATTTTTGCAGGTAATGGCCTGATAAACTTTACAATTTTGCCCCCATTTAGTGGGGTCATTCCCAATTAAATAATTGTTGGCAGTGGCCAACGGTTTATCAGGAATAATTTCAGGATTGGGATTGGCATTTAAAAATTTTACCTGATATACATGCAATCTGAGTACTTTTTTCCCATTGCCGGCATCAGCTTCAAGGGGTGCGATGGCTGTAGTAGTTTGTCCATTTGCATTTACCTGTTGAATGTATTTAATGGAAGGTTTCGAAAATTGTTGATGGGGAGATAAAGTAGCATAATCTTCAGGACTATATAGTAACATTCTGAAACCACCATCTTTTTGAATGGAAAAAGCTCCGATGGTAAGGTTTCCTCTGTAGGCTATATCATTATTCCACTGACCTTTATTCTCAACAAATTGCAAATTGGACTGCGCTTTACTTTGCTGCAGCAAACCCATTATACAGAAAGCAAAAAGAAAGTACCTTATCCCATTCATACATAATAAGTTTTACTGCCAGAAAAATACATCAACAGAAAGCAATAGTAAGTTACAAAATCCCTACCATATTGTTAAATAACAGGTTGCATTTATAAATGTTTAATCAGGATATTTTACTCCATCCTGTTTTACCTTTTGATGATTGCAAAAACAAACGCAGACAGCTATTTTCTTGGGATTGTAATTCCATATCTTTTTCTACCAATTGTTCTGCCTCCATTCTGGCCACTTCCAACATTTGTCTATCATTCACAATACTGGCTAGTTTAAAATTTACTGCCCCGCTTTGTCGGGTACCTTCAATTTCACCAGGACCTCTTAATTCCAAATCTTTTTCAGCAATCACAAATCCATTATTGGTGGCACACATTATCTTGATACGTTCTTTGGCCTCAGCGCTTATTTTACTACCTGTTAAAAGGATGCAAAAACTTTGTTCGCTACCCCTTCCTACCCTGCCGCGCAACTGGTGTAACTGCGATAAACCAAATTTTTCAGAACTTTCAATCACCATTACAGAGGCATTGGGCACATTTACACCCACTTCAATAACGGTGGTACTCACCATAATTTGCGTTTCGCCTTTTACAAAGCGTTGCATATTCAATTCTTTCTGTTCAGCCGGTTGTTTGCCATGCACCATACTAATGCTGAACCTGGGTTCGGGGAAAAAAATTTTAACTTGCTCGAAGCCCTGCATTAAATCTTCATAACTTAGTTTTTCACTTTCTTCAATTAATGGATAAATAAAATACGCCTGCCTGCCTTTTTCAATTTCAGATTTTACAAAATCCATCACACTGGCACGGGCATGTTCAACACGGTGAACGGTTTTAACGGGTTGCCTGCCGGGTGGTAATTCATCCATTACACTATAATCCAAATCTCCATAGGCTGTCATTGCAAGGGTTCGCGGAATGGGTGTTGCCGTCATTACCAGCACATGCGGTGGGATGGCGGCTTTTTTCCAAAGTTTGGCACGTTGTTCTACACCAAACCGATGTTGTTCATCTATAATCACCAAACCTAAATTTTTAAACTGAACTATATCTTCAATAATGGCGTGGGTTCCTACAATAAAATGGATGGAATCATCCAACAACCCTTTTAAAATTCTTTTTCGTTCTGCGGTTTTAGTACTTCCGGTTAAAAGTGCAATTTCAACCGGCATTTCTTTTAATAAATTACACAATCCTTCAAAATGCTGTTGGGCCAATATTTCAGTTGGCGCCATCATACAACTTTGAAAACCATTATCTGCTGCCAATAGCATGGCTAATAAAGCAACAATGGTTTTACCGCTTCCTACATCGCCTTGCAACAAACGATTCATTTGATGGCCTTTGGCCGTATCTGATCTAATTTCTTTCAATACCCTTTTTTGTGCATTGGTTAATTGAAAAGGCAAATACCTGTTGTAGAAAGTATTAAAATAATCGCCAACTTTTTCAAACAAAACTCCCCTGCTGGCTTTTTGTCTTCTTAATTTTACTAAATGCAAGCGTACCTGTGCAATAAAAAGCTCTTCAAATTTTAAACGGCGCAATGCAGCTTCATAAGCTTCTGGATTGGCAGGAAAATGAATGGCCTGATAGGCTTCAAAACGAGGCACTAATTTTAATCGATTACAAATTTCAGGTGGTATATTTTCGGATATGCAACCAGATGGAAGAATGGAAAATAATTGCTGGGTTAAGTGTGCTATCTGCCGACCACTTAATCCCCTTGCTTTTAATTTTTCAGTTGCCGGATAAACCGGTTCTAAATAATTTTTTGCAGTAATATTTTGTGGCTGTTTCAACTCTATTTCAGGATGAACGAGTTGAGGCTTGCCATTAAAAAAACTCACCTTCCCAAATACAAGATACGTTGCGCCAATTTGCACATTTTTTTGAATCCAGGTAATACCCTGAAACCAGGTAAGTTCAAGCAGTGCGCCGGATTGGTCTGATAACTGACCCACCATTCGCCTGGCACGTTTTTCACCAATTACCTCCAATGCAATTAATTTTCCTGCCACCTGAATATATTCAGTATTGAACTGAATGGATGAAATAGGACTAATAACAGTTTTATCAATATGCCGGTAAGGAAAATGGTTTAATAAATCTTCATACACAAAAATGCTTAATTCTTTTTTAAGCAAATCGGCTCTGAGAGGCCCCACGCCTTTTAAATATTCAATAGGAGTTTGTAATATGTTTGTTGTTTGCACGTTAGTTACCACAATTTATTCAACACAAATAACAAAAGTAAATACTAAGGTCGTTTATTTAATATGAATAGTATGCAGTAATCATAAAATACTTTACTTTTAAATTCAAATGCACAAAAACAAACAACAATGGATAGAAGGATTTTTATTAAAAATGGTTCATTAGCAGGATTGGCCATTACCGCTATTGCAACAGAAGCGGCCGTTGCAAATATAAACAATCATACAGCAGCAGATTTTCCTTTAATGGAAACAACTATTGATGCTGTTCAACAAAACATGCAGGAAGGTAAATTAACTGCACGCCAGTTAACTGAAATGTATTTAAAAAGAATAAAAGCCATTGACCAATCCGGGCCGGCCATCAATGCTGTAATTGAGGTGAACCCCGATGCCCTTGCCATTGCAGAAGCATTGGATAAAGAAAGAAAAGCAGGTAAGATTAGAGGCCCCTTGCATGGTATACCTGTTTTAATTAAAGACAATATTAATACCGGTGATAAAATGATGACGACTGCCGGATCATTGGCATTAGAAGGGAATATTGCCGATAAAGATGCATTTGTAATTGCACAATTACGAAAGGCGGGTGCCGTTATTTTAGGTAAAACCAATTTAAGCGAATGGGCCAACTGGCGTTCAACCCGATCTACCAGTGGCTGGAGCAGCCGTGGCGGACAAACCAAAAATCCCAACATGTTAGACAGAGGACCTTGTGGCTCCAGCGCAGGTTCCGGAGCTGCTGTTTCTGCTAATTTATGTGTAGTAGCAGTGGGAACTGAAACAGATGGTTCAGTCATTGCGCCTTCTTCTTTCAATGGTATTGTAGGCATTAAACCCACTGTTGGTATAGTGAGCCGTAGTGGCATTATACCTATTTCTGCAACGCAAGATACCGCAGGCCCAATGGCCAGAACTGTGAAAGATGCTGCAATTTTACTGAGTGCCATGACAGGAATGGATGAGGCTGATGCAGTTACCTTAAACAGCAAAGGAAAAGTACCGGCAGATTATACTCAATTTTTAGATGCTTCTGCACTGAAGGGAAAAAGAATCGGCATTGAAAAATCTTTTTTAAAAGGCCATGAGGGTGTTGTGGCATTGTATAAAGCAGCCATTGAAACCTTACAGCAACAAGGCGCTACCGTTGTAGAAGTTGATTTGCTGAAATTAACCAACCCTTTAGGCGAAGCCGAAAATATAGTTTTACAATACGAATTTAAAGATGGCGTAAATCGCTATTTGGCAAGCGCCAAAGGCAAAGTTCATTCCTTAAAAGAATTAATTGCATTTAATAATGCAAATGCTGCCACCGTTATGCCCTATTTTAAACAGGAATTATTAGAACAAAGTGAAGCAAGGGGAACATTGCAGGATGCCGCTTATCGGGAAGCGCATGCAAAGTCAACTTCTGCAAGAGCAATCATTGATAACCTGATGAAAACAGAACGCTTAGATGCCATTGCCGGAACCAGTATTGGCCCGGCCTGTTGTATAGACCTAATTAATGGGGATTATGATACCGGATTTTATTTCTGCCCACCCGCAGCCATGGCCGGTTATCCACATATTTCTGTTCCAATTGGTACTTTGCAGCATTTGCCGGTTGGTTTTTCTTTTATTGCCGGAGCTTATGAAGAGCCCAAATTATTAAGCATAGCCTATGCTTTTGAACAAGCTACTCAAAAAAGAGTTGTACCGAAGTTTATACCCAACTTTATTTCAACTGCACCTTTGGTTTAATATACCTTGCATACTTCCATACTTTTTAACAACGCCTCGCCAACAATGAGGCTTTGTTATGCTTTTATTTTATAACCACCGTATGCTTTTTAAAACAAAAATTACTTTTCTGTTTTTTCATTATCTTAACCCATCAAAATTTGCCTTACTAATTTTTCATATACCCCTTATGTTTCAATCACTGTTGCATTACGTTCCAAATGATTTACAAATGTTTATACTGGTAGTGGTATTTGCATTCATCATTGGTTTAGAACAGCGGCGGTACCACATCAATGAACCATTTGAAAATTTATTTGGTACTGACAGAACATTTACACTAATAGGCATTCTGGGTTACATTTTGTATATAATTGATAAGCAGCAATTATATACATTCATTATTGGGGCTTGCTTTATTATGCTCTTACTGGGTATTTATTATTTTCAAAAAATTAGTACAGAAAAGAAGTTTGGATTAACCACTATTCTGATTGCATTAATTGCTTACACACTGGCGCCTCTTGTTTATACGCAACCACTCTGGCTAACATTTAGCATTGTAATTCTAACTTTAGTAATTACAGAAGCGAAAAAAAGTTTGTTTGCTTTTTCAAAATTATTTGATGAAGATGAATTTATTGTTTTAGCTAAATTTTTAGTTTTAACAGGTGTTATACTTCCTTTATTACCCGCACAGCCTATTTCAGTATCTATTGCAGTTTCTCCCTATCAAATCTGGCTGGCTGTTGTAGTCATATCCAGTATTTCTTATGCCAGCTATTTGGTTAAAAAATTTATATTCCCCAACGCAGGAATTATCATCACCGCAATATTAGGCGGCTTGTATAGCAGCACCGCCACAACCGTTATTCTGGCCAGAAAAAATAGGGAAAACCCCGATGACAGTACTATTTTACCAGGTATATTATTAGCAACGCTCATGATGTACATCAGGTTATTTCTAATTGCCTATATTTTTAACCGCACCATTGCATTTGCACTATTACCTTATTTTTTATTTTTTATTTTGGTAACCTCTATCATCATTGCAGGATTGTTATGGTTACATCGGGAACAGAAAGTAAATAAAACGACTACCTTTCTAATCACCAAAGGCAATCCATTAGAATTTAAAACAGCATTGGTTTTCGCTGCATTATTCATTCTGTTTTCGCTTGTAACCAGCTTTGTATTTCGTGTGTTTGGCAATAGTGGGTTAAATGTTTTGGCATTGGTTGTAGGTGTAACAGATATTGACCCCTTTATTTTAAATCTGTTTCAGGGCAAAATGGTGATAAGTGAAGGCGTGATTGTATTATCGGTTTTAAATGCTATTGTCAGCAATAATATTTTAAAAATGTTGTATGCCATCGTATTGGGTGCGCCACTTCTTCGAAAAAAAATATGGATAAGTTTTGGTATTCTAATTGTATCTGGTATCGGTATTTCTTTATGGTTATTTCTGACTAAAGGCACTTAATACATAAAAATTGCTATTGCTTAGAAAAAAACGAAGGCAGGAATGTACAAACAGGTTACTTAAATTATCTTCGCCGCTATGAAAAAAGAAACAGTGTTAAGCGGTATACGCCCCACCGGATACTTGCATTTGGGCAACTATTTTGGTGCCATGCGTAATTATGTAAAAATGCAGGATACCTATAATTGTTATTTTTTTGTAGCCAACTGGCATAGCCTAACTACCCATCCCGATACGAAAGCCCTTCAGGAAAGTGTGTACAGGGTAATTGCAGAAAATGTAGCCTGCGGATTAGACCCCGATAAAGTAGCATTGTATGTACAAAGTGATGTGCCTGAAATTGCAGAGCTCTATTTGTACCTGAACATGTTGGCTTATAAAGGCGAATTGGAAAAAACAACTACTTTTAAAGATAAAGCCAAACTGCAACCCGATAATATCAATGCAGGATTATTAACCTATCCTGTTTTAATGGCTGCAGATATATTGATACACAGAGCTGTTAAAGTGCCTGTTGGCAAAGATCAGGAACAACATTTAGAGATGGCCCGCAATTTTGCCGAACGTTTTAATTTCAGGTATGGACATATTTTTCCTGAACCCCATGCTTTTAATTTTGGTGATAACCTGATTAAAATAATGAGCTTAGATGGAAATGGGAAAATGAGTAAAAGCGAAAACCAAATGGCCACCATTTTTTTAGCAGATGAAGATGACATTATTCGCAAAAAAATCATGAAGGCGAAAACAGACAGCGGACCTACTGTTCCCAATTCATTGAAGCCCGACTATATTGAAAATTTATTTACCTTGATGAAAATAGTCAGTAAAGCAGAAGTGTATGATACATTTGATGAAGATTATAACCAATGCAACATACGCTATGGCGATTTTAAAAAGCAACTGGCTGAAGATATGGTGGCATTTATACAACCCATTCGTGAAAAAGCTGCAGCTATACAAAATGACAAAGCTGCCTTGCACCAAATGATGAAACAAGGCGCTGAAAAAGCCAGAGAAAGCGCCAATGCAACGCTGCAAGAAGTGAGGAAGGCCATTCGTATGATATATTAAAGAAAAGAAGCCGTACTTCCTGATAATTTATTACATTCACCTGCATAGAAACAGGGAAACCTATTTATTCAATTATTTTATTATAAATGGCTAAAATAAAAAAACCAAAACATATTGCAGTAGCCGGCAATATTGGTGCGGGAAAAACAACACTTACAGAAATGCTGAGTAAGCATTACAAATGGATTCCGCAATTTGAAGACGTGGACCACAATCCTTATTTGATGGATTTTTATGAAGACATGCCACGCTGGAGCTTTAACCTGCAAATTTATTTTTTAAACAGCCGCCTGAATCAGTTATTAGATATTCAAAGAGGTACCGAAACCGTAATTCAGGACAGAACCATTTATGAAGATGCTACTATTTTTGCACCCAATTTGCACGATATGGGTTTAATGCCTAAAAGAGATTTTGAAAATTATTATACTTTTTTTCAAACCCTCAAAAGCATGATTCAACCACCTGATCTGCTCATTTATTTAAAAGCATCAGTGCCTACCTTAGTAGCTCAAATTCAAAAAAGAGGTCGGGAATATGAAGACAATATTCGCTTAGATTATTTGAAAAAACTAAACGATTATTATAAACAATTTGCCGATAATTATAAAGAAGGTCCTATTTTAATTGTTGACTGCGATAAAAATAAATTTGCTGAAAACGAAGAACATTTGGGTGAAATTATCAGCAAAATAGATGCTACATTATTTGGATTATTTTAAATCAATTGTAAATAATTATCCTACACAAAAAATCCCGCAGAAACAGCGGGATTTTCTCATTTGTCAGAGCAATCGAAGAGACCAAAATTTAAAATCAGACAGTAGTTTTGGGTGCGGCATAAACAATATCCCGAGGAACACCTGATTTGTATTTTTCGAAATTTTGATTAAACAATGCAGATAGTTGATGTGCTGCCTTATCATAAGCATTCCTATTACTCCAGGTGTATCTGGGATGTAATAACTGAACCGGAACACCGGGGCAGGTTTTAGGAATTTGAACGCCAAAAACCGGATGCGTTTCAAATTCTACATGATTGAGTTTTCCAGACAATGCAGCACCAACCATGGCACGGGTATACTGCAAATTTATTCGTTTACCCACGCCATAACCACCACCGGTCCAGCCTGTATTTACCAACCAAACTTTAACTGCATGTTTTTTAATCTTGTCACCCAACAATGCAGCATATTTACCTGGATGCAAGGGCATAAACGGCGCTCCAAAACAAGCACTGAAGGTAGCTTTTGGCTCTGTTATGCCTGCTTCGGTACCGGCTACTTTTGCGGTATAGCCGCTAATAAACTGGTACATGGCCTGTTCGGTACTTAATTTACTGATAGGTGGTAATACACCATAAGCATCGCAGGTTAAAAAGAAAATATTTTGGGGAATACCGGCAATAGAAGGTACTAAGGCATTGCTGATATAATGTAATGGATAACTAACCCTTGTGTTTTCTGTAATGGATTTATCTGAAAAATTGATTTGATTGGTATTTGGATAAAATACAATGTTTTCCACTAAAGCGCCAGGTTGAATGGCCTTAAAAATTTCTGGTTCTTTGGCTGCATCCAAATCTATACACTTTGCATAACAACCGCCTTCAAAATTAAATACACTGTTGGTATCCCATCCATGCTCATCATCACCAATTAATTTTCTTGTTGCATCTGCACTAAGGGTTGTTTTACCGGTGCCGCTTAACCCAAAAAACAGCGCAACATCATCGTGTTTGCCAACATTTGCACTACAGTGCATACTGAGTGTATTGTGTTGTACAGGCAATAAAAAATTCAAAACAGTAAAAATTCCTTTTTTTATTTCACCGGTATAACCCGTTCCTCCTATAATAATGGTTTTTTCAGTAAAAGAAATAATCGCAAAATTACCCTGCCGTGTACCATCAGTTTGTGGGTTGGCCAAAAAGCCGGGGGCCTGAATAATATACCAATCCGGTTCAAATTCTGTCAATTCATCGGCAGTTGGCCTAATGAACATATTGCAGGCAAATAAATTGCTCCAGGGGTTCTCATTAATTACCCTGATTTTGATTCTATAATCGGCATGTGCACAGGCAAATGCATCTCTCACCCAAATACTTCCCTTGTTGTTACAATAATCAATTAATTTATGTTTTAATGCACTAAATTTTGCAGCATCAAAGGGAATATTAAAATTATTCCAGTCTACAATATGTTCTGTTATACTGTCTATTACTATAAACTTATCTGATGGACTCCTTCCGGTAAATTTTCCAGTTTCCACACACAACGCACCCGTATTATTTAAAACACCTTCCGATC
This sequence comes from Hydrotalea flava, assembly GCF_001623405.1. Lineage (GTDB taxonomy): Bacteria > Bacteroidota > Bacteroidia > Chitinophagales > Chitinophagaceae > Hydrotalea > Hydrotalea flava. Next base: position 221,432 of record NZ_LUHG01000039.1, read on the forward strand.
TTAAGAGGGTTTGTTCGGTCAATGTTTCCGCTGAAAGTTGATAATGTATTTGTAAATTAAATGAAAAACCAAGTGTGCTCAACTGTTCAGGCAATAGCGATTGATTCATTGTGGCAATCATACAAACAATCATTTGTTAGTTTTGCAAAGATATAGTCACGCATTCCAGTTAAACAAACAACGTGTATCCATTACACTTTTAAAAAAATTTAATTGTTTTCAGTAATAACAATCATTTTTTAAATAAATCAAAGTAGAATTTACATGAACCTGATTAAAACCGTTATTTCTTTTACAGCATTCGAAAAATAAAAAGTTATTTATTTTTTGCATTTCTACATACTTTTTTATCCCGGTTAAAATGATTATCCTGTTTAAAAAGGGGAATTCTCTGCATTTGAATTTACCTTTACTACTTTTTTATAAAAACCCATTTTGTATATGATGGCTCCTGAAATGATTGAAGCATTAATTCAGATTGTTGGCAATGAAAATTATATTGTAAATGAAGCAGACCTATTTAAATACGGGCACGATGAAACGGAAACCATACAACGAACGCCTGAAATAGTTGTAAAGCCCAAAAATACTGCAGAAGTTGCCGCAATTATGACTTTATGTCATCAAAATCGTATCCCGGTTACCCCCAGGGGGGCCGGTACCGGTTTAAGCGGTGGCGCTATTCCACACCAAGGTGGTGTAGTATTAAGTTTAGAAAAATTCAATAAAATTATATCTATTGATGAGCAAAATTTACAGGTAACTACCGAACCGGGTGTAATTACCGAGGTACTACAAAATGCAGTAAAAGAGAAGGGTCTATTTTATCCGCCCGACCCCAGCAGCAAAGGCAGTTGTTTTATTGGGGGAAATATTGCCGAAAACAGTGGCGGACCCAAAGCTGTAAAATATGGTGTAGTGAAAGATTATGTATTGAATCTGGAGGTTGTTCTGCCAGATGGTACCATTATTGAAACCGGTGCCAATGTGTTAAAAAATTCAACCGGCTATAATCTTACCCAGTTAATGGTAGGAAGTGAAGGTACTTTAGGAATTGTTACCAAAATTGTATTAAAATTAATTCCCTTACCCAAATATGATGTTTTAATGCTGGCAGCTTTCAACAATTTACAAAAAGCAGGTGAAGCGGTAAGTGCTATTTTCAGAGCAGGTTTTGTACCCAGCGGACTTGAATTGGTAGAAATTGATGCACTAAAAATAGTAAGTACAATGATGGATAGTCATACAATTCCGGTAAATGATGCCATTGCTGCACATTTACTGATTGAATTAGACGGCAATCACAAAGAAATACTGATGCAGGAAATGGAAGCCATTGCCATGCTTTTAGAAAATTTTGAAGTAGGCGATTTATTTTTTGCAGAAGATGAAGCACAAAAAAATGAGCTTTGGAAATTAAGGCGCCGTGTAGCTGAAGCTGTAAAATTAGATGGATATACCATTGAAGAGGATACTGTTGTACCCAGAGCATTTTTGCCCGATTTAATTTTGGGTGTGAAACAATTGGCACAGCAATATGGTTTTAAAGCAGTTTGTTATGGCCATGCCGGTGATGGTAATTTGCATATCAGAATAAAAGATCCGAATACCACTACCAGCTTTAATCAACTACATATTCAAAAAGCATTGGCAGATTTGTTTATTTTAGTAAAAAAATTAGGCGGCACCATTAGCGGCGAGCATGGAATAGGTTTAATTCAAAAAGAATACATGCCATTGGTAATGCAGGAAGCGAATTTGCAAATAATGCGCTCTATCAAAAAAGTATTTGATCCTAACAATATTTTAAACCCCGGAAAAATTTTTGATATGCATTAAGCACTTAGGTTTGTATTGTATAATTTTTAAAACCATCCAATTCATTTCCATAAAAAACACAGGTATGAAAAAAATTTTTTTATTAATGACATTTTTTACAGTGGCTTTGGGCAGCAGCTTGTCGTTAAAAGCACAACAAAGGCAAATACCTCCTACTTATTCTAATTCGCCTTATACCAGTAGCAGAAATGCCCCCGCCGGCACAGGCTTTCAGAAACAAAACATGTTTATTGGAGGAGGTTTGTCACTGGGTTTTGGCACCTATAGTTTTAATATTGGCGGTACACCCGAAATTGGCTACTCGTTCAATGAGTGGTTAGATGCAGGTGTTTCTATTAACCTCAATTATCAATCCATTAAAGCAGATCCTTATTACAATAATGATATCAGACAAAGAAGCTTTAATTACGGTGGCGGACCATTTGTGCGAATTTTTCCCATTAAACAATTGTTTCTTCAGGGGCAATTTGAACAAAACTGGATAAAATACAATTACCTCAATATGACCAATAATCAGGCTACCAGTTTTAACACCAATGCTTCCAGCTTTTTAGCCGGTGTGGGTTATGCACAACGCATTATTGGACAAAGCACATTTTATACGGTCATTATGGTAGATGTATTAAACAGTCCCTATTCACCTTACAGAAGTTACAATGGTGTAACCAGTACCGCTTTACCTATTATAAGAGCAGGTTTTAATTTTTATCTCCATCCAAAAAAGCAATAATTTCTGAAGGAGTAGCAAACTGGTATAAAAAGCTATCCCAGTTTTCATATAAAAATCCATAATGCTGCATATTTTGTAAATGCGCTATCAATGCATGATAATATCCTGCTGAGTTCAGTAGGATTATTTTTTTATCGTGAATTCGTAAATTATTCCAGGTAAGCATTTCAAACAATTCATCCATTGTGCCATTGCCACCGGGTAACACAATGGCTGCATCACATAACTCGTACATCATTTTTTTACGGGTATGCATGTTGTCCACTACTTTCAATTCGGTTAAACCCAAGTGCTGCCGCTCCTGTTCCATCAAAAGTTCGGGAATAACACCGGTAACTTTGCCGCCATTTTCCAATACCGCATTGGCCACTGCGCCCATTAAGCCCACATTGCCACCTCCATACACCAAATCCATATTTTTTGAAGCCATTAAACTGCCCAGTTGCCGTGCATGTTCTACAAAAATTGCATTATTCCCATTTTTACTTCCGCAAAACACAGCTATCTTTTTATATTGCATCATTATTATTTTAAACACAATATTAATTGCCTTTATTAAAAATATGAATAAAGCACTGTAAAATATTTATGATATTGTGTTGAATTATTCATTGAAAGTTGCGCTTATGCCACCCCTACTCTTATTAAGTTTTGTTGTTGCCTACTTTGTAATACTATTAGCCGTAGCCTGGTATACCGGAAAAAACAGTACGAATGATTCATTTTTCATAGGCAACAGAAATAGTAACTGGATGCTGGTGGCTTTTGGAATGATTGGCACATCGCTAAGCGGTGTAACTTTTGTAAGCGTACCCGGAACAGTTAGTACCAATGGGTTTTATTATATGCAGGTAGTATTTGGCTACTTATTGGGGTATATTGTTGTTGCATTTGTTTTAATGCCGCTTTATTATAAATTACAACTTACTTCAATTTACAACTACCTGCAAAACCGTTTCGGTTTTATTGCCTACAAAACAGGCGCCTTATTCTTTATAATTTCCAGAACGGTAGGCGCCACCGCAAGATTATACCTTGTAATTAATGTATTGCAAATATTTATATTAGACGAAATGGGTATTCCATTCTGGTTAACCAGCATCATTATTTTAATAATGATTTTATTGTACACATTTGAAGGAGGCGTAAAAACCATTGTATTTACAGATACCCTGCAAACCAGCTTTATGTTGATAGGTTTAGTGGTTTGTGTACTTTATATTATGTACCATTTGCAACTTTCTTTTTCAGGAACTATTCAACAACTTCAACTAAAAGGTTATACCCATTTTTTTAATACCGATATCAATAGTAAAGGCTTCTTTTTAAAACAAATAATTGGTGGCGCATTTATTACCATTGCTATGACAGGTTTAGACCAGGAAATGATGCAAAAAAACATTAGCGTAAAAACACTGAAAGGTGCTCAAACCAATATGCTCAGTTTTAGTGTCATTATTGTATTAGTTAACTTTTTGTTTCTATTGTTAGGGGGCTTGTTGTATTTATTTGCTGCACAAAACGGATTAAATTATACCGGAGATGACTTATTTCCCACCATTGCTTTGCACTATTTACCTAAAGCAGTGAGCATGATTTTTATTATCGGACTTATTTCAGCATTATTTCCCAGTGCAGATGGTGCTTTAACTGCGCTTACTTCTTCATTTTGTATTGATATATTGGGCATCAGAAGAGGCCAACTTGCAGAAAATCAGCAAAAAAAAATAAGGCAAAGGGTTCACTTAACTTTTACACTTATTTTTCTGATTTGCATTTTTGTTTTTAAAATAATAAACAGCAAATCAATCATCAATGTAATATTAGATTTAGCAGGATATACTTACGGACCGTTGCTTGGTTTGTTTGCTTTTGGCATTTTCAGTAAAAAAACACTGAATAAAAGTTATACTATCACGTTTGTGTGCCTTGCCGCACCAGTTTTGAGTTATTTTTTAGAAAAACTAATACCAAACCTTATCGGCGGATTTCAAATTGGAATTGAGTTATTGCTTATCAACGGATTAATCACCTATTGGGGCTTATGGCTCATTTCAAAACCAGCCGTTCAACCACAAAAATAATGGTATGGAATTTTTGAATATAGAAGTAGAAAAATATGCAGAAAAATTCACCTCTGTTCAAAATGAACATTTGCAGCGAATTTATGCACAAACCAATGAGTTGCATCCGCATGCACACATGATGAGCAACAGCGTGCAGGGGCAATTATTATCCTTTCTAAGTAATATCATCCGGCCAAAATACGTTTTAGAAATTGGAACTTTTACCGGATACAGTGCTTTGTGTTTGGCGGAAGGATTAACAAAAGATGGCGAATTGCATACCCTTGAGTTAAGAGCAGAAGATGCAACAACTGCACAACAAAATTTTAGCAAATCGCCATTGGCAAAACAAATACATTTGCACATCGGAAATGCTTTAGACATTATTCCAACCCTTCCTTTTGAATGGGACCTTGTTTTTATCGATGCCGATAAAACCGGTTATATTAAATATTATGAGCTGGTATTACCCAAATTGAAAAAAAATGGTGTAATTATTGCAGACAATGTGCTGTTTCACGGTCAGGTTTTAGAAGAACCCATCAAAGGAAAAAATGCAATTGCCATTCATGCTTTTAATGAATGGGTAGCCAATGATGTTAGAACCCATCAGGTTTTACTGACTGTTAGAGACGGACTTTTACTGATTAAAAAGCGATAAAAAATGAAGTTTTTGAGTTGTTTATTTTTGTTTTTTGGGCTCCATACAGCCATTGCACAATCGGATAAAACCCTGGCATATATTAACCAATATAAAGATATTGCCATGCAGGAAATGATTAGAACCGGTGTACCGGCTGCTATTACGCTGGCTCAGGGCATTTTAGAATCATCGAATGGAGAGAGTGACCTTTGCAAAAAATCGAACAACCATTTTGGTATTAAATGTAAAAACGACTGGACCGGCGATCGGGTTTTTCATAATGATGATACCAGACACGAATGTTTCAGAAGCTATCCAAATGCTGCCGCCTCTTTTCAAGACCATTCCAATTTTTTAAAAACAAGACCTAATTATCAAAGCTTGTTTGCATTAAACCCAACCGATTATACCAATTGGGCTTATGGCTTAAAAAAAGCCGGCTATGCTACTGAGAAAGATTATGCCCAACGATTAATTGAGCTGATTAACCGTTATAATTTGAACGAATACAGTGTAATGGCACTGACAAAAGGAAAAGAACAAAAGGCCAATTTTGCCCAACAAAGTACTGCCACATTCAATAATGATAAAGAAGTGAAAGCTACAATGCCCACCACACCCGAGCCGGCAGCTTCCCCTGCAAAAGCTGTTATGCAAACCAACACCCCGGTTGCATTTGCCAATACCAAATCAATTGCTGAACCTGAAACGGTTTATCCCGAAGGAATATTTACCATCAATCACCTGAAAGTTGTCTATGCAAAAAAAGGCACAGCCTTATTATCCATTGCCAATCAGTATCAAATTAACTTAAGCCGCTTATTAGAGTACAATGATTTGGAAGATGAAAATATTCTGCAAGCCGGTCAACTCATTTTTTTAGAGAAGAAAATGAAGAAGGGCGATAAAGATTTTCATATTGTAAAAAATACAGAAACTTTATACAATATCTGTCAACAGGAAGGCGTTAGAATGGAAAACCTGCTTCAATTCAACAAATTGCAAAAAAATATGCAGCCACTACCGGGCGAAAAAATTTATTTGCGCTTTCTGGCACCGGCATCTCCAAAATATACTACTATTGCTCCTGAAAACAGCAGTACTACATCTCGCTAAATAATTCAATGCACATGGCCAATACAATTCAGGTATTAGACAAACATTTTGTACCTTTTATAGACGCAGCTGCCATTCATACAAAAGTGATAGCATTGGCTGAGCAATTGGCTTCCAATTATCAGGATAAAAAACCCCTTTTTATTTGCATTTTAAATGGGGCTTTTATGTTTGCTGCAGATGTATTTAAAGCATTACCCATTGAGGCAGAAATTTGTTTTATTAAATTAGCCTCCTACAAAGGCACCAAATCAACCGGCAATGTTATCACTTCAATTGGTCTGGATGTTTCCATCACCAACCGGCATGTCATTATACTGGAAGATATTATTGATACCGGAAAAACCCTTCATAGTTTTTTACCCCAAATTTATAACCAGCAACCTGCCTCTTTAGAAATTGCAGTGTTATTGCACAAACCCGAAGCCACAGCATTTCCGGTTCCCGTAAATTATTGCTGCTTCTCCATTCCCAACAAGTTTGTGGTAGGTTATGGGTTAGATTATGATGGTTTTGGCAGAAATCTGGGCGCTATTTATCAGTTAGAGGAATAGTTCTGCCTATTTTTAATAGAAGCAAATCATTAATTTTATTTGGAATGATAAGAATCTTTTATCTTTAAGATTCCTATTCACCAACAACTCATGAAGCATTGCCTGCCGGTATGTCTGTTTTTATACTTTGCCATTCCTTCATTTAGCCAATATTTTTTACGTGGCGAAATAAAAGATGAAAAAGGAAGGCAATTAGAAAGGGCTAAAATACTTTTAGCTTCAAAAGGAAATATGCCATTTTACAGTGGTAATTTTGGTGCATTTGGCATATTATGCCCTTATCCGCAAGATACCATTACCGTTTTTTATGATGGATATGAAGTGTATAAAAAGGAAGTAAATACAAAAGTATTTAATGAAATTATACTGAAAATGCTGCCTGAAACGGCCAGTCTTTATGCCAATAAATTGAGTTCCAGAACCATCAATCTGGAAGATAACGGCGAATCTTATTTTTCTACTTTAGGCGAAAGCTACAGTTCATTAATAGAAAATCAGTTTGTAAATGCCAAGCTATATCCTGAAACAGGTTTTTCACTAAATATTGATAAAGCTTCCTACAGTAATATCCGCCGTTTTATCAATAATGGCATGTATGTTCCATCAAATGCCGTTCGTATTGAAGAAATGTTGAATTACTTTGATTTAAGAGGAACCAATTTTCCTAAACCCAAAGACAGCAGTAGTTTTAGTGCAGCATCTACCATAACCGGCTGCCCCTGGAATGATAAAAATTTTTTATTGTTTGTTCAATTGCAGGCACCTAAAATTAATCTGGATAACATTCCACCCAACAACTTAGTTTTATTAATTGATGTATCAGGCTCAATGGACCACCCCACCAAGTTGCCCTTACTGCAATCGGCTTTTAAGTTATTGATAGAAAATCTAAGAGCAGAAGATAAAGTGTCAATTGTTACTTATGGCGGAGGCGTTCATGTTGCATTATCAACCACCTCAGGCAATAACAAGCAAAAAATCAATAATATTATTGATTCATTGTATGCCGATGGCGATACACCCGGCGAAAACGCTATCAGAACCGCTTACAGCATTGCTAAAACCAGTTTTATACCCAATGGTAATAACCGAATTATATTAGCTACTGACGGCGATTTTAATGTAGGTCAAACCACCGAACAGGAATTGGAGAACTTAGTTTCTTTTCAAAAACAATCGGGCATATTTTTAACCTGCCTCGGTGTTGGCATGGGCAATTATAAAGACAGCAAACTGGAAGTTTTAGCCAAAAAAGGCAATGGCAATTTTGCTTACATAGACAATATACACGAAGCCGAAAAAATTCTAATAAAAGAATTTACCAAAACCATGTATGCGGTGGCAGTAAATGCGTATACCAATATACAATTTAATCCGGCTGTAATTAAGAAATACAGATTAATTGGCTTCGATAATAAAAAATCGGCAATTGTTGATACCACCAGTTTATTAGAAGGTGGCGAAGTGGGCAGTGGGCATAACATGATGGCAGTGTTTGAAATTGTACCTGCAGAAACCTTTCATACAACTGAAACATTAGCAGGCTCTTTAAACCTAACCTTTCAATTGCCTAAACATACTCAAAAAATTACGCAAAGCTTTCAATTACCCTACCACCCTATTGCATTTAATGATGCGCCTCCGCAAATAAAATTAGCTACTTCTATTGTGATGTTTGGTTCATTACTCAGGCAATCGAAATTTGTAAAAAACTATACTTTTCAAGATACCATTAATTTGGCACAAACTGCTATTAATCCTGCCAATACTTCAGAGCAAGAACTTTTGCAGTTAATGCAAAAAGCAAATAATATTTATAATTATCGCAAAAAAAGATAGCGATTTGCAAGCATTAAAAGGTATTCAGTTATTTTTTAAATGGAAGGGTAACAATATAGAAGAAACCTTTAAAGAAAAACAGGCTTCTGTATCTTTGAATAAACTATCCGTTCATCCATGTCGAAGAAAAAATTCATTCAAAGAGATATTAGCTGGTTAAGTTTCAATGCACGTGTATTACAGGAAGCTAACGACCCTACCGTTTCATTAAAACAACGTATCCGTTTTTTAGGTATATTTTCAAACAATACAGATGAGTTTTTCAGAGTAAGGGTGGCCACTTTAAAAAGAATGGTAGAATTTAGTGCCAAACGCAAGTTACTCAATATGCACATGGAAGATCATCCACAAAAAATTTTGGATGAAATACACACCATTGTATTGCAACAACAAAATGAGTTTAACCGAATATGGGACGCAATTCTGGAAGAATTAAAAAGAGAAAAAATTTTTTTGGTAGATGAATCTCATTTAACAAAAGAAGAATTGGCTTTTGTTAAAAATTATTTCGATAATACCGTTCGGGTAAATGTAATTCCTTTAATGATTGAAAGTTTGCCGCAAATGCCCTATCTGCGTGATAAAAGCATTTACCTCGGGGTAGTTATGCGAAAAAAAAATTCGGCTTATCAGCAAAAATATGCGTTAATTGAAATACCTGCAAAAGCAGTAGGGCGTTTTGTTTTACTGCCCTCAAAAGAGGGAGAAAGTCACATTATGTTATTGGAAGATGTGATTCGGGCTAATTTGCCGAATATTTTTTCATATTTTGAATATGACTATTTTAGTGCACATGTATTTAAAGTTACCAAAGATGCTGAGATAGATATTGACAATGATGTATCTACCACATTTGTTGAAAAAATTGAAAAAGGTTTAAAAAACCGACGCAAGGGCAAGCCCGTAAGATTTGTGTATGATAAAGAAATGGATGCCGGATTATTAGAATATCTGATTAGACGCCTGAACCTCAACAGAAAAAGTAATATTATACCTGGTGGTCGAATCCATAATTTCAGGCATTTTATGGATTTCCCGGATGTATTTCATCACACTACCGAACGCCGGAAACCCTTTACACATCCTGATTTGCAGCATGCACAACGTATTACAGATGTTATTCTAAAGCAGGATTTAATGTTGCATTTTCCCTATCACTCATTTAACGCAGTAATCGATTTATTGCGGGAAGCTGCTATTGATCCGGATGTAAAATCAATAAAAGTAACTGCCTACAGACTGGCACCAACATCTAAAATCATTAATGCACTCATCAATGCAGCCCGCAACGGAAAAGAAGTGGTAGTAATGCTGGAATTAAAAGCACGATTTGATGAAGAGGCTAACTTAGAATGGAAAAAAGTATTGGAAGAAGAAGAAGGAATCAAAGTACTGTTAGGCGTTCCACGCATGAAAATACATGCCAAATTATGCATCATCAAAAAAAGAGTAAAACATAAAATTATACAATATGGGTTTGTAAGCACCGGCAATTTGAATGAAGATACCGCCAAAGTGTATGGTGATATATGCTTATTTACTACCAACAGAAATGTAATGGCAGATATTAACCGTATTTTCAGGTACCTGGAATTTTGGAAACTGGGTACCGGCAATTTAAAATTGTGTAAAACATTAATGGTATGCCCTACCAATATGCGCAACGAAATTAATGCCCTTATTAATAAAGAAATTAAAAATGCCAAAGCAGGTAAAAAAGCAGGCATTACACTAAAACTAAATTCGTTAAGTGATGCCCCACTCATTGAAAAATTGTACGATGCAGCTGCCGCAGGTGTACCCATTCAACTAATAGTAAGAGGAATATTCTGTGCACAAATGGATTTTGGTAAAATGCGTAAAAATGCAAGCGCCATCAGTATTGTAGATGAATATTTAGAACATGCCAGAGTAATGATATTTCAAAATGAGGGCAATCCTAAAATATATATATCATCAGCAGACTGGATGGTAAGAAATTTAGACCATCGTGTAGAAGCGGCAATACCCGTATTGAATGTAAAACTTCGGCAGGAAATTATTGATATCATCAACATTCAACTTTCAGACAATGTAAAAGCACGGATATTAGACAGTGAATTATCCAATAATTATGTTCCCCATTCAGGGAAAAAACAAATCCGTTCTCAAATAGAAACCTATTTTTACCTGTATAAAAAAACACAACAACAAATTGAGATTAGCAGCAATTGATATTGGCAGTAATGCAGCAAGGCTATTAATAGCAGATGTTATTGAATACAAAGAAAAAGTTCAATTTAACAAAGTAAATTTAGTGCGGGTGCCTTTGCGTTTGGGTTTTGATGTCTTTGAAAATGCTGAGATTTCAAAACACAAACGCGGAATGATTTTACAAACGATGAAGGCTTACAGCCATTTGCTCAATGTTTATGAGGTACAGCACGTAAAAGCCTGTGCTACCAGCGCCATGCGTGATTCTAAAAACAGCAGCGATATCATTAGAAAAGTAAAGTTGGAAACCGGAATTGAAATTAAAATACTTACCGGTGATGAGGAGGCTACCATGATATTTGAAAACCATATTGCCGAAAATTTAGACACACAGCACGCTTACCTGTATATTGATGTTGGCGGCGGCAGCACTGAACTTACATTTTTTGCAGAAGGAAAATTAAAGTACAAGGAATCTTTCAATATCGGCACCATCCGTTTATTAAAAGGACTGGTGGCAGATAATACCTGGTTAGAAATGAAAGAACACCTGAAGACCAATACCAAATCAGCTTTACCAATTATAGCCATTGGTAGTGGTGGTAATATTAATAAAATATTCTCACTAAGCAAAAAGAAAGAAGGGAAGCCATTATCAATAGACTTACTGAAAGATTATTACAAAGAATTATCAAATGTAAGCCTGGAAGAAAGAATCAGAATATATAAACTACGCGAAGACCGCGCAGACGTAATTGTTCCGGCTCTACAGATCTACACCAATGTAATGCGCTGGGGAGGCATTAATGAAATTTATGTTCCCAAAATTGGATTGGCCGATGGATTAATTCAAAGTTTATATGAAGAGCTTACACAGGCTTCAAAATAAATACATGTTCTTGTTTCTGTAAAATAGAAAAAATCAATCATCATGTCGCTTCAAAAAGAAATAAAAAAAATAACCACCCACACTTTACAAAAAATGAAATCCGGTGGAGAAAAAATATCCATGCTTACTGCTTACGATTATTCATTTGCAGGCATTTTTGATGCAGCAGGAATAGATGTAATATTGGTAGGCGACAGTGCCAGCAATGTAATGGCCGGTCATGAAACTACATTGCCTATAACACTTGACCAAATGATTTATCATGCAGCCTCCGTTATCAGGGCAGTGCGCCGTTCGTTGGTTGTGGTAGATCTTCCTTTTGGAACCTACCAGTCTAATAGTGATATTGCTTTGGCTTCAGCCATTAGAATTATGAAAGAAACCGGCGCCCATGCCATAAAATTAGAAGGCGGTGAAGAAGTGCTTGAAAGTATTCAAAGAATTGTAAAAGCAGGTATTCCGGTAATGGGGCATTTAGGTTTAACCCCGCAAAGCATTTACCAGTTTGGCACCTATGCAGTTAGGGCTACTCAAAATGAAGAAGCAGAAAAACTGAAAAATGATGTATTGCTATTGCAACAGGCTGGTTGTTTTGGCATTGTATTAGAAAAAATACCGGCCCAATTAGCCAAAACAGTAACACAATCTGTTCAAATTCCTACCATTGGCATTGGTGCAGGCCCTCACTGCGATGGGCAGGTATTGGTAATGCACGATATGCTGGGCATTAATACAGAATTTAAACCACGTTTCTTAAGGCAGTACCTCAATTTACATGAGCAAATTACACAGGCAGTTCAGCAATATATTCAGGATATAAAAACCAATGATTTTCCAAACAAAAATGAGTCTTATTAAATTTTTACCGACAGATTGAATATTTCACCCGAAAAAAATGAACAGACTGAAACTACTGATTAGCTTTATATAAAGCAACCAACTGTATGCAAACGGGTTCAAAAAAATTCATTATTGTTCTAATACATATTGTTGCATGGATTTCATTTTTCATGCTTCCCTATATTTTTGCTCCGCAGCCAAAAGATATTCCCCAACAAGTTAGTCGTTATATCATTACACTGTTTATCACCATCAACCTTTTTTTGCTGGTATTTTATTATTTAAACACCTTGTTGTTTATACCCAAACTACTTTTTAAAAAGCAATGGATTATTTACATATTACTCATTGCTATTTGTTTATACGGATTTTTAAATCTGCCACGGCAGTTAGCATTGTGGATGAACAATACCACTGAAACAAAAATCAGAACTGAGCTTAGAAGGGATTTAAAAAAAGCTGACTCTCTTAATTTTAATATACAACAAAAGGGAGTAGGTGATAAAAATTCCACTCCGGCCCCATCTATTCCCAAAAGAAGATCCAGCAGGTATTTTCCGGGAAGTTATGCTGTTTTTTTATTAGTATTTGCTGTAGGTACCAGCATTTCTGTACTGCAGCAATGGCTAAAGGTAGAGCGTACCAAAGAAAAAATTGAGAAAGAGATGTTGCAAACAGAACTTTCGTTTCTCAAATCACAAATCAATCCCCATTTCTTTTTTAATACACTCAACAATATTTATTCATTATCCATTACCGGAAGCGATCAAACACCTTCTGCCATATTAAAACTTTCGGCCATAATGCGTTATATTTTAGCCGAAACTAAAAACGATTGGGTACCTCTGCAAAATGAAATTGATTTTTTGAACGATTATATTGATTTGCAGAAAGTCAGACTTACACAGAGTGTAGCATTAACCTTTACAGTAAATGGCAATATCAGTAATCAACGTGTTGCCCCCCTTATTTTTATTCCATTTGTAGAAAATGCATTTAAATATGGGGTAAGCACAATTGAGCCGTCATTTATTCATATTAATATTGCCATTCAGAACAATACTATTATTTTTTCTGTCAAAAATTCCATTGTTTCTAATGCAGGTAATTCGCTAACAGAAACAACAGGAATTGGAATAAAAAATGTGGAAAGAAGACTTACCTTACTTTATCCGGCCAAACATGAGTTGAAAATAAAAAATGAAAAAAATATATTTAGTGTAGAATTAACACTCGTGCAGGTTGTTTAAACATTTTTTAGCTATCTAACCATAGTTTAAAACAATTAAATTTTCATTTGAAAATACAATATTCAACATCAAAAATATATGCATATGAAATGTATTGCTATCGATGATGAACCCCTGGCACTCCAAATTATTTCTCAATACTGCGAAAAAATACCATTCCTACAGTTAGAAAACATTTTTACCAATCCGAATGATGCTCTACAATATTTGTCAGAAAATAAAATGGATTTGTTGTTTTTGGATATTCAAATGCCCGATATCAACGGATTGCAGTTATATAAAAATTTAACCAATAAGCCATTGGTAATTTTTACCACCGCCTATAAAGATTTTGCTGTAGAAGGGTTTAATGTAGATGCAATTGATTATTTATTAAAGCCCTTTGATTATAATCGCTTTTTAAAAGCAGCTTACAAAGCAAAAGAATATCAGGAATTTTTATCTTCTCAGGAACTACAATTAAATTCTATTTATGTAAAGGTGAATTATGAAATGATGAAAATTAATTTGAAGGATATTGAATTAATTGAAGCATTGGATGATTACATCAAAATTCACATAAAACCCTACCCTGTATTAACTTTAATGACCTTAAAAAGTATGCAGGAAAAACTTCCAGACAAAGAATTTGTGAGGGTACATCGCTCCTATATTGTACCCATTAGCAAAGTTGACAAATTCAATAAAAATAAAATTTTTGTAGCCGGTAAAGAAATACCCATTGGCAGTAGCTATTCAGATGTATATGATTTATTATTGAGCCGTCAGCTACAATAAGTTCTCCGATATTTTCTTCCCATTCACCTATCAAATTATAAATTTATTAAAGTTGCTTCGAATTTTACATTTGTTTCAAACTGTTTTATTTTCATGCAGGGTTACATTGAAAAGGTATTGCTGATTGATCACAATCCGGGCAATACCTTTTTTATTTTTACATTTATCTTACCTTGCAGTCCTTAAATATTTATCATGGACTTTATCAGATTGCTGCATATAGAAAAAACCAATCCGGGTACATCGACCGGTTCAGAATGGATAAAAAGTTATGGTGCTGAAATAGAAAGCTTTACACCTGTTAATGGCGCTTCAATTGCTGCTGTAATTAGCACCGACAAAGAAGCTTATGAAGCTGTTGTGCATAAAGCCGCTGCAGCATTTAAAATTTGGCGTAACTGGCCGGCACCTAAAAGAGGCGATGTAGTTCGCCAAATTGGTGATGCAATAAGATTGAATAAAGAAAATTTAGGCAAATTAGTGAGTTATGAAATGGGAAAAAGTCTGCAGGAGGGCTTGGGTGAAGTGCAGGAAATGATTGATATCTGCGATTTTGCCATTGGCTTATCACGCCAGTTATATGGCTTAACCATGCACAGTGAACGGCCTAACCACCGTATGTACGAACAATGGCATCCGCTGGGTGTGGTGGGAATTATTTCCTCTTTTAATTTCCCGGTGGCTGTATGGAGTTGGAATACCGCCATTGCCTGGGTATGTGGAAATGTTTGCATTTGGAAACCAAGTGAAAAAACACCGCTTTGCAGCATTGCCGTTCAAAAAATAGTAGCTGAAGTTTTTGCAAAAAATCATGTACCAGAAGGCGTAAGTTGTTTGATACAAGGTGATAAAACTGTTGGAGAATGGATGAGCCATGATACCAGAATTCCTTTAATCAGTGCCACAGGCTCTACCAGAATGGGAAAAGCTTTGAGTACAGCCATAGCAGCAAGGCTCGGAAAATCAATTCTTGAATTAGGAGGCAATAATGCCATTATTATTTCGCAACACGCAGATTTAGATATGGCTTTACGCGGCTGCCTTTTCGGCGCCGTTGGCACAGCCGGCCAACGTTGCACAACAACGCGTAGATTAATTATTCACGAATCGGTATATGAAACATTTAAAGCCAAACTTGTTGCAGCTTACCAGCAACTTAAAATTGGCAATCCATTGCAACCCGAAAATCATGTAGGACCCTTAATTGACAAAGCTGCCGTACAACATTATTTACATGCTATTGACCAATGTATACAACAAGGCGGAAAATTTGCAGTGCCCGGAGGTGTTGTAGAAGGTACTGGATACGAAAGTGGTTGTTATGTAAAACCCTGTGTAGCCGAGGTACAACCCGGTATGCCCATCGTTCAACAGGAAACCTTTGCTCCTATTTTGTACATCATGCCTTATACCAATTTAGAAGATGCCATTGCTATACAAAACAACGTACCACAGGGCTTATCTTCTGCGATCATGACTTTAAACCTGCGTGAAGCTGAAGCCTTTTTATCATATGCCGGCAGCGATTGCGGCATAGCCAATGTAAATATTGGTACCAGTGGTGCTGAAATAGGCGGGGCTTTTGGTGGAGAAAAAGAAACCGGAAGTGGCAGAGAAAGCGGAAGCGATGCCTGGAAAGCCTATATGCGCCGACAAACCAATACCATTAACTGGGGAACCCATTTGCCTTTAGCACAGGGCATTACTTTTGAATTATAATAATTATGCCACTTATTCATGTAGCCGAACTACCTGTTAAAGAAATTGTTCCGGGTTATAAAGCACAGTTCATACATACCGGAACCAATACATTTTCGTATTTACAGGTTACTGCCGGTAGTAAATTAGGCCTGCACCACCATCCGCACCAGCAAATTGCACATGTATTACAAGGTACTTTTCAACTAACTGTTGATGGAATTGAATATACCTTACAGCCGGGCGAAGTAATGGTCGTTCCACCTAATGTACCACATGCCGGTTTAGCCATTACCGATTGTAGCTTACTGGATGTATTTTATCCAGAAAGAGAAGATTATAAAAAACTGTAAATGCAGCTTTTTACTTAACATTTAGCTAAATCGCATTGTACTGTTGCCCTTTTTGCAGGGATAATCAGACATTTGCTAATGGTAGTTACCCAATTGTAATCAAATTACTGCCTTTTATTTCTACTGTATCGCTTAAAATGCACCCCAATGAACAAACGTTATTGCCTCGTTTTATTTGTATCTATTTTTATCAGTTTCACAGCCCCCGCACAAATGGGCGATGTACCTAAAGGCTGGCATTTGATGGATGCAACTAAAGACAAATACTATGGCATTAGTTTAAATGAAGCTTATCAATACCTGAAAGCTAATCACATCAAATCAACGCCCGTTATTGTAGCTGTTTTAGATTCTGGTGTAGATACCACCCATGAAGACCTGAAAGGCATTTTATGGCATAACCCCAAAGAAATTCCTGGCAATGGCATTGATGACGACCACAATGGATATGTAGACGATGTATATGGATGGAATTTTCTAGGGAATAAAAATGGAGAAAATTTAAAAAAAGCCGGAGATGAACGATCCAGAGTATTTTATCAGTTTAAAAATCAATTTTCAGGTAAGAATATTGACACTACCCAATTCAGTCAAAAAGACAAATACGAATACCGAATTTGGAAAATGGCAGCCGATGAAATGAATAAAAGCAACGACGATCAAATGGAAATTGCTTTTTTAAACTTCACCCTGAACTCTATCAAAAAACACGATTCTTTAATACAAAAAGAAATGGGCACTAAAGTATACAATTGTGCCCAGTTAGAAAGCTTTGAACCTACTACGCCTGAAGGGAAAAAAGCCAAATTCGGGTATCTTACTTTAATGAAAATGGTAGGAATTGATCCCGATGAAAAGAATACAGCAGTAATCAGCGAATTAAACGATTATATTGAAGGAAAACAGGATGCACTCAATGAAAAAGATACACCACCCATTAATTACCGCAGCAAAATAGTTCAAGACAATTATAACAATATTCAGGATAAATATTATGGCAATGCAGATGTAATGGGCCCCGACCCCATGCATGGCACGCATGTAACCGGCATTATTGCTGCACAGCGCAACAATGGCATTGGTATGGATGGCGTTGCAGACAATGTAAAAGTAATGATGGTAAGAGTTGTTCCCGATGGGGATGAATACGATAAAGACATTGCCTTAGGCATTTTTTATGCTGTAAATAATGGAGCCAAAGTAATCAATATGAGTTTTGGGAAATCTTATTCGCCCCAGAAATATTGGGTAGATAGTGCCGTAAAATATGCCGAACAAAAAGATGTTTTAATTGTGCATGCTGCCGGGAATGAATCGGCAGATATAGATACAAAAGAAAATTATCCCAATCCTCATTTTCTATTTCAAAACAGTACAGCCAATAATTTTATTACAGTAGGCGCCAGCAACGACCCGTCAATGGGTCAGGGTATGGCTGCAGATTTTAGTAACTATGGAGACAAAGAAGTAGATGTATTTGCCCCGGGTGTAAAAATATATTCCACCTTACCCAAAAAAAATGAATACGGCAATTTACGGGGAACCAGCATGGCAGCTCCTATTGTAACTGGTCTTGCTGCAATGATTCGATCTTATTTTCCGAATTTAACTGCAGTAGAAGTAAAACAAATTATCATGGCTTCTGTTCTGCATCCTGATAGCACACTAGCCGACTTTAAGCCCGGAACACAACAAACCATTCCTTTTGCAGCTCTTTCAAAAAGTGGGGGTATTATCAATGCTGCCCATGCAGTAAAACAAGCAGAAGATTTGGGAAGGAAATGGGCTGCAGAAAAATCGAGTGCCGATAAAAAAACCGCTACGCAACTGAAATAAAGATATTATTCACCCTACAATCATCGTATATGAGCAGACCACTCCCCCGAGAATATCCTTCTTATTATGAAGATTATATTCAACAAACAGCAGGTTGCAATAACCTGAAAGAACTGGTTACAACATTCAGCCATTCCATCATTCAGTTCTTTTCAGGTATTCCGAAGGAGAAAGAAAATTTTATTTATGCTCCTGGCAAATGGACACCGAAAGACATCCTGCAACATATTATCGATACAGAACGTATTATGGCGTATCGCATGCTCACCTTTGCAAGATCAGACAACAAAAATTTACCCGGCTTTGATGAGCAATGGTACGCTGAAAGAGCGATAGCCAATAACAGAAGTTTAAAAAATTTGTTGGATGAATTTATTGCACTCAGGCAATCTACCGATTGTTTTTTGCAATCACTGCCAGAACCAACGCTCTCATTATCGGGAACTGCTAATAATTATCCCATAACAGTAAATGCCATCGGCTTTATCATCTTTGGGCATTTGCTGCATCACCAGCGGGTTTTAGAAGAAAAATACTTGCAGTAAAGCTTTTTTTAATACCATAAACACCCGTATAAGCATTACAAAAACCTTATCTTCGCATCCTAAATAGCTACGTATGAATTTACATGAATTTCAGGCGAAAGAATTATTGAAAAAATACAATGTACCCGTTCAAGACGGTATGGCGGTAGATACAGTAATGGCTGCTGAAGAAGCATACAGACAAATTAAAACACAAACCAATAACAATTTTGCGGTTGTTAAAGCGCAAATACATGCCGGCGGTCGCGGAAAAGGAAAAATTGTAGGCTCTGAGCAAAGAGGAGTTGCCGTTGCCAAAAGTGCAGAAGATATTACCAATATTGCCAAAAATATTTTAGGTGGTACATTGGTTACCATACAAACAGGACCTTTTGGGAAAAAAGTGAATAAAATTTTTGTTGCCCAAGATGTTTACTATCCGGGCCCCAATCCTGTAAAGGAATTTTATTTATCGGTTTTATTAGATCGTACAAAAGGCCAAAATGTAATTATGTATAGCACCGAAGGCGGTGTTGATATTGAAGAAGTAGCCCACAAAACTCCGGAAAAAATATTTAAAGAATGGGTGCATCCTTCCGGTGGATTGCTTCCTTTTCAGGCCAGAAAAATTGCCTTCAATTTTGGTTTAACCGGCGAAGCATTTAAAAATTGCGTAAAATTTGTAACCAATTTATACAATGCATATGTGGGATTGGAATGTTCCATGCTAGAAATTAATCCACTCTTCAAAACCAGCGATGATAAAATAATTGCGGTAGATTGTAAAATGAATTTGGATGATAATGCTTTAATGCGCCATTCAGATTTAGCAGCCTTACGCGACATTACAGAAGAAGATCCTACAGAAGTAGAAGCCGGCCAATACAACTTAAATTTTGTAAAATTAGATGGCAACGTTGGTTGCATGGTAAACGGGGCTGGATTGGCGATGGCTACCATGGATATGATAAAATTAAGCGGTGGTGAACCTGCCAACTTTTTAGATGTAGGTGGAACTGCCAATGCCCAAACCGTTGAGGCTGGGTTCAAAATCATCATGAAAGATCCCAATGTAAAAGCCATTCTTATCAATATTTTTGGTGGCATTGTTCGCTGTGATCGGGTTGCTGCCGGAGTAATTGAGGCTTATAACAAATTAGGCAATATTCATATTCCCATTATTGTTCGCTTACAGGGAACCAATGCTACAGAAGCCAAAAAATTAATTGATGAAAGCGGACTGAAAGTTCAATCTGCCATTGAATTAAGCGAAGCTGCTGCTTTGGTAAAAAAAGCAGTTGCATAAATATATTTCAAATTATTGTAAACGTTGGATGGTTTTGCTGTCTAACGTTTTTTTATTGTGCTGCATACAATTTCACTTCACAAATAGCGCTGAAAGCATACCTTAATCCTGATTGCACTTCCACACATTCATATCGCTTTCTTCGTTTATGCCCCTTTTTAAATAACCGGCCATTTTCAGTAATAAAAACTGCACCCTCCGGCACATGCGCCAACAGCAACACATCTGTTGTTGAAACTGTGTTATATTTTCGTAATACAATCAGCAATTCTGTTTCGCCATTTGCAGTAGCTGAAGGATTGCGAATGCTTTTCTGTAATGCCAACGCAATATCTTCGGGAAATACCTGCTGTTCAGTAAAGCGAAGCAATAACTTGCTGTAAAATTGTTTCCATTCTTTACCATGTGGCTCTACCCTATGGCCAAACGCTTCAAATGTAAGTAAATGCGCCAATTCATGTAAAAGTGTTATCAAAAACTCATATTTATTCAAATTTCCATTAATAGTAATGGAATGATTTCTGTGTTGCGATGCATGCCTGTAATCGCCCAATACCGATTTTCGTTTTCGGGTAATGGTTAAATGCACTTTATAGTGGTTTAAATAATCTACAACAGGTTCAAAACAGCCTTCGGGTAAGAACTCCGCCAGTATATGCATTGGATGTTGCGTAACAGCCATATCTATTTGTTATTTCCATTAATTTTAGCCGCAATAGATACTTCTAAAAAAGTATACACCAAATACAAAACCATACCCACAAAAACCGCATAAACACTTCTGTTTGGGCCGGCTAATACCAAATATAAAATAGCTGCACCTCCCAACACCAATAATTTCATAAGGGTAACCAGCATTACATTACCTACCGATGCCAAGGGTGTTTTTTTATGCGAAGCCTGTAAATGCAAGGCAAGACTTAATATGCTGATTACAAATAAAATACAATTCGCAGCAAATATAACCCATACATCTATTTGATGCGTATACATCAATTTTCTAAAGAAAATCAGCAAACTATTCACCAATACAAATAAAAAAAATAGAGGCAAAATACTTTTGGAGAATGATACGGGGTTTTGTTGTTGCATACTATTTCTTATTTGTGTCTTTAATAACTTTTATAATCAGGGTAATAATAACAATTAAAGGCAATAGCCACACCAATAAAGGGAAAGCAAATGAAAATTTTACATCCATCCACCAACCCAAATACACTGCAATAGCAATGGCAATCATCAATTCGCCGGTAAGTGCGGCATATTGCAATAATAGTTTTTTATTATTGGGAAGCCTGCTCATTCTTTAATTAACTCTTGTTTAGGAATCATTAAACTGGCGGTATCTTTCTGTGCAGGCATATTACCCGAAAGCACTTTTTTCAGATTTTCTAAATACTGATCTTTATATTGAATAGATTTCTCTAATGAATCGGTACGCATTTGCAAAAGTTGTAATTCTGTTCTGCTTTCCCTTGAACCATAACCGGGAATGTAATATTTTAGCGGGGTAAAAACAATCAGCGCTACCGTTAAACTAATCAATAAAACAAATGCAGTACTAAAAACAACATATACACTTAAACGTGATAATTTAAAAGTTACCAGCTCTTCATAAGTATCATCATTAATTAATACAAGCCGGTACTGATTTCTTAATCGTTTAAAAGTGTTGGTTTCAAAAGTTTGTTTTGCCATGCTACAAAATAAGGTTAAAGGTACATAACAAGGGCTGTTTTGCCACATTTGTTAGAAAATACCTGTACTTTTAAACAGTTTAGATTTGTGTTGAATTATGCCTATGAAGCAGAAGTATTTTTTGATGTGGTTTCTTTTCTTCCCTGCCCTGCTGTTTTACCAGCCCAAGGTATTGGGACAACCCAATACTACCATTAATTTAGATAAAGAAAAACCCGCTCAATACCAGGATCGGCAACTGGCTTCTGAAAAAACAGGCGAAAAAAAAATAGGATTTGTAAAGCGTACTTATCAGGATATGGTAAGCCATTACAACTATTTTTTTAATGCCAACAATAAATTAAGCCATATTATTGAACTGGCACAACAAATGCATACGGATGATTATAGTAAACTTCTGCCATTCTATAATTACAGCCTTTCGGTTACTGCTTTAGATAAGCGGGATATTGATTCCATTATTTACAAGTGTTATGCAGGTATTCTGTTACATGATTTAAGATCTGACTGGGTAGATGATTTTTATTTGTTGCTGGGCAAAGCTTATTTACTACGACAAAATTTTGATTCTGCCGCAACCGTTTTCCAATACATCAATTACATATATGCACCAAAAGATGATGGATATGATATTCCAATAGGTAGTAATGTAAGTAACCAACAAGGTATTTTTACCGTTGCAACCAATGAAAACAGAAGTCTGCTGAAAAAAATTATCACAAAACCAACCACCCGGAACGACAGCTTCATCTGGCAAATCAGAAATTATATAGAAAGCAACCAATTAGACAAAGCCACCGGTTTAATAGCTATTTTAAAAGCCGATCCTTTCTTTCCGAAAAGATTAGAAAAAGATTTGTTTTTGCAGCAAGCTTATTTGTTTTATAAACAAAATATGCACGACAGTGCTGCTACCTATTTAAGCAAATCCGTTTCAGTAGCTTCCAATAAACAGGAACAGGCAAGATGGGAGTTTTTAACCGGCCAGCTTTTTCAATTGGCATATCAAAACAAACCCGCCATCCAGGCATTTGAAAAAGCCATCCATCATACCATTGATCCCTATCTGGAAGTGTATGCCCGCCTGAATATTGTGGCACTTTCTGATACTGCAAATGGCAATCATTCATTGCAAAACAATTTGAAACAATTGTATCAATTGGCCAGAAGAGATAAATATGCTGATTACCGAGATATTATTTATTATGCTGCAGCTTCGCTTGAAATTAAACAACAGCATTTTAAAGAAGGTATCAATAATTTATTGAAAAGCATTGTATTCAGTGTTAACAACCCAGCACAAAAGCAAAAAAGTGTGTTATTACTGGCATCAACAGCCTACAATATCCGCCAATATCCGCTTGCTTCATTATATTATGATAGTGTGCAGGTTAATCAGTTAGATTCTTTCCGGCAAAATGAAATTACTACCCGAAAAAAAGCTTTAAAAATTATTACGAAAAATCTGGCATCGCTCCATTTACAGGATAGTTTATTGCAACTAAGTAATTTGAATGAAGCGGCGCGGCTGGCTGCTGTAAAAAAATTATACCGCCGATTACGCAAAGAGCAAGGCCTGGCAGATGAAAAGGAAGAAATTGATTTTGGCAGTACCAATTCCACCACAAACGCAGCAAGCAGTGGCTTATTTGGCAGTACCACCACAAATAGTGCCAGTGATTTTTATTTTGCCAATACTGCACTTAAAACACAAGGTTACAAAGAGTTTAAACAAAAATGGGGTAACCGGCCCAATGTAGATAACTGGCAACGGCAATCTGCCATTAACAACAGCATGCAGTTGAACAATAATAATGTAACTACAACAGCCAATGCTACCGCAGAGGCTGCTAAAACCAATGCAGCCAATGCCTTAACTTTAAAGGGCATGTTAGATAATATTCCCCTTACTGAAAAACAAATTGGAGATGCACATAATACAATTATTGACGACTTATATAAAAATGCGCAAACTTTCCAAAACGATTTAGAGAAATATCCTGACGCAGTAGATGCTTATGAAACCCTTATGAAACTGTATCCGGAAAACAAATATGAAGAGCCCGTTTTATTCAATCTGATATACTGTTACAACCAATTGGGTTTATTGGCAAAATCAGACTCAGTAAGGAAAAAATTAATGCTTGCTTTCCCGAATGGCATCTATGCTGAAAAAATAAAGAATACAGGTAAACCCACCATTCAAGACAAAGCAACGGCACAATACGAACATATTTATGATTTGTTTATTGAAGGAAATTTTAAGCAGGCATTAGCGGAAAAAGAGCAGGCCGATAAAATATTTGGAAAAAATTACTGGAGCCCGCAATTAATGTACATTCAGGCCGTATACGATGTAAAACAAAAAAATGACAGTACTGCCATCCAAACTTTGGAAGCATTGGTACACCAGTTTCCCCAGTCGCCAATGGTTGAAATGGCCAATACCCTCATTAGCGTAGTAAAACGTAGAAAAGAAATTGAAAATTATTTAACCAATTTGGTGATTGAAAAAAATGAAGACAATGTTGTGGGCAATATTGACCTACACCCGCCCACCATTGCAAAAATACCTGTTAAAAAAATAGTAGATACTTTATCAACACAAATCCATAAACAATTAGATACCACTGCATTGGTTCAGGTACCCGTTAGCAATCCGGTAATACAGGCTGTAAACAATTATGTATTCAACCCGGCCGATTCGCAATACATTGCGGTAATATTACATAAAGTTGATCCCGTTTTTGCCAGTGAAGCCAGAAATGCATTTTACCGTTTTAACTTAGAAAAATTTTATACACTTCATTTAAAAGTTACCGAAGAAAAATTAAATGATTCAACCGCAATTGTACTAATTGGCCCATTTGAAAATGCCGGAGATGCAGTTGATTATTTAGACAAAACCAAGCCAATGGCTACCGGCAGAATAATACCTTGGCTTAAACCTGATAAATATGTTTTTAGTATGATTAGTCCTTTAAACTTACAGTTGTTGCATACTAAAAACAATATTACAGATTATATTCAGTTTATGAAAAACACTTTACCCGAGAAATTTTAACTACTTAGCAGGGTAACATCTGCCGTAGATGCTTAGTTTTACAACCTTAACCATACCTTGTTTATGTTGCGTTCAGTAAAAATATTTTGGAAAGCCTTTTTTATAGCTGTTGCTGCTTTTATTTTATTTCTCCTGCTTTGTAATTGGGGTGTTTTCGGAAAAATGCCCTCTATTGAAGATATTCAAAATCCTTCAGCCTCATTATCCAGTCAGGTATATGCGCAAGATGGTACCTTAATGGGTAAATATTATTTAGAAGATAGAGTAAATGTTGATTATAAAGATATTAGCCCCAACATAGTACATGCATTGGTTGCAACAGAAGATCAGCGGTTTTATGATCATAGCGGAATTGATTTTATTTCGTTATTGCGTGCCTTAAAAGGATTGGGTCGCGATGGCGGGGCCAGTACTATTACTATGCAAACAGCCAAAAACTTATTTACTGAAAACTGGGCAACTCGAAATTTTTTACTCCGTGCCATACAAAAAGTTAAAGAGTCAATCATAGCCGTAAAATTGGAAAGAAATTTTACCAAAGAAGAAATCATTAATCTGTATTTGAATACCGTTGCTTTTGGCGATAATGTTTTTGGCATTCGCAATGCCGCTAAAACCTTCTTTCAAAAAGAGCCGGATCGGGTAAATGTAAATGAAGCAGCCGTTTTGGTGGGCATGATTAATGCGCCTACATTATACAATCCCAGACGCAATCCCAAACAGGCTTTAGAACGCCGTAACCTGGTTTTAAACAGAATGGTTACCAATGGTTATTTAACAGCACAGGATGCGGCAAAAATTAAAATGGATCCTATTGAATTAAATTATAAAAAATTAGATGAAACAACAGGTTTGGCTCCTTACTTCAGAATGATTCTGGGCGAGTACATGAAAGTATGGTGCAAAAACCACAAAAAAAGTAATGGTGATGAATATAATTTGTATACAGATGGTTTAAGAATTTATACAACCCTCAATCCACGTATGCAAATCTATGCCGAAGAAGCAGTAGCCAAACACATGAGCTACATGCAGCAAATTTTAAATCAACAAACCAACATAAAAAAAGGAACTGTATGGGATGGGCATCAAAACATTTTGGAATCGGCCATGAAACAAAGTGACCGCTGGCGTAATTTGAAAAAAGATGGGATGAATGATGCAGACATAAGAAAAACATTTTTTGTGCCTACACAAATGCGGGTTTTTGCCTGGAATAATAACCGGGAAAAAGATACGACCATGACGCCAATGGATTCTATTAAATATTCCCGCCAAATGATGCAGGCCGGTTTTATGGCATTAGACCCTTTAAGTGGTGAGGTTCGTGCATGGGTAGGTGGCATTGATTTTAAAACCTTCAAGTTTGATCATGTGAATTACAATACCAAACGGCAGGTGGGCTCTACTATTAAACCATTATTGTATAGTTTAGCTATTGAAGATGCCGGTTTTACACCAAATACAATTGTGCAGGATGTTCAACAAAGTTTTGGTGCATATGGAATGGTGCCTGCTACTTCCACCTCTTGCACCGGAGCCTCTATTCCTATGGCGCAAGCCCTTGCATTTTCCAGAAACTGTGCCACTGCTTATATTATGAAGCAGTTAGATCCCAAGGGCAATAATGCAGCCATCCGTTTTGTTGATTTTTTAAAAAACAAATGCGGCTTACAAACCAATATAGAACCACACCCCTCCATTGCTATTGGTGCATGCGAAATTTCATTGTATGAAATGATGCAGGCATACAGCATGTTCCCGGGAAGAGGATTCAATGTAAAACCACTATTTATTACCCGTATTGAAGATAGAAATGGCAATGTTTTGGAAAATTTTGCACCCATAAGAAAAGAAGTCATCAGCGATATTACTGCTTATTCTGTCATTAAAATGATGGAAGGTGTGGTTGAATTTGGTACGGCCCGTGGCCTGAAAATGCAATTTGATGTTAAAGGGAATATTGCTGGCAAAACAGGAACTACCAATGATAACAGCGATGCCTGGTTTATGGGCTACACACCGCAATTATTAGCAGGTGCCTGGGTAGGGTGCGATGATCGGTTTATACACATCAATAGCAGTAGCTATAATGGGCAGGGTGCACGTGCTGCCATGCCTATTTGGGGCTATTTTTATGAAAAAATTTTAAAAAATGCAACCACTTTAGGCATTGATGCAAATGTTGACTTCTCTAAACCGGAAGGTATGACCAACGACATTGAATTGGATTATACCAATCCCACACCCAATGTGCCTATTGGTGTTGAGGGCGACCAGCAATTAATGGGAAATGGCACCTCTCAGGATTATGTACCAGCCAATATTAAACCGGAAGATCTGGCACCCGAATCACAAATAGATACCAATAAATTACCGGAATTATCACCCAATAAAAAAAATAATAATATATTTAAATTACCTGCTCATCAGCAACCCATTCCAAAAGCTATTTTGCCCAAAAAAGTAGGAGGAAATCATTAATGTAATTAAGAAAACAAATTTTAAATATTTTTTCCGGTTAACATGGGTACAAAAGAAAATAAATCAAACGATTCTTCTTTGCAGGCATCGGCAGAAACTTTGGTAATGCGCAGCATTCTTTGAGAAGCACCTTCATCAACAGGTATTACCATTATTCCGCCTACTTTTAATTGTTCTATTAGTTTAGGAGGAATAAATGGCGCCGCTGCTGTGATGAGAATTTTATCGAAAGGTGCAAAAGTTGGCAGGCCTTCAAAGCCATCGCCAAAAAAGCATTTGATATTGGGGTATTTATTTTTAAAACTAAACTGCTTATTTAAATCAAATATTTTTTTCTGCCGTTCAATAGTATACACCCAGGCACCCATTTCGGCCAATACACAAGCCTGATACATACTACCGGTACCAATTTCCAATACTTTATCCGATTTTTTTATTTGTAATAATTGTGTTTGATATGCAACTGTATAAGGTTGAGAAATGGTTTGACCTTCAGCAATGGGAAATGCACGGTCTTCATAAGCAATTTTATCGAAAGCAGAATCTAAAAAATAATGACGTGGTACATTTTGTAACGCTAATAAAACAGCCTCATCGGTAATACCTTTTTGTTTTATCAGTTCTACCAACTGTTTACGCAGTCCTTTGTGGCGATAAGTATCTTCAAACTTTCTCATAAACCATACAAAGCTAATAGTATCGGCACATTTTAAAGCATAAATTCATTACATGGGGAAATTAAAATGCCGTGCATTTTTTTTGCACAGCATTTTAAGAAAAGTTGTTTGAGAAACTGCTTCCCTTTTATGGAATATTTGTTCACACTGTAAAAGCTGCAGTTAAGCGTATTAAGACAATTGCATGGATGCAATGATACCCGAAATTTTTTGCTTCAGTTCTTCTAACTTTTTGTCAAATTCATTTTTATTGGGAAGCCTAGTATGTACACTAAAATAGAATTTTATTTTAGGTTCTGTACCCGATGGTCGGGCCGAAATTTTGCTGCCATCTTTAGTAATAAATTGCAGCACATTGCTTTTAGGTAGTTGAATTGCCCATTGCTCACCTGTTAATAAATTAGTGCCTTTTTGTGATTCATAATCTAACAATGTTACTACCTGACTATTATTAATGGATTTAGGTGGATTAGATCGGTAACCTTCCATCATTGCAGCAATCTCTTTCTGGCCATCCATTCCCTTTTTGGTAATACTGATTAGGTTTTCATAATAAAAACCATATTGCATATACAGTTCAATCAATTTATCAAACAAGGTTTTACCTTGTTGTTTTTCATAAGCTGCCATTTCACATAATAAAGCTACGGCACTGATAGCGTCTTTATCACGTATCTGGTTGCCAATCATTAATCCAAAACTTTCTTCGCCACCAATTACATAGTTTTCTTTGCCTTCTTTTTCTTTTATTAATTCAGCAATCCATTTAAAGCCTGTTAATACATTGTAGCAAGCTACATTATTTTGACGGGCAACTTCATTAATCATTTCAGTGGTTACAATTGTAGTGATCACCATATCATTGGGCTGTGCAATTCCCTTTTTTCTGCGGGCTTCAATCAAATATGCAAAAGCCAGTACTGCAGTTTGGTTGCCATTCATTAATACCCATTCGCCTTTGTGGTTTTTTACACCAACGCCTACCCTGTCTGCATCCGGGTCGGTACCTAACAAAATATCTGCATCTAATGCTTTTGCTTTTTCAAGGCCCATTCGCATGGTTTCACTTTCTTCCGGATTGGGATAAGCAACTGTAGGAAAATTGCCATCGGGTGTGGCTTGTTCTTCCACAATATGTACATTGGTAAATCCGAATGCCGATAATGCAGCAGGTACTAATTTAATACCACTGCCATGTATGGGCGTATAAACAATTTTAAGGTCTTTTTGCTGTTGTATTACTTCCGGATACACACTCAGGCTTTTCACCATTTTCAAATACTGTTGATCCATCTCTGCGCCAATTATGGTAATATTGGCATTACCTCCACTCCATTTCACATCATCAATACTTTGGATGGCTTCCACCTCTTTAATTACGTTTTTATCGTGTGGTGGTACCAATTGGCCGCCATCATTCCAATAGGCTTTATAACCGTTGTACTCTTTTGGATTGTGTGATGCGGTACATACCACGCCTGCATTACAGTGTAAAGAACGAACTGCAAAACTCAGTTCCGGTGTTGGGCGTAAATCTTCAAACAAAAACACCTTAATACCATTGGCTGCAAAAACCTGTGCTGTTGTTTCGGCAAAAAAACGGCTGTTATTTCTACAATCATGTGCAATGGCTACCCGTATGGTTTGGTTTGGATAGGTTTTCATCAAATAGTTGGCAAAACCCTGAGTGGCCATTCCAACCGTATATTTATTCATTCTGTTGGTACCTACACCCATAATGCCACGCAGGCCACCGGTACCAAACTCCAAGTTTCTATAAAAAGCTTCCATCAGCTCATTGGGATGGTGGTTAATCAATTCCTGTACTGCGTTTTTTGTATCGGCATCGTAATTTCCATTCACCCAGCTGCGGGCTTTTTCTAAAATAACTGTATCCATGTTATAAATTTTAAAGATGGGATTTTGGCATTTGAATATACCGCACTAAGATAGAAAAAATGGATTATAATAAATAGGCTCCTTTTATTTGATGATCATCCATTTCCACAACAATATGTTCCTGAAGTGTAGTAGCAAGAGAAAGGCCAACATAATCGGGTTTTATCGGAAATAATTTATGCATTCTTTCTATCAATACCATGGTTTGTATACGTTTAGGGTATTGTTGCAATAATGGTTTTAATGCATATAACAAAGTTCTGCCCGTATTAGCCACATCATCAATTAACAAAATACATTTGCCATTTGCAGAAAATGGAACATCTAATTTTATTTCTTCAGGTTTTTGTTTATTCATGGCAATACCATTTACTTCCACTTTTTGTTTTAAATAGGGTTGTATAAGTGTAGCCACCATATTTGCCATTATATAGCCATTGTTCCGTATACCTATCAAAACAATATCTTCCGGTTCATCCCCCAAATTTTCGGCCACTTCTAATGCCAGCCGCTCTAATTTGAATTGAATAATTTGTTGCGATAATATTTCCTTCTTTTCTTTCATTCACGCTTAATTTAATGCATTATAGTTTGTATGATCTTATAACTTTTAAAAAAATTATTCAGCTATCTGTTTATCAAAATTCGAATTAATTTGTTGGATTTGACAGTTCCTAAAAACTTTTTTGAAAAAAATTTCTGTTATGTTTTCAACCACTGTATAGGCCAATGATGGCGCTATTGTTAGTAAATGTATTATTTATTGCGTAAAATATATGCACTTAACTATTAACTTAGCATTACAAGATAACTACTATGCATATTATTCCACAACTTGTTTTTATACTCATACTGGCCGCAGGCATTTATCTTTTTTCTGCAAAAGCACGCTATATCAGAAAAAATATTTTAATGGGAAGAGATGAAGTACTAAACGACCGGCCTGAATTACGTTGGCGGAATGTTTTATTGCTGGCATTTGGGCAAAAAAAAATGTTTAAAAACCCCTTAGTAGCAGTAATGCATTTTATTATTTATGCAGGTTTTATCATCATCAATATTGAAGTGCTTGAAATTATATTAGATGGTATTTTAGGAACCCACCGCTTGTTTGCAGCCCCGCTTGGGCCGATGTATGCTTTATTAATTAATTTGTTTGAATGCCTTGCAGTAGGCGTTATTGTTGTTTGTGTTATTTTTTTAGTGAGAAGGAATATATTACACATTCGGCGTTTCATGAGTAAAGACCTGAATGGATGGCCCAGAAGTGATGCCAACTATATATTAATTACCGAAATTATATTAATGAGCCTGTTCCTTACCATGAATGCAACAGATACGCTTTTACAAAGCAGAGGGTATGGACATTATGCCGAACATATAACGGGTAATTTTTTGTTTTCCGAAAAGCTGCATTCCCCTTTTAACGGCTTATCTTCCGGGCAACTTGCCTTTATTGAACGTAGTGCCTGGTGGTTGCATATTGTTGGTATTATTGCATTTTTAAACTATTTGCCCTATTCTAAACATTTGCACATACTATTGGCATTCCCCAATGCATATTATGCCAGTTTAGAGCCTAAAGGCAAAATGCACAATATGCCCGACATTCAAAAAGAGGTACGGTATGCCATGCAACCGGAATTAATACCTGCCAATGCTCCGCAAGCAACAGCCCATAAATTTGGTGCCAGAGATGTGATGGATTTAAGCTGGAAAAACCTGTTAGATGCTTATGCCTGTACGGAGTGTGGCCGTTGCACTGCCGCATGCCCTGCTAATATTACCGGCAAATTACTCAGCCCCAGAATGATTATGATGA
Source organism: Hydrotalea flava (assembly GCF_001623405.1). Taxonomy (GTDB): domain Bacteria; phylum Bacteroidota; class Bacteroidia; order Chitinophagales; family Chitinophagaceae; genus Hydrotalea; species Hydrotalea flava. Next base: position 253,529 of record NZ_LUHG01000039.1, read on the forward strand.
AAACCCGCGACCGTTTGGAAGAAGTGGGCCAAAAAAGAAAAGCCATGCAAAACTGGCAGGATGATGGAAAATCATTGCTGCACGATTATATTACGGAAGAAGAATTAAGAGCTTGTACAACCTGTAATGCATGTGTAGAAGAATGTCCGGTAAGTATTTCACCACTCGATATTATTTTGCAAATGAGAAGATACCTGATTATGGAAGAAAGCAATGCACCACAAGAGTGGAACAGTACATTCAGCAATATTGAAAATAATTTTGCACCCTGGAAATTTTCGCCGGAAGAAAGAGACCAATGGGCCAAAGATTAGTGTTATTATTATAATATTAAAACATAGAAGAAAACAACATTCTGTATAATTGAATCATTGCCGCAAATAAGAAAACAATACCCATAATAATGTTTAAAGTTCGGGTACCGGCATTCATTTTCTTAATCAGCCAGTTGCCACCATGCATGTAAAATGCCAGCCCGGTAATCGTTCCAATGCCACATCCAATGGTAAATACGTTTAATGAAAGCGTATTTGTTTGCAAAGCTTTTGCATTAATTAGATAGGTGCTCCATATAAACCAAAAAGGTATTTGTGCAGGATTCAAAGCACTCATACACATGCCTAATACGAAGCGGTTCAACTTATTTTGCAGTAATATGTTTTTTTCATTCGCTTTATTTTTAACTACCATTACAAAACTAATGATAGCAAATAAAAGAAAAAAAACAACTGTTAACCATCCTATAATAGTAAACAATAATTTGTGGGCATACATCCACTGTACTCCCACCAACACTAACCTTAAATAAACAATTTCAATAATTGCAACGCCAATGGCATAGCGCCAGGCATTTTTAAAACTTTCTAAAATAGCAATATGGGTAGCTGTAATGCTCATAGTACCTAATGGCAATTGACCTAAAAAACTAACAAGCCAACCCATTAAAAGTATAAATAAAAAATGCATGCAAAAAAGTTAGTACAGTAATGCTTTTTAAAGCAGTGAAAATAACATCTTTATTCAAAATACCTACTCAAAATAAATTTACAGTACATTCGTAAAAAGGTTATATATGAAGGTTTCTGTAATGGCAGATTTAGCCGCAACCGGCACCCAACCGGAAATTTTGTTTTGGGTAGGATGTTCAGGTAGTTTTGATGTTCGTGCACAAAAAATTACCCGTGCATTTGCTGCAATTTTAAATAAACTCAATATCCAATACGCTATTTTAGGAAAAGAAGAAGCCTGCACCGGCGATCCTGCCCGACGAGCCGGTAATGAATTTTTATTTCAAATGATGGCATACAATAACATTCAGGTATTAAATGGTTATGGCATCAAAAAAATTGTAACCACCTGTCCGCATTGTTTTAATATTTTAAAAAATGAATATCCTGAATTAGGCGGCCATTATGAAGTAATACATCATACCGTTTTTTTACAACAATTAATTGATGAAGGAAAAATTGTAATGAAAGAAGATGGCCCTTTTAAAGGTAAAAAAATTACTTATCACGATAGCTGTTATTTAGGCCGTGCCAATGGAATTTATGAAGCGCCTAGAAAAATTTTAGAAGCATTAGATATTGCTTTAACTGAAATGAAACGATGTGGTAGTAAGGGTTTGTGCTGTGGAGCGGGTGGTGCACAAATGTTTAAAGAAGATGAACCGGGAAATAAACGAATTAATATTGAACGCACCGAAGAAGCACTGCAAACCAATGCCAATATTATTGCAGCAGCCTGTCCATTTTGTAATACCATGATGACAGATGGTGTAAAAAACAAAGAAAAAGAAGCAGAAGTACAGGTTTTAGATATTGCCGAATTAATTGAACAATCAATGGCATAATTAAATATAGCGTAACCTGTTAATATATGTTTTATTCGTTATTCATTAAAATACACTTTCATTTTAAAAAAATTTTGTTAGCACAATCCTCTTATTTCCGTTACTGTTACTATTAGATGCAGTTTATGATATGTTGATGCATGAATGGGATACCACCACAATTTTCTCAACAGAAAATATCATTTTTAAAGCCATTGCTGCTGGTATTGGGAGCTATTTTTATGCCATACTTTCCCAAAAAGAAAAAACGTGAACGTTAAAAAAGAATACCCATGCTCAAATATGAGCAGGTTATAATAATTTTGCAGCATGAATATGCAAGTTGAAAACTTTATTCCCGCCGATTTTTCAGATAATTCAAAAGTTTGGGTATATCAATCCAGCAGATTGCTCACCATTCAGGAGGCCATGCAATTAGAACCATTGCTTTCAAATTTTACAAAGGAATGGCGCAGTCATGGTGATCCGGTTAAAGGATATGCCAATTTATTATACGGCCAGTTTATTGTATTAATGGCAGATGAAACCTATACGCAGGTGGGTGGTTGCAGCACCGATTTCAGCATGCACTTTATTCAACAAGTAGAAAAACAATTCAACATTCAATTGTTTGACCGCCAGATGCTGGCTTTTATTATTAAAGATAAAGTGGAGTTATTGCCTTATTCACAACTGGAATATGCCATACAAAATGGTTTTATCAATCAGCATACCCTTTATTTTAATAATCTGGTTGCAACCAAGAAAGAGCTGATTCAAAACTGGATAATTCCGGCAGGTAAAAGCTGGCTGGGCAAACGTTTCTTTAACCTCCAACCCGCTTCATAATGTTGTATCAGGTATATGGTATACCCAATTGTAATACCGTAAAAAAGGCATTAAACTGGCTAACAGTGCACCATGTGCCACATACCTTTCATAACTTCAAAAAAGAGGGTATCGCAGCATCCGTTTTAAAAGAATGGAGCAGTCAGGTGGGTTGGGCTGTTTTATTGAACAAACAAGGTACTACCTGGAAAAAATTAGATACATCCATACAGGAAACCATTACTACTGAACAGAAAGCCATAGCCCTCATGCAACAATCAGTCAGTATTATTAAACGACCGGTGATTGTAAAAGATGGTACCGTTGTAGTGATAGGATTCAATGAAACACTTTATCAGCAAATTTTTAATTCCAAAGCTTATTAGCACTTTTTTTCAACAAAAATGAACATAGTGTTTATTTGGCAAATAATTTATTGAATTACTTCTTCTAATTTTTGTTTCAGTTGTTCACTTCTCAGCCCTCTGGCAATGATTATTCCATTGGGATCAATCAACATATTATCTGGAATGGATTCAATATGGTATAAACGGGCAACTGCATTATTCCAAAATTGCAAATCACTTACATGTGTCCAGGTTAAACCATCATCATGAATAGCTTTTATCCAATTATCTTTTTGCTGGTCTAACGACACACCTAAAATGGTAAAATTTTTATTTTTAAATTCATTGTACACTGCAACAACGTTCGGATTCTCCATACGGCAAGGCCTGCACCAACTGGCCCAAAAATCAACCAACACGTATTTTCCTTTAAAAGATGCAAGTGATACGGGTTGATTGGCAGTATCGTTTTGTGTAAAATCAATGGCCTTAGTTCCAATTGCACCCACTTTTGCAGCTGCTACTGTTTGAGCAATTAATTTTCCATAAAAACCATCTTTGGCTGTTGGTGCCAATTGATTGTATTTATTTTCCAATTCATCCGGGCCTGAAAAAAGAGGGTTTACTGCATATACCACAAAAGCACTTACCTGTGATGCAGGTTTTTGTTTGATAAAGGTATCTACCTGCCGAATCACCATATTTTTATACACCCCAAAAGAAGTAATGAGTGAGTCACGCTTTTCGCCGGGTTTTTCGGCATTAATGGCGGTTACTAATTTGGCTAATTTTTCTTTGAGCGGATTAAATCCTTTTAAATACTGCACATAATCGTTTTGCAAAGCAGAACCTGAAAAAACCAAATCTTTTAAATGTTTTACATCGCCATTTACAAATACCTGATCATTCTGCATAAACACTTCAGGTGTTTCATTGTACCCAATAAAATTTAATTGATAGATATCGGCATTTTCAAGATCGCCTTTTAAAGTAAAACGACCATTTTTTGAATAATCTTCAGCAATTGATTTTCCTGTTGCCCCACTTACCAAAAATACCAGCGTGCTATCTTTCAAGCCTTTCACATCACCTTTCATCACAAAACCTTTTTGTGCAATAACACTAAAAGGTAACAACATAAATAAAATTAATTTTTGCATAAATGCGTTTATTTTAAAATTCAAATTAACCAACAAAAATGTATTTGAGCATTTGCATGAAATGCTTCATTTATTGTGCATGTCTTTCCTGCAACACTTTTATAACATCTTTTAACGAATAATTTTTAGCAGCCAGCAGCAGTAAATAATGAAACAGCAAATCGGCAGATTCGTTTAAAAATAGTGTTTCATTGTTGTCTTTTGCTTCTATCACCATTTCTACAGCTTCCTCGCCAACTTTTTGTGCAACTTTATTAATGCCTTTTCCTATCAATCGGGCTACATAAGATACTTCAGGTGAAGCCTGACTTCTTAAACGAATGACCTCTTCCAGATACAATAAAAAATTGTCTGAATGGTTCTTTTCACTCCAACAAGTATCGGCACCGGTATGGCAAACGGGCCCATTGGGTATTACCTTTATAAGTAAAGTATCATTATCACAATCGGGTGTAATGCTCTTTACATCCAAAAAATGGCCACTCTCCTCACCTTTTGTCCATAATCGTTGCTTACTTCTGCTATAAAATGTTACTCTTCCGGTTTGTTCTGTTTGCTGGTAGGCTGCTTCATTCATAAACCCAAGCATTAATACTTTAAGGGTGTTGTAATCCTGAATTACTGCGGGTACTAATCCATCACTGTATTTTTTAAAATCAATTTGCATGTGTAATCTATCTAAATGAATCTTATTTTTCAGTCTTTGCAAAATTACCTATAAATACCCGATTGAAAATGCAACAACTTACTTAAATGCTGTTTTAATTTAGCTTTTCCAATACATAAATAACTGAACTGCATTTCTTAACATCCTGCCACATTTTAAAAGCAGAGCGTAAACCTACCCAGCCTGCATTGATAAGGTTGGTGCTTCCATGTTTATATTTTTCGCTTAACAAAGCCACATAAAAACTATCGAAGGGCATTGACCGATATTGCTGAATTTTAAATTTGTCTTGAGCAGCCAAAACTGCCATGCTTTCCGGGGAAAAATGATACAAATGGCGCGGCACATCATAAGCTGCCCAATATTGCTGATAATAAGCTGCATCGTACGATGTATAATTTGGTACTGCAATCACTAATTTGCCATTGGCAGTTAACAACCGATGAAAAATTTGCATATATCCATTCAAATCATGAACATGTTCTAAAACATGCCAAAGCGTAATAATTTGAAAAGATGCCGGAGAAATTTGGTACAAATATTCAGGTAAATGAAAGTTGAGTTTGAATTTTGAGGCTGCAATGTTTCTGGCTCCTGTATCTACTTCAACCCCACTCACCTGCCAACCCGCCTGTTGCATAGTGAATGCAAAAGCTCCTGTACCGGCGCCAACATCTAAAATTGTTTTGGCTGCACCGGCTGATAATTGCTCTATAAAATTTCTTTTTCTTTTTAATGTAATAGAACGAACAGAATGGTACAGCTGATTGATGAACCCCTTTTTGGTATCACTATGCGAAATATAACTGTCCGATTGGTAATAGGCAACAATTGCGGAAAGATCGGGTACATCCTGTGTAAACCGGCCATTACAGTGGTTGCAATGCCAAATTGCAAACAGCTCATGCGATACGGTAAAATCTTCAGCAAAAAAGGAAGGTTGAATTGATGCATTGTTACAAATAGGACAATGGGTATAGTGTATTCTGTGGTTCATTCAATCAAAAATTACAAAAATGCAATAAATAGTGCAGCCAAACCAATCACCGTTAAAATAATGGCATAAATCCACCATTTATCTTTTGTTTCATTTTCAATAGAAGGCTCTGCCTCGGTTGCTAAAGTTTCCGCAGCAGGAATATTATCTAAAATTGAAATGGGCTTTGATGTGGAAGGAGGAACAGCAGTTGTAATATGCATGTGGCTAAACGAAATATTTTTTAATAACCCATTGTTTTGGGGAACCGGCCTGAAAAACACTTCCCCATCCGGATTGAGCAGTAAAGTACCTATACCCGGCAATAAAGCGCCACCTTGTTGCAACTGCTCTTTTAAATGATACACAAATTCAGTGAATTGTTGAATGGCCACAACTTCCGAAATATTTAATTGTTGGGTAACGGTTCGGTAAAAGGCATGATCGGCTTCCATCGTTTCGTGTACAAAACTGATTTGATGTACCGGTGGGTGTACCGTTTTTTCTTCCCAATCAACAGAAGGCGCTGTTCTTATCAATTGAAAACAACCTATGCCCGGTATGCCCAAACGTTGATGCACCATTAAATATGGGAACAAAAGTTCATTCATCTGGTTTCATTAATGGAACGAATATACGATTCCTCCCAGAACATTAAAACCCAAAACCTGATATTGATTCCAACGTTGGTATTTATTATTAAAAATATTATTGAATTGCAGCCATATATTCAGGTTTTTATGCACTGCAAATTCGGCAGCGGCATTCAAATCAATTGCAGCGGGTAATTTACGGGAGGCAAGGGAAACGGGGTCACGGTATTGTGCTCCATCCCATAAAAATAAATCAGACTTCAACGAGAAATCTTTGGTGAGTTTATAAAGTAAAGTTCCGGTAACATCTAAAGGCAATAAACCCCAGGGCTTATCATACACCTGTTGCTGGGTATATTGGGTATAATCCATCCCGGCAATAAAAGACAATTTTTCCTGATCGGTGTAAGTAATTTCGCCATGCAATTTTAAAGCCTGCAATTTTGGTTCATTCAACACCACAAACCCCTGCGATTTTCCGGCAGCAGTATCATTGGCAAATAAGGGCTGGTTATTGATTTGCAGGAAAGAAACCTTTGCCAAGTAAGCGAAATGTTTGCCTGCATTACCTTTTAATCCTGCATATTGTTCCGTGAATTTTGTATTCAATAATGCAGTGGGCTGTTCAATGAATGGATTAAAAGCAGCCAGACTCTGGTAAGTATTCTTATGAAAATATCCCTGCCATCCTGCTAATAATATCAACTGATTTTCTGCAATATTTGCCTGAAGGGTAATGTCGGGTAGCAAAGAAAACTGACTATTGTCCCAACTTGGCTGCATACCAGCTTTAATTTGCACATTGGGTACTTTAAACTCTAAAGCTGGTGCCACATAAAACAAATTATTGTTGATAGTGGTATTCGGTATTTGCAAGTGTGTAATATCGGCCAAACCTGTTACATGAAACGTAAGCAGTTTGCCCAATGTTTTACTAATGGGGGCTTTGATGATAGCATTCATTTCATTGGCCTGGCGGTTATCAAAAAAAGAGGAGAATCCTACCTCGGGATGATAAGCAATACCATAATCGTTTGGCATGGTAGTTTCCAAACCTAAATTACCACCAATGGTATTAAACTGCTGCTGCAACTGATCTTTTGTATAATTATTGCTTCCGGTAAATCCATATAAATATTGTGTACTGTTCTCAAAATAAATTTTTCCGGTTAACTGTTGCTGATGGGGTAATGCAAAAACACCATTGGCATCTATACCGCCCTTTGTAAAATTTTGATAAGGTAAATTACCTTTTGAAGAAGTATATTTTCCATGCAATAAAATGGCCGATTTTTGTCCATCGCCCAATGCAACGCCTGCTTCTGCATAAGGGGTAGCATAGTTGCCATAACCTACTTTAATATATCTGTCTTTATTCCAGTGCAGAGCAGTATCTACCATTAATGCCAGCGGTTTAATAGCTACAGGATGATAAGAGAAGGTTAAATTTTCTGCAGGAATACTATACATTAAAGGTATTATCGATACTTCAGCAGGTGCAGTTGCAGCCGTTAAATTTATTTTGGCAGCACTGCGCAAAGAGGGTTTAAAAACGGAAGTAACCACAACCACTTTAGGGGCAGTAGTATCTTGCAATGAAGCCACAGAAATTACTGTTTTTTGAGCACTTGTTACCGGTTTTACAAGGGTTTGAACAGAATGTATAACTTTTTTATGTACCGCAGTTTTTTTTGCAACGGTATGCTGCTTGCTTTTTGGTTTTTTCTGGAAAGCATGATGGCGTGAGGCCAATGCAGGTTGCAGCATACTACAAAAAACAAAGGTTGTAAATAATATATTCAAACAATATTTTTTCATCATCATTTGATTGATTAAATGCATTACTGATGGGTTTGTGGTAATTTATTTTTTGCGGCCTGAACCATTGCCAGTTTTTGTACTGCAATGTTTTTTAATGCTTCAATGGTGGCATTTTCGGCAACACTTTTAAAAGTAGCTTCAGCATTAAACAAATCATTCTCTTTAAAATATATATCGCCCAATAACAGGTAACTGTCGGTTACCCAATAATCATAAGAACCATATTTTTTAATCACTTCAAAAGCAGCTTTTTCTGCAGCCGGTAATTGATTTTGCAGGTATAATATCTGAGCAATTCTATATTGCGCTTCTGCACTGTATTCTGATTTGCCTAATTTAATAACCTGTTGGTAAGCATTTGCCGCTTCTGTTAATGAGCTATCTGCCTGAAAACTTTTAGCCACAATCATATTGGCCATCATCCGGTCATCTTCTGCAGCACCTTTTTCCTGTAGTATATCCTGCGCATTGGCTACTGCAGCTTTCCATTGTTGTAATTTATACTGGCAACGCAATAAACCACGCATAGCTTCTAATATGTTTTCCTGTTGTGTTGCAATAGACTTTAGTTGTTCATAATAAGACCCCGCTTTTGTATAATCTTTTACATCAAAATATTCAATACGGGCACATTGCAGTACACTTCTTTCTGCATAAATATTGGGAGCCTTTGCAGCTATTGCAGCATAATAAGGCAAAGCCTTTTGCGGATCTTTATTAACAAGATAAATTTCTGCTGTAAAATAATTGGCTTCAATATTATACTGTCCATCGGGAAATTTTGCCAGATAATTGGTAAACCCTTTCATTGCCGCAGGCAAATTTCCGGCATCATAAGAAAGTTGCGCTGAACGGTAGGTCAATGAATCTTCTTCACTATACGATACCGGCTTGCCGTTTTGTTTCATGAACGCAATAAAAGCATCGGGTTGGTGATTTTCTAAAAATATATTTCGAATATATTCTATTGCCTCATCACTTTCGGGAGAATTTGGATAATGAGAAACTAATTGGGTAAACTGTTGTAAAGACTGGTTGTTTTCATTTAAATTAAAGGTACAAACGCCTAATTTTAAATATACTTTAGGCCACAAGGCAGTAGCTTCATTATTTTGTAAAATAGCCTGTAAATAAGGAATGGCTTCACTAAAATTTTCAGATGCCATGTATGTGTTGGCTATTTCAAAATTTGCTTCATTCGCAAAATCAGAATTTTTATACTGCTGCACCAAACTTTGTAATAAGCTTATTTTTTCACTGCTCTTATTATAAGCCCCTGCTATAATGGCTTTTTGGTATAAGGCATAATCGGCACCCTTTGCATTGATATCTATTACTTTATCATAAATAGCCAGTGCCTGTTTGTAATTTCTATTCATAAAATAACAATCACCGGAACGGATGTAAGCATCTAATTCAATGGGTGTTGGATTGAAAGATATATTACGGGCAACCTGTTGAAAGTTACTCAGCGCTTCGCTGTACATTTCTTTTTTCAATAAAGCATAACCCAAATTATAATGTGCATTCACCGGATTTACTTCACCCAATACTACCGGATTTTTTAAATAAGCATTATCGTATTGTATAGCCTGATCAATATTTCCATTCCGATAGGCAATTTCGCCTTTCCAGAAATAAGCATATGGTAACTGCGTTTCATTATAAGGCACTTGTAAAATGCGAGTAAGCAATGCATCTGCTTTATTGGTATGCTGATCGTTCAGTAACTCTACTGCCCTTCCGTATAAAATTCGCGGATATATTTTTTTTACATTTTCTCTTTGTACAGGCAAACTTTCAAACAATAACAATGCATCTTTATAATTACTGGTATTGGCTAAAACACTTACTTCAATTTCTTTTGCTTCCTGCACATAAAGCGATGAAGGATAGTTATTGATGAAATTTTCCAGTTCGCGTTGGGCAATATCAAAATATCCCAATTCATAACTTAATTTGGCATAATTAAATATAGATACCTGTTTTTGAGTTGGATTGGAATTGTTGGTAGCACAAAATAAAAAAGCGTTTCTGGCATTGGCCTTCTGGCCTGTTTTTAAAAATGCATCGGCCAATAAATACATGCTATTTTGTGCCAGCGAATCTTCTTTACCGCCCAACTGCTTAAATCCTGGAATACTTTGCTGATAGTTTCCGGTTGCATAATAGCAGTACGACAATTCATAAACATCCTCACGATTAGGCGTTGGCGTAGCGTTAATGTAGGCTTCTAAATAAGGCCTTGCTCTCGCATAATCTTTTTTATCAAAATACAAATGCCCTATCAATTGTTTTAGCGGCAACTCGTAGTATTGATTACCGGTTAACAATGCAGCTTCAGCATACAGTAACGCTTTATCGTAATTTCCATTAAAATAATAAATTTCTGCTATATAAAATGGAACGATATTTTTATAAGTTTTATCTTTTTCAATAATGGTAAAAGCCTGTAATGCAGTACTATAATTTTTGTCATAGAAACAAATAAATCCATAATAATAATTGGCATCAATATAATTAGGGTCTGATTTTATTTGTCTGATTACATCAAATAATGGCTTGGCTTCTTTAAATTTTTGTAAAGTAAAATAAGCGTAGGCCATATGAAACTTTAAAGCAGAAATTTGGTTATTGCTTAAATTTTCGATACCTGCTTTTTGATAGTAGGTAAGTGCATCGGTATAATTTTTTTGTTGAAAGAAATATTCTGCCAAATAAAAACTCATCATTTGTACCAAAGGCGTGCCCGTTTCCAAACTAACAAATTCTATGGCCTTATTAGCTGCACCTGAACTTTTTAAGTATAATTCACAAATAATTACATAAAATTTTATTTGTTCCTGAATGGTGGCATCTATTAATGTAGCGCCATATTCGGGCTTTTGCAAATTTTTAAAAACAGGATAAGCCAAACTATATTCATCATTTTGAAAATATTCTTTAGCCTGTTTAAATTGTGTGGTGGGGTCGTTGTTCATTTTGGTAGCCTGTGCATACAAAGAAGATGCGGCTAAGCTAAACAATACAACGAAAGTATATTTTTGTATTAAACGCATATGCATGAAACGTGTATGATGAGCAAAGATTATGTTATGAATCTTAAATAAAAGTAAAATCAGCCTAAAGTTACTAACCGCATACTGTAACCAAATACCATTCCATAATTTGTGGATAAAGAGTAAAGCTTAATACCTTTACCAACAAATTTTTAAAAAAATGTACGAAAGTGTTACTCAGGTTCGGGTTAGATATGCAGAAACAGATCAAATGAATGTGGTATATCATGGAAATTATGTTCAATATTTTGAAGTGGGCAGAACAGAAAGTATTCGGCAGTTAGGATTTACCTATAAGGATATGGAAGCCATGGGTATTGTAATGCCTATTGTTGAAGTACATGCTAAGTATTTAAGACCCGCACATTATGATGACCTCCTTACCATTAAAACTATTTTAAAAGAATTACCCACAAATCATAAAATTGAATTTCATCAGGAAATTTATAACGAAAGCAATAAATTAATTACGGTAGGACGAGTTGTTTTATATTTTATCCATGCAAAAACAAAAGAAAAAACAACCATGCCCCCACATTTGTATGAAAAGTTAGCAGTATACTTTAAACAGTAACCTACACCCACCCCGGTCGTCTCAAAAAATATGCATCAGTTGTTGAAATTTTAGTGCAACATTTCTGCAAAAGGAAAATGATTGCTATTATTTTACTATTTACTGTTTTACTTTGCATGCAATTTGAAATTTATGGATACCGTTTCAGCATCGATTATTACCATTGGAGATGAATTATTGATTGGACAGGTAATTGATACCAATAGTGCCTGGATGGCGCAAGAATTAAATAAAATTGGCATTCCTGTACATCGCAGAATAGCAGTTGGTGACAATTGGGATGCTATTTGGAATGCATTGAATCAGGAAAGTGTAGCATCTACAATTGTTTTGATTACCGGTGGACTGGGGGCCACATCAGATGATATAACCAAACCCCTGCTTTGCAAATATTTTGGCGGAAAACTGATCATGCACCAACCCACATTAGAGCACGTTGCTTATTTATTTGAACATGTGTTTAAAAGGGGGCTTCCTTTGGCAGAAAGAAATATAAAACAAGCCGAAGTACCTGATAATTGTACCATCTTAAAAAATGAGCTGGGAACGGCACCCGGTATGCTTTTTGAAAAAAATGGATGTTTGTTTTTTTCCTTACCCGGCGTTCCGCACGAAATGCAGGGATTAATGAAGCAGGAAGTAATTCCTTTACTGCAAAAACGCTTCACTACGGGTTGTATTGAACATCGTACACTTTTAACAGCCGGAATTGGTGAATCGATGCTGGCAGATCGGTTGGTTGATTTTGAAGCGGCATTACCCAAAAACATTTCATTAGCTTATTTGCCCAATTTTGGAATGGTACGTTTACGTTTAACAATGTTTGGCAACCACCATGATGAGGTGAATCTATCTATTAACAAACAGTTTGCAGCCTTGAAATTGCTGGTAAAAGATGTGTTAATTACAGATAAGGATGAACCATTAGAGGCTGTTATTGGCCATTTATTAACCGAACAAAAGAAAACCATTGCAACTGCCGAAAGCTGCACCGGTGGATACATAGCGCATTTAATTACATCCATTGCAGGCTCATCTGCCTATTATGAAGGCAGTGTAATCAGTTATTCGTACGAAGTAAAAGAGAAAGTACTGCAGGTTAAAAAAGAAACCCTAGAAAAATATGGAGCAGTGAGTGAACAGGTGGTTACGGAAATGGTTAAAAATGTACTTGCACTCATGCAAACAGACTACGCCATTGCAGTGAGTGGTATCATGGGGCCAGCCGGCGGCACTCCCGATAAACCGGTGGGTACCGTTTGGATGGCTGTGGCCGGCAAAGAACGGTTGATTACTAAAAAAATGTATTTCAGGTTTAACCGGCAGCGCAATATTCAACTTACTGCTGCCAATACTTTGCTTTTAATGCGACAATTAATGGTTGAATAATGATGAAGCAACGTTATTAAATTATTGGCATCTGTCAAAAAACCTTCGTATGTACCATTGTAAAATACTATTTTTGACGCGAATTAATGTATATTGAAATTTATAGGGTTGCTGCCATTAATCATACAAAATAATTTTTTCAGGAACACCCTTTCACAAAAAAAACAATTTTATGGCCTTAGCAGATTTAGTGATGCCCAAAATGGGTGAAAGTATTATGGAAGCCACCATTTTACGCTGGCATAAAAAAGCAGGTGATTTTGTGCAACAGGATGAAACCATCTTAGATATTGCCACAGACAAGGTTGATAGTGAAGTGCCCAGTACTGTATCGGGCATTATTAAAGAAATTTTATACAATGTAAATGATGTGGTACCGGTAGGGGCTGTATTAGCTAAAATTGAAGTGGCCGATACTGCCGGCAGTGAACCTCAAAAACCGGAAACAGGAACGATGCAGGTTACAGCCAATGGTATTTACAAACCTTTAGAACCGGCTTTATCAGAAGAACCTATCACTGTACCCTATACGCCTGCTGCAGTTTCATCTGCTGCAACCGGCGGAAATAATAGGTTTTATTCACCATTGGTATTAAATATTGCCAACAGTGAAGGTATTAGTATGGCTGAATTAGAAAATATTCCCGGAACAGGTGCAGAAGGCAGGGTTTCAAAAAAAGATATTTTACAATATCTGGCCGATAAAAAATCAGGCAAAATAGCAGCACCAACAACTGCTGCACCAATGCCTGTTAAAACAATTGTACAGGAAAATGTTCAACCCAATACAAATACAACAGCAACTACCCAAGTGGAGATAGCACCGCAACAAAATGTTGAAATAATTGAAATGGACAGAATGCGGAAACTCATTGCCAAACACATGGTTGACAGCAAGCATATTAGTCCGCATGTTACCAGTTTTACAGAAGCAGATGTTACCAACATGGTGCTATGGCGCAATAAAATAAAAAACAATTTCGAAAAGGTAGAAGGTACCAAAATTACTTTTACCCCTATGTTTATAGAGTGTATTGTAAAAGTGCTGAAACGTTTTCCCATTATCAATAGTTCAGTAGATGGTGATAAAATCATCATTAAAAACTATTTTAATATTGGAATGGCTACTGCCCTACCCAACGGAAATCTGATAGTGCCGGTTATTAAAAATGCCGAGAACCTAAGTTTGGTTAGCTTAACCAAAACCGTCAACAATTTAGCCGAAAATGCCAGGCATAATAAACTAAAACCCGATGATACGCAGGGTGGCACCTTTACCTTAACCAATGTAGGCACATTTGGCAGTTTAATGGGTACGCCCATCATCAGTCAGCCGCAGGTTGCTATTATGGCTGTTGGTACCATTAAAAAAAGGCCGGTAGTAATAGAAACCGAAAAAGGTGATTATATTGGTATTCGCCACATGATGTATTTATCTATGAGCTACGATCATCGCATTATTGATGGAAGTATTGGCGCCAGTTTTTTACACGAAGTAGCCAAAGAGTTCGAAGCCTGGGATGTTCATCGCGAATTAAAACTGGTGGTTCAGGAACATTATATTGATTAATTTTTTATAACAAGTTATTATACCAAGCGAGGCTGCCCCATTCCGAAACAGCCTCGTTTTTGTTAGGTTTAAAATGAAATAGAATTAGTTGGTTTCCAATCCCCAATCTCTTCCTTTTAAAACGGCGGGTACACCTTCTGTTAACCATTTTACAGGCTTATCGCCTTTCAATTGCCAGTCAAAAAATTGTTGTTCTCTTATTTGAATATCTTTTCTGTTTCGGCGTTCTACTAAATTATGTGCTTCACCATTATACACCAATAACCAAACCGGTTTATTCAATCGCCGCATGGCGGTATAAAACTCAATGCCTTGGTACCAAGGTACGGCACCATCTGCATCATTACTCATAATGACCAACGGAGTTTGAATTTTTTTGAGGTGAAATAATGGCGAATTTTCTATATACAAATCGGGCCTTTGCCAAATATCAGCCCCAATTCTGCTCTGTGTTTTTTCATATTGAAATTGGCGGTTTACACCTGTTTCCCACCGAATACCACCATAAGCACTAAACATGTTGACAACTGGAGCACCGGCCCATGCTGCTTTAAAAAGATTGATTCTGGTAATTACATATGCGGTTTGATAGCCTCCCCAGCTTTGCCCCTGAATTCCTATTTTAGTACTGTCTACAAATCCTGATTTTACTACAGCCCTTGCACCGCTTACAATATAATCGTATGCACTCTCGCCGGGATGCCCTTTTCTATACCAAATATCAGGCACAAAAACCACATAACCCCTGCTTACAAAAAATGAAATATTTAAACGGGATGGCGTTGGTGCAGGTGGAATGTAATTATATAATGTTTGATTGTTGCGTTCATAGAAATAAACAATCATGGGATATTTTTTTGTACTATCAAAATTCTCAGGTTTATAAAGAATTCCTTCTGCCATTTTACCATCATAAGCTTTCCATTTAAACAGGTGTGCAGTTCCCCAGTTATATTGCTGTTGCTGCAGATTGAGTTCAGTTAACTGAACAGGCAAAGATTTTAACTGATAAGATTTTGGCTCATTGAGAATAAACACATTCGGACTGTTGGTATAATCTTCCATCGTGAAGAGTAAGGAATGCAAATTTTTATCGGGTTCTACCCCATTAATGGATTTGGGAACAATTAGAACTATTTCATTTTTACGCTGCATAGTGGCATTAGATGGAGCACCAGGAAATGAAAGTGTAAAACCGCTATATTTATTTTGTTCATTGAATACTTTTAACCATGCCGGTTGATTTGAAACAATAAAAGGTTGATCTTTTATGGCAATATAGCGGTATTGGGTTTTTGTACCTCTTCCATTGGTGATTTGAATTGAACGAGCTTTTCCCATCGGATCTACCTGCCAAATATCAAAACGATCATACAACCAAATAAATTGATCATTTTCTGTAAACCCGGCTACACCATAATTATAGGCATCATCCGGCATATCATTGGTTTCATCGTAAAGTGAAACATTAATATCTTTCCCAACGGTATAGTATTGCTGTGTTTCAGCATTGTAGCAGCTGTATTTTTTCAAAATTTCATTATATACCAAAAGAAATTGACCATTTACAGACGGATACATACGCATTTTAATATTAGAAACAATTTTATTTCGATGGCCGTTATCGGGATTGATGACATAAACATCTTTAAAAGTAAATCCCTGCCATTGTTTTTGTACGCGTTTGCCGGTATCGGTATATGCATAAAAATAGCGGCCATCACTCTTTTGGGTCTCCATTACATTTTCAAAAATTGTATTGGCCAATTGTACAACAGTATCTGCCGTAAAATCGTATCGGGCTAAATAATTTTTGTGCAGTGTTCTTTCTAAATTTTTTAATTGCACCGGCATAATATCTTCATCGGCATAATGCCAAATATCCAATCCTGCCTGCTCAAATGCAGGTGTGGCGGTATCTTTAGGAGGTAGTATGGGTGCAGTTCCAAAAAACAAACGTTTACCCGACTCGCTAAAATGATTGTTACCATATTGGCTTACTGCCCAATTTTTTTGAACACCTTTTGTGTATCGATGAACAATTAACCGGGCACTGTCATCTCCATTTTTATAATAGTACAGGTTAAAAAAACGCTGTAATGCTTTACTACTGCTGTCTTTTTCGGCAACAAATGCCAATTGGGTGTCTTGATCATCAATTGTTAAGCCATTTGTTTCATGCAGGTGTTGTGCAATGCTGTTACTTTGTCTGGATGTAGTTTGATACCAATACACAGCAAAATTTTCAGGAGCCATCCAATGGTCATATGCAATGGTGTTACCTGATTTAGAAAGTTGTACATGTTGAACTTTTGGTATAGCCTGCGGCTGCATATCGGGTAAATGAAAAATATATAAATCAGTTTTTACACCCGGCTCATTCATTTTATTACCATTCTCTGAAGTTTTGGCAGAATAGGTATTGAAATATTGAAAGCCCTTCTCCTCTAAAAGCTGAACCTGTTTTTTTAGGCTGTCTTCTAATTTTTGTGTACCATTTAACTTCTTTTTTAATTGCATTAAAACGGTTGTAGAATCTGAGGCAACAGGTTCATGCGCAGGCATATTTTCTTTCAAACAAACCAATATACCATTGCCTTTTTCAGGCAACATAAATGTTTGCACAGCGGCTATTTTTGTTACCTGACCGGAAAGTATATTAATAATGGCCATACTGTCTTTAGGCATATTTTCCGGTTTTGCTTTTTGAATTTTTGCCTGTCGGGTTTGCTGAAATAATGGTTTAATTTTACATATCACAAAGGCAGCATCGTTGGAAATTTTGGGCTGATAGCCTCGGGGAATTATGGCTACGGTATCCCAGGTGTTTCTATCCTGAATCAATCTTCTTATCCATAAAGTACCGTCACCTTCTTGTGGCACAATGGTGTATACCACTAATTGCCCATTATTACTGATTTGTTTTTCTTCAATGCTTTGCCATTCATCGTACACTGAATGGTTTAATTCTTTTTTTTGAGCAGAAATGGTTAAAACAATCATGACTGAACAGCAAAGGAATAAATATTTTCTCATATACATTTCTTTCAATGATTGCTAAGATAAATATATACTCTTAAAGCGAAAGGAAGAATGATGAATGGCTTAAGGCAGTTGCTCAATTGCAATAGTATTAGAAGATGCGTTCAATGAATGTTGAATCAATATGCTGAATCAATATGACCTGCCATTTACAATTCTGCGCATTTGTATACCAACAGAAAGTGCAATACAGGCCATCCCTACATAAAAAGTATTTTGTAAATACCGGTTTTCATGAAATACCAGAAAGGCCAGTAAAATACCATAAACAGGTTCCAGATTTAGCGTTAAATTTTGCGTAAAAGCCGATACATTGTGTAAAGCTTTCAACATTAGTTCCATGGCCAACACGGTGCAAAACCAAGCTAAAATAAGTAGCCAAAACACATCGGTTAATGAAGGTATCCATTTTGCGTCAGGAAAATGCACTATATAAGCGGGTAATAAGCATGTTAAAAACAAAAATCCACCACCCATTTCAAATAACATAATGGTTTGAGGGGGAGCAGTAGCTATATTTTTTTTATTCAGCACTGAAAATAAAGCAGCAATAATGGCAGAACCCAAACCAAATAAAATACCGGTTCGGTATCTGATATCAAATTGAAAAATGATATAAATTCCTAATAAACTTAATATGCCCAACAGTAATTCAGCTTTTCGCCAAGGGGTACTATTCAACAAAGGTTCAAGCAGTGCTGTAAATAGTGAAGTAGCAGCAAAACAAACCAATCCGATGGATACATTGGCGAATTTGATACTGGCATAAAAAAATACCCAGTGCAAGGCTATTAATATGCCAATGCTGAGAAGCAACATTATTTTTCGAAAGCCTAGTTCCAGTTTTTGTTTTTGAATTATAAGAATCAATAGCAGGGTAATGAATGTTATACCCATTCTGTACCAAACAAGCGGTAATTCATTTAATTGAATTAACACCCCCAAAACACCTGTGAAGCCGGCTAATAGAACAGATATATGCAGTTGAATAAGCGATTGCTTCATGTGCCAATGAAAAAATAAATAGAAAATATATTAATTAGTGAATATCTGTAACCTGTTTCGCTATGTCGGTTGATGAAATGGCAGCCACTTTTTTACGGTAATTTTTAAACATGCTAAGCCATTGAATTTTAATAACACCAAATACTCCTTCCTTTAAAATGCCTTTACTCATTTTACTGACGCCAATTTTTCGGTCGATAAAAGTAATAGGTATTTCTTTGATGGTAAATCCCAGTTTCCATGCTGCAAATTTCATTTCTATTTGAAAGGCATACCCAACAAATGTGATAGCATCAAAATTAATGGTTTGCAATACTTTTCTTTTATAACAGATAAAGCCTGCCGTTGGGTCTTTAACCGGCATAAAAGTAATGAGCCTTGTATAAATTGCACCACCTTTTGAATAGATGTGTCTGTCTAATGGCCAATTTTCAACCTTTCCGCCTTTTGTATAACGGCTGCCAATTGCCACATCAGCACCATTGAATTTACAGGCTTGATACAACCGTTCCAAATCGGCAGGATTGTGAGAGAAATCCGCATCCATTTCAAAAATAAATTGATACCCGTTTGCCAATGCCCATCTAAAACCATGAATATATGCGGTACCTAATCCTAATTTACCCTTTCGTTCTTCTAAAAATAAAGCACCGGGATATTTTGAAAAAAGATTTTTTACTGCATTTGCAGTTCCATCAGGCGAGCCATCATCAATCACCAATACATGATAGTTTTGGTTTAAAGCAAAAACAGTTTCAACAATTGAAACAATATTTTCAACTTCATTGTAAGTGGGTATAATAACGATTTTTTCCAACTGTATGAATACTTAAACCTGAAAATACAAAGTTCCTGCAAATATGAAGTGAAATGATTTACTAATTTTTATAAATACTGGCATTTTTAATTTTTATCCTTTTTTAAGTAAGTTCTATTGAGTATTTCGGTAAACTTTTGCTTGGTATTCATCGGAAAATCGCCTTTCATCATCCAATCGTAATACTGTGGTTCTTCTTTTAGTACCTGTGTTACCGGTTTACCTTTGTGTTTGCCAAAATTGAATACTTCCACTCCATTCACTTTAATAAATCTACGTGCAAAATCTACCATATCATCTTCACCTGAAAACTTTGCTAATTCATCGGTAGTTTTACCAATATCCGGATAACGTTCTACCTGTGCCTCCAAAATTTCCCAGGTTGCCATTGCATCCACTTCGGCACCATGAGCGCCATCTAATTGTTTATTGCAGTAAAATTTATACGCTGCACTCAGGGTTCTTTGTTCTTTTAAATGAAATATTTTTTGAACATCAATAAACTTTCTTCCTTCAATTGAAAAGTCAAGCCCCGACCGTGAAAATTCTTCAATTAGCATAGGTATATCAAACCGGTTGCTATTATAGCCACATAAATCGGCATTGCCAATAAATTGTTTTATTTCGTTGGCTACCTGTTTAAAAGTTGGTGCATCTTTTACCATTTCATCTGTAATGCCATGCACATCTGATGCGCCTTTTGGAATGGGCATTCCCGGATTGATGAGTTTACGTTTCACCTGCCGGGTACCATCGGGCATTATTTTAACAATGGCAATTTCTACAATTTTATCGGTGCCAATATTAATACCGGTTGTTTCTAAATCAATGGTAGCAACGGGTTTGTTCAATTGAATGTTCATAAATAACGTTTAAAACTGCAAAGAAAAGAATTGATTGTAAACGAAAGTAATACAGATTAGCCTGTTTACCTTGTATTCTGTTAAAATGTTTGTTGAATGATCAGTTGAATGCTTTTTGCAATTCATCTAAATTCAAACCATCAAAATTGCCACTGCTCATCAATAATATATTTACATGATGTTTAGGCTGTTGGTATAACCAATTTTGTAATGCTTCTTTGTTATGAAAAATGCATACCTCCGGTTTTGCAAAGCCTTCTCGTAATAATGCTTCATTAATAAGCGGCATTTTTTTAATGGCTAATGCATGTTCTGCATAAAACACCGCACATGAGTCGGCCATTTGAAAAACGCCCTGATACTCTTTGAAAAAAGAGGCGTTGAGGCTGCTATAAGTATGTAATTCAAATACTGCTGTTAAATGTCGGTTCGGATATTGTTGTTTTACTGCCTCAATGGTTGCTTTTACTTTACTGGGTGCATGTGCAAAGTCCCTGAAAATAGTTACAGCATCTGTTTGCATAATAACTTCCAACCGCTTGCTGGCACCGGTAAAACTACACATGGCAGCTAAAAAAGCGGCTGCGTTAACACCCAGCACTTTGCAAACAAAATAGGCAGCATTTAAGTTAAAGAGATTATGATTTCCAAAAACCTTTAATGGCGTGGTAATGCCTTCAATTGTAATATAGGTAATACCATCCTTCACTTCGTGTTCAGGCAAAATATAAGGAATGTATTGAATATCATTTCGGGGATGTTTTTCAACCAAATCTTTTAATACGGCATCGGCAGCATTGTAAATCAGTATACCATGCTGTTCTATTTTCGATATAAAAATTTCGAACTGTGTTTTATAGATTTCAAAAGTTGGAAATACATTGATGTGATCCCATGCAATACCTGTTATTACAGCTATATGTGGGAATAAGAAATGAAATTTAGGCCTTTTATCTAATGCACTTGCCGGATATTCATCGCCCTCACAAACAATAACTGGCGCATTGGTCAGTTGAACGGATTGCTCAAAACCATTGAGTTGAGCTCCAATCAGGTAATCAAATTTTAATTGTTGTTGTTGCAAAACATGCATAATCATGGCAGTTGTGGTGGTTTTACCATGACTACCCCCTATCACTACCCGCTTTTTATTCCGGCTTTCATTAAAAATAAATTCAGGAAATGAATAAATTGGAATACCTAATGTTTTTGCCTGCATTAACTCCGGATTATCTTCCCTGGCGTGCATACCTGCAACCACTGCATCTAAATTATTTGTAATTTTTAAAGGAAACCATCCCAGCGCATTGGGTAATAAACCTGCAGCTTTTAAGTTAAAAAGTGCCGGTTCAAATATTTCATCATCCGAACCTGTAATGGTATACCCTTTTTTGGCAAGCGTAATGGCCAATTGATGCATTACATTTCCTCCAATGGCAATAAAATGAATATTTGGCATAAAATTTATTACTTGTTTTAACGTTTAAGTGCATAGGTAAATAAAAAAACAGCATTAAAGCAACATTTTGTAACGAATTCTTATCTTTGAATTTTGGTAAACAGCCAATTTGAACAAACACATTTTTTATGAGAAAAATTTTTATTGCAACAACACTTTTGATAATGGTAGCTTTTACCGTTAGTTCCTGTGTGTCATCCAGAGGACGTGGTTGCCCTACTACCAACAAAAATTACTTTAAACCATAACAGCTTTTTTTTGTTGCTTTGCATAAAAAGTACCTATGAACTGGAAAATACTTTCCACAGAAGATCAATTAGCGCAAATAAAACAGGCCTCATTCAAAACTCCTCAGGTAATATTTAAGCATAGCACCCGTTGCAATATTAGCAGTACGGCACTCAACCGATTAGAACGTGCAGCAATGCCAGAAGGCGTTGATTTTTATTTTTTAGATTTAATTCAATACCGTTCACTCTCTGCAAAAGTTGCAAACTATTTTCAGGTGCAACACGAATCACCGCAAATACTTTTAATTAAGAACGGAAGTTGCGTGTACGATGAAAGCCACATGTCTATTTCTATGGATGAGATAGTAGAAAATGCATTTACGCAGTAATCTACTATTTTTGTAGAAAAATAGAAAATATGTTGCACTGGCTTCAACAACCCTGGCCTTGGTATGTTTCCGGGCCTTTGATTGGTTTAATGGTTCCGCTTTTGTTGTTATTGGGCAATAAAGCATTTGGTATTTCATCCTCGCTGCGGCATATTTGTGCAGCTTGCCTGCCTGCAAAACTGCCCTTCTTTCATTATAACTGGAAAGCAGAGCGTTGGAATCTTTTTTTTGTTGGCGGTGTGATGGCAGGTGGCTTTATAGCCGCCCTTTTCCTTACCAATGGTAAACCCATAGCCATCAATCCGGCATTATTGCAACACCTCAATCAATACCAGATACAAGAGGGCAACAGTTTTGTGCCAACTACTATTTTTAGCTGGCAGGGACTACTAACACTCAGGGGTTTTATCATGATGGTTTTAGGCGGATTTTTAGTTGGGTTCGGTACCCGTTATGCCGGAGGCTGCACATCGGGACATGCCATTAATGGACTCAGCAATCTTCAATTACCTTCATTCATTGCCACCATTTGTTTTATGATTGGCGGATTTATCATGGCCAACTTTATTTTACCTTTTATTTTACAATTGTAACCATGCAAAACACAACAAGCATACAAAAAATAGATACAAATACTGATTTTGAAGTTCGTTCATTAGATACTATGTGCACGAATGACAGTAGTTTACAACATCCCTGGTGGTATAATTTAAAATATGTGATGGCCGGAATTATTTTTGGCATTATTTTAATCAAAGCAGAAGTGATTTCCTGGTTTCGGATACAGGAAATGTTTCATTTGCAAAGCTTTCACATGTATGGAGTAATTGGTTCTGCAGTTATTACCGGCGCTTTAGGTGTATTCATCATCAAAAAAATGCATTTAAAAACCATTCATGGAGAGCCCATCTTTTTTATACAGAAAAAATTCAGCAAAGGGCAGATATATGGCGGAATTATATTTGGTTTAGGATGGGCTATGACCGGTGCCTGTCCGGGACCACTTTATGCCCTGATTGGGTCAGGTATTACCGTTATATTGGTGGTTTTATTCAGTGCCACTGTTGGTACCTGGGTATATGGCGCTATTCGCGAAAAACTACCCCATTAAACTTTCGGCATCAATTTCACATTAGATAGCGTTTTAAAGATTATTACTAAGAGTTGCTTTCATTACCCAATCAAACTGTACATCCTTTCCCAAAATAAATTGTTGTTCACCTGCAATGGTAAATCCCTGTTTTTCATAAAATGAAATAGCGGGATGATTTTGTTTCCATGCAATGAGCCAAAGCAGGCTGCAAGCATTTTGTAGGGCCACCTGTTTAGCCATTTCTATGAACCGCTTACCTATTCCTAAATTTTTATAGTTTTTTACCACATACAATCTGGCAATTTCGAGTGCATGTTCAAAACATACATGATCGGGTTGGGTATGCAGTGCCAATTTACAATAACCAACAGGTATAGTACCGAACCAGGCTATGTAAAACAAATTTTCCGAATTTTTCCACTCTTTAAAAATGGTTTCATCATTCAAATTTGTTTCCAAATATAACTGCATATCTTCCGGAGTATTATAGGCATGGTAGGTATCGAAAAAAGTAGTGCGACTCAATTCAGCCAATTGTTGTAATTCTGAATTCAATACTTTGCGAATAATGAGGTCTGCATGTTGAATACCCGGCAATATTTCATTCATACCTTTAAGAGAAAGATGCATTTGCAGATAGCGGAATATCAATTACCTGACCTCTTTCGGTTTTAAGCATGCGAGAAGGATAACGATTAATCACTATAAAATCATGTGTAGCCATGATAATACTGGTACCATAATCTTTTGCAATTTGAAAGAGCAATTGCATAATTTCATCGCTGGTTTCGGGATCCAGATTTCCGGTAGGTTCATCTGCTAAAATTAATTTAGGAGAATTGAGTAGTGCACGGGCAATATCAACTCTTTGTTGTTCGCCTCCGCTAATTTCAAAAGCCATTTTAAAGCCTTTGCTTTTTAAACCAACTTTATCTAAAACATCATTAATTTTTTCGTCCATTAAACGTTCATCTTTCCATCCGGTTGCTCTTAATACAAAACGAAGATTTTGATGAATATTTCTATCGGTTAATAATTGAAAATCCTGAAAAACAACACCCAGATTTCTTCTTAAATAAGGCACTTTCTTCCAATTCATATCGCGCAGGTTAAACCCTACTACGTTACCCTGCCCTTCCCGAAGGGGTAATTCGCCATACAAGGTTTTTAATAAACTACTTTTACCGGTTCCGGTTTTACCCACCAAATACACAAATTCTCCTTTTTCAATGGTAAAATTTACATCCTGCAGTATTAAAGCAGATCCCTGATATATATTGGCATTACTGAGTGTTACAACTGGTTCCATGATAGCGCAATAATTTTTTGTATTACAGATGCTTAAAATTAAGTAAAAAGGGCTTTCAATTGTGTTAATAAGTATATTGAATAGAGCCAAATGCACCTTGAATAAATAATTCATTTTGCCGGGCTGCTTCGGTATGGCCAATAATTACAGCTTCAATATTAAACTGAGCAGCCGTTGCAATCATTTGTTGAGCAGCTTTTTCATTGGTAAAAACTTCTAACCGATGCCCCATATTAAAAACTTGAAACATTTCTTTGTTATCAGCTCCTGAATTTTGTTGAATTAGTTGAAAAACTGGCGGAATAGGCATTAAATTATCTTTTACCACTTTCAAAGGTTTGGGCAAGTATTTCATGCATTTGGTTTGTCCGCCGCCGCTGCAATGAATTATTCCATAAATATCTTCAAATTGTTGTTCTAACAATTGTTTTACCAACGGTGCATAGGTACGGGTTGGCGATAATAATAATTGGCCTACTGTATAATTTTTTTCATCAATGGCAATGGTATCTGTTAATCTTTTATTGCCGATATAAACTACATCATCGGGAAGGGTTGGTTCAAACGTTTCGGGATAATGTTGTGCATACCATTTGCTCAATACATCATGCCTGGCGCTGGTTAATCCGTTGCTGCCTAATCCACTATTATAAGTTGTTTCATAAGTTGCCTGGCCACTGCTAGCAAAACCAACAATTACATTTCCGACATCAATTTTATTGTTTGTAATTAATTTGTTTTTAGGCCATCGTGCAGCAATGGTTCCGTTAACGGCAATGGTGCGCACCACATCGCCCACATCGGCCGTTTCACCTCCTAAATAATGTATGTGAATGCCATAAGCAGCTAATTGATTAAAAAAATGCTGTGTGCCATTGATCAGTTGTTCTATAATTGCCCCATCAATCAAATGTTTATTTCTATCAATTGTAGAAGCAAAAATCATTTTATCATAAATGCCAATACATAACAGGTCATCAATATTCATGGCTACAGCATCCTGTGCAATGCCTTTCCAAACATCCATATTACCAGTTTCTTTCCAATACAAATAAGCTAAAATTGATTTGGTGCCCGCACCATCGGCATGGCTTACATTTATCATTTGCTCATCACCGCCCAGGTAATCAGGATATATTTTGCAGAAAGCATTGGCATATAACCCCTGATTCAAATTTTTGATAGCCTGATGAATTTCTTCTTTTTGGGCAGAAACGCCCCTTTGCGCATATAATGACATGAAAAAAATTTAATGTATACAATCGGAGCAAAGTTAAACAAAGCTTACATACAATTGTGCTAACGAATTTTTGTAGCAATGCTTTGTATTAAATTTGCATACCCGAAAAATCAGTTGCTTTAGCAAAGCACATCAATGGCATACTAAATAAGCCTTATGCAAGTACATAGAAATCTCACTTCATTACCCAAATTTCATCATGCAGTAGTTACCATTGGCACGTTTGATGGTGTGCATATTGGCCATAGAACCATTTTACAGCAATTAAAATCGGAAGCTGCTACCGTAAATGGGGAAACAGTGGTCATTACTTTTCATCCGCATCCCAGAAAAATTGTGGGCGATGTGCCGGATATTAAGATATTGACTACCCTGGAAGAAAAATTTTTTTTAATAGAAAAAGAAGGTATTGATCATTTGGTAGTGGTTCCCTTTGATGAAGATTTTTCTAAATTAAGTGCTGAGGCTTATATCAAAGATTTTTTATTTGAAAAATTTCATCCGTATACCATTATTATTGGCTACGACCATCATTTTGGGCACGATCGTACCGGAAACTTTGCATTATTGGAAAAATACGGCAAAGCATTGGGATTTTTCGTGAAGGAAATACCGGTTCAATTAATTGAAGCCGCAGCCATTAGTTCAACCCGCATCCGGAAAGCATTACTGCAGTGCGATATTGCAACAGCTAAGCATTTATTAGGGTATGATTATTTTTTTGCAGGCACTGTAATTACCGGCGATCAGTTGGGCAGAACCATTGGTTACCCTACTGCTAATATACAATTAGCCCATCCTGATAAATTGGTCCCGGGTGATGGGGTGTATGCCGTGCATTTTTATTATAAGGAATCGGCAGCCAGCCAATCTGCTGCCATAGCTTTTAAAGGTATGATGTATATTGGCAGCAGGCCTGTAGTAAATGGCAAACGAAGAGTAATTGAAGTAAATATTTTTGATTTTAACCGCGACATTTATGGCGCAACTGTACAGGTTGCTATTTTAGATTATATTAGAGGAGATATGCAATTAAGTGGCTTAGAAGCATTACAACAACAATTAGCCATTGATAAACGCGCTGTACTGAACGTACTACATGATTAACGGCATTATAACATTATTTTAGCCACCAACTCTTTCATTAAATCGGCACCGGAACTACCTGCATCATGAATACCAATACTTTTTAAATTGTATTCATGTAATAATAACAGTATTTGCTGTGTTTGCTGATAACTATAATATTTAACAGCAGCAGTATGATCGGCAATGGCATTGGGGTGATTACTGCCAATAATGGCGTTGGTATTTTTTGAGCCACTACCTGCCTCATGCAACATTAGTACCCTGCAAAAAAAACCGTGAATGGCAGGCAATACCAATTGTAACGGCCCTGCCTTTGGGTTGGCATCAAAATACTGAATAATTTTAATAGCCTTTCCCATGTTTTTTTGAGCAATGGCACTTTGCAGTTCAAAAACATTGAACTCTTTGCTAATACCCACATATTCTTCCACATCATCTTCTGTAATTTCTTTTCTGCCTTTTAAATTAAGGGTTAGTTTTTCAATTTCATTATACAGCCGATTTAAATCATTGCCAATGGCATCCACCAAAAGTGATAAAGCTTTGGGTTGAATAACATAACCCATATTTTGTGCAGTTTGCTTTACCCAAACCGGCAATTCGTTCTCATATAATTTTCGGGTAGTAAATACCTCATGTTTTTGCTTTAAAAGCTTTGCCATTTTGAGGCGGCCATCTAGTTTTTTCTCCTTATAGCCTACAATTAAAATAGTAGAAGTAAGTGGCTGTTCTATATAAGCCTCTAATTTTTCAATATCCTTCATTTGTTGTGCCTCTTTCAATAGCACCACTTGCTTATCGGCAAACATGGGGTATCGTCTACAGGCATTAATCAGTTGCGCCCAATCGGTATCCCGACCATAAAATACAGTTAAATTAAATCCCTTTTCAGCATCAGAAAGCAATTTTTCTTCTGCAAATTGCATTAAATGGTCAATAAAGTAAGGCTCCTCGCCTTCTAACCAATAAATTGGTTTAAACTGTTGCTTTTGCCAGTCGGTTAGAATTTTTTCGAAACTCATATCCGCAAAAATAAGCAGATAGGCAGGCTTTAAAAGCATTTGCTTGAATTGTGTATAAATTAGGAAAAGTTGTTCACTTAATTAATGTACTACTAGTATGTTATTTTCTTGCAAAATGGGTAATTGCATGAATTTTAAAATAATATTGGCTGTTACCACAACATCGCGTTCGCAATAGCTAACAATACGGCTTAAATTTTTTTCTTTATAGTACACTTCCTGCACCATACTGCCATTTATATCGGTTTTAGAGGTAGGTATTTGGAGTACTTCGGCTAATAAATCGAGAGAAATATAATTTTTGTTATCCCCAAATTTCCACCAGTTTAAAGTATCCATCATTTTTACTTCCCAAGGCTTTCTGTTGTGCAACTGCAGGCAGGCCGGTAAGGGTAATCCATTAATAATCATGCGCCGGCAAATATAGGGTATATCAAACTCCTTTATATTGTGGCCGGCAAAGGTAAAACCATGATGAATACTACTCATTTTACTGCATAGCAGCGAAAAATTTTCTAAAATCGGACGTTCATCATCACCATAAATACTCTTTACTTTTAAACAATTTTCTTTGGCTTCATTTTCATAAAAAAAAGCAGTTGAAATGCAAATAATTTTGCCAAATTCGGCCAAAATACCCGCCCGCATACGATAACTTTCTTCAGGTGTAATATTTTCTGGCACGGTTTTAGAAATTTTATTCCACCATAATGATTTCCACCTTTCAGACAGCTCATCATAATGAGCAGTTTGCGGAACAGTTTCAATATCCAATACCAATAAATCGCTGAGTTGCATGAAAATAATTTTAAACAAAATATTACCTTAAAGTTATGCTTTACGAACCAATAGAACCGCAACAGGTTGCTAAAAAAGATAAAAGGAACTGGATTTATTCGCTTTTTGTAGTAATGTTATTAGGAACATGGGCTTATATTATTTATGATAAAAGTACCACCACCCATTCTAAAGAACAATTACAGGCACAGGTAAACGCCATTGACAGTTCAAAGGCTGAATTAAGGGTTGAATTCAATGCCACCTCTGCCCGATTAGATGCTTTAACCGGCAAGCACATTCAGTTAATTGATAAACTGGCTGATAAAAACAAAACCATTCAACATTTAAAAAACAATATTGTGGTGTTATTGCAACAACGCAATACTACTACTACACAATTGTTACAGGCCAAAAAAATGATTGATGAATTAAATGAAAAAGTGAATGATTTATACAATGAACTGGCACTTTTACAAAGTAAAAACCAGGCATTAACTTTAGCCAATGAACAGTTAAACAATGACAAAGCCCAATTACAGGATACCCTTAGTAAAACGGTTGCATTCAACAATTATATAACCAATGAGGCTTCTACACTGCATGCTTCCAATTTTAGTATTGAAGCATTAAAATTACGCAACAATGGTAAAGAGAAAATGATTACCATTGCCAAAAAAGCAGATATTTTGCGAATCAATTTTGATTTGGATGAAAACAGAATAGCACCCAGCGGCGAAAAAGAATTATACATCTGTATCGTTAACCCAGATGGTGTTATTGTTTCTTCCGGCAATACCATCCTTACTAAAAAAGAAGGTGTAAAACCTTATACTGCAAAAGTAGTAGTGCAATATGAGCAGGGTAAAACTGCAACGGTTAATTTAAACTGGCGCAACAATGAAGATTATCAGCCCGGCGACTATACCATTATGGTTTACCAAAATGGATATAAAATAGGTCAGGGTTCTATTTTACTCAAGAAAAGTAGCCTGTTTGGTTAACAGATACATTCCAAATAAAATACAATTCAATATTTAAAAACAGTTTCACTATAAAAATACATTTACAAAGATTATTTTAGTACCGTAAAACATACAACTATGAGTTATACATCACCAACAGAAAACCCACAAAGCCAACCTTCCTCATCAGGAAGAGACAATCGCAAAACCTTTTATGGCATTTTAATTGCCGCCCTTGTTTTAACTTGGGGATATATCATTTATGACAAGAGTAAAACAAATGATATCATTTCTCAAAAAGAAACACAAATTTCAACAGCTTTAACCGCTAAAGATTCTTTACAGGTATTGTTCAATGATGCTTCTGCAAAGGCAGATTCACTCACCGGAAGTAACGTAAAATTACAAG
The DNA here is from genome assembly GCF_001623405.1 of Hydrotalea flava. Lineage (GTDB taxonomy): Bacteria > Bacteroidota > Bacteroidia > Chitinophagales > Chitinophagaceae > Hydrotalea > Hydrotalea flava. Next base: position 284,053 of record NZ_LUHG01000039.1, read on the forward strand.
GTGATTTGGCTGAAAAAAATAGCGAGATTTTAAAATTAAAATCAAATATCAGAGGTATTTTAAACAAAAAGAACGCTACAGAAGCCGAATTAAAACAGGCCAAAGAAATGATTGCAGAATTAAATGCAAAAATTGATAGTTTGTTTGCTGAAATTCAACAACTGAAAGGCGAAAACCAACAATTAACTGCAGCCAATCAGCAATTAACTACCGACAAATCACAATTAACTAGTCAGAACACTGAGCTACAAGGTAATTTATCAAAAACCCAAACAGAAAAAGCCAATATTGAAGACATTGCTTCTACACTGCATGCCTCTAACATCAATGTTAAAGCTGTGATTGTTAAAAAGAGCGGCAAAGAAGTAAGCACCAATAATGCCAAAAGAGCCGACATGTTTGTGATTACCTGCAATATTGATGAAAACAGGATTACACCAAGCGGCAAAAAAATCTTATATGTTTGTGTTACCAATCCTGATGGTACTCCATCCGGCACACAAGGTACTTTTAAGTTGAGAGATGGTAGCGATAAAGCTTATTCAAATGCAGTAGAAGTAAATTATGAACAAGGTAAAACATTACCGGCCAGTTTTAACTGGAAACCCGGCAGCAAATTTGAAGGCGGAGAGTATAAAATTGAAATTTATAATAATGGGTTTAAAATTGGCGAAGCCAAAAAAACCTTGAATAAAGGCGGACTTTTAGGCCTTTAATCTGTACACCCTTTTCTATCACATCTAACAAGCCGTCTCAATATCAATTGAGGCGGTTTTGTTTATTTTACATGGTTACCTTTCTTGCAAATGAAAAGTGGCGGTAAAAAATTACCACTTCAACATACATTCAAATTGTATCTTGCACTCATGGCAAAAAAAGTAAAAAAAGAACAACCTGTTATATTGGTTACAAATGATGATAGCATTGGCGCTCCGGGCATAAAAGCATTAGTAGAAGCAGTGATGGATTTAGGAAGAGTGGTGGTGGTAGCACCCGATAAACCCCAAAGCGGTATGGGACATGCCATTACTATTGGTCATCCGCTGCGATTACAAAAAGTACATTTTATAGAAGGCGTAGAAGCCTACACCTGCAATGGCACACCGGTAGATTGTGTTAAATTAGCAGTGGATAAAATTTTACACCGCAAACCCGATATTTGTTTAAGTGGCATTAATCATGGTGCCAACCATAGTATTAATGTAATTTACAGTGGCACCATGAGTGCTGCTATGGAAGCTGCCATTGAAAGTATACCTTCTGCCGGATTTTCGCTTTTAGATTATAGTATGGAAGCCGACTTTACTGCAGCTAAAATTTATGTGCGAAAAATTACAGAACAGTTATTGAAAAGAAAACTACCCAAACACTTATTGTTTAATGTAAATATTCCTGCTTTGGATGCAGGGCTTATTAAAGGCATTAAAGTTTGCAGGCAGGCTTACGCCAAATATGAAGAAGATTTTATTGAACGCACCGATCCGCATGGCAGAAAATACTATTGGCTTACCGGCGATTTTGTAAACTTTGATAAAGGAAAAGATACCGATGTATGGGCACTCAACAACAATTATGTTAGCATAGTACCCATTACATTTGATTTAACAGATTACCAACTGAAACAACAATTAGAAACCAACTGGCAATTATAATGTTTTTAAAAAAAGATCATATTCAATTAGGCATTGTGTTAGGTTTGTTAGCACCTTTTGCCGGCATGTTAGGTTTTTATTTTTGGCGTTTTAGAAGGTTAACCATTGTAGAATTTATACAATATTTAGGCATTGAAAAACACTTAATTACAGCCATGCTTAGTTTTTCATTGTTGGCCAATGCAATTGTATTTACCATTTATATTAATGCAAGAAAAGATAAAACAGCCAGAGGCATATTTGTAGTTACTGTAGTATATGCTATTGGCGTATTGCTATTAAAATTGTTTTACTAAAACAAACTTTAACACTAAAGCCGTAGTCGGCCTGCCTACCCGCAGTTCGAACTTTTTGAAAGTTGTGATAGGGGTGGCGGGGTTTTGAGGGGAATGTTATTTTTGTATGCGTATGGATGTTTTGTGAACAGGTGAATGGTACATTTTATTCCACAAGCAGGTAGGCAAATAGCCAATTGGCTTATAGGAATATTGTTGATAGTAGCTGAAAGCTACAAAAAAGTACGGCGTAGGCAAAGCCATACGCCAAGAGAAAATTTTTACTTTTGATAAACTACGCTGAGGGGCAAAATATTATTAATAATTAATGTTTCCCTATTCCAGGTGGAACTATTATCATGTATATTATTAACTAACCAACTGTACAAAAAAAGAAAATAGCAAGGGAAATTATTATCCCCACTTTTTTACTAATTCCAAAATTTTTATTAATAATTTTTTCATATCTTCCCTTTTTAACATAAACATATACTAATGAATAGTATATAATAAGGGCAACGATTACAACTAAATACGCTGGTGTTTTAAAATTGCTTTCAGCCCATATTGTATCTTCTAAATTTATTTCTACAATAACAAATATTCCAGTTAATGCAATTACAACTCCATATATTGCCTGTTCTAAAGGTGTATTCCAAGCAAGCCTTTTTTTTCGCTGCTCAAACCATTGCGTTAAGTGATAAACTAAAAAATCAAATATTATCATAACTAATTTATTTTTTAAAATAATCTACAATACCATCTACAGCAATAGTTCCTAAATTCTATCCTAATTCAACTTCAGCCCCTCCACCGGCTAAAAATACACCAGTGGCAGTAGCTTCTGTACCTTTCCAAATAGCCAAACCTACATGTCCTTGATTCCATTCTGAACGTGCCTCTTTGGCATTAGCATAAACTGAATAGACCCCTGTTACTTTTTGAATAAATCCCAGAAATGGTATTTTCTTTAATGGAGTTATGGTATTTTTTGTTTTGGTAAGAATGTTTGATAGTTTTTGTGCTCCTTGCAAATTGGCATCCGTTAAAGTCAATGCCTTATCTAAAGCATCTGTTGTTTTTGTGATAACATTTTCAACTGTAGAAGAATGATTTGCTTCTTGTTTATTTTTACCATTTGTATTGCCTTCTTTTGAAGTTGATTCACCATTATCATTAAAAGAGGGTATATTTTTTAAATTAGGTTCTTGGTTATTATTACCACCAGGTGGTATCGGGCCATCATTCTTTTTTTTCTTTTTATCACCTCCTTCAGATTCTTTGGATGTACCTTCCCCTGAAATATCTCCATCAACTGTTGTTACCGTTAGCCCTCCCTCAAATGTAGCGGAATGATTATAAATAGAACCAGTGGGATCTTGTGCCCAGTTTGCACTCTCCGCTTCCATCCCATCTCTATCAATAAACCTAATTGGATTATCCAATGCATAATTATACGGAGAGAAGCGGCGCATTTGGTCGGCCAATGGGTCTATACCAGTTCACAACACCACTGCTGCCTACAACGCTAAATCCTACGCTAATATACTGAAATGGATCATTCTATACAATATAATTAATATAAGATTTTTGATGGAGCGTTAATTGATTGCATATGTGTAAAACAAAAAGGCAACCCTTTGAAGGATTGCCTTTTGAAGCTTTCGTCGGCATGGCTACCAGCGATTCTAACTTTTTTAAGGATGTGAAGGCTGTAGGGCGCAGGCACAGCCATATGACAGGAGAAAATTTTTACTTTTGATAAACTAGGCTGAGGTTAGGGGCTTTTCTGTTTAGCTTCTATTTCGCTTTACAATTTCCCTGGTCTGAAAAATGCAACTGCAAAAATCAATAAGAAAGATAACGCTACGTAAACGGCAACAATAGCATTACCCTTCTTTCTTTCTGTTTCGCTTTCTTGTGAATACTTATTAAGCACTGCAGTACGTTTATTTTTTCTATAGTAAAGCATTGCTAAAATAATCATTACTGCAGTAAGCCACGCCCCTTCCTTTGGGTCTTTAAAGAAAAAAGTACCAATGCCTATTTTCGCTAAGAAAGCGTTTACTATCATAATATGAAATAGTTAAAACTTAATCTGACAGTTGGGTTAAATTGCAAATGAAATAACAAACAATTTAACCACTTTAAAAACTGTCAGAAATGAATGTAGAATCAAAGTTAATCCAAAGCAAATTAGGATTACTCAAATTAGCAGAAAAATTAGGTAACGTATCAGAGGCTTGCCGTGTTTACGGTTACAGCCGCGATAGCTTTTACCGCATTAAAGAACTCTATGATACAGGCGGTCCGATTGCCTTGAAAGAAATTAGTCGCAAAAAACCAATTCCGCAAAACAGAATTGAGCCGGAAATTGAGAAGGCTGTTGTAGAAATGGCTTTTGAAAATCCTGCTTTGGGTCAGTTGCGTGTATCCAACG
>NZ_LUHG01000027.1 GCF_001623405.1 Hydrotalea flava
AGGTGCAACCGGTGCAACAGGTGCCAACGGTACCAATGGTTTGAATGGCGCTACCGGCTCAACAGGTGCAACAGGTAATACTGGAGCTACCGGAACAAACGGAGCTACCGGAACAAACGGAGCGACCGGTGCCACAGGAGCTACTGGTGCCACAGGAATCAATGGAACAAACGGAGCAACAGGTGCCACTGGTAATACAGGTGCTACAGGTGCAACAGGAACTACAGGTGCAACAGGTAATACTGGAGCCACTGGAGCCACAGGAACTACAGGTGCAACCGGTGCAACAGGTGCCAACGGTACCAATGGTTTGAATGGCGCTACCGGCTCAACAGGTGCAACAGGTAATACTGGAGCTACCGGAACAAACGGAGCTACCGGAACAAACGGAGCGAAT
>NZ_LUHG01000011.1 GCF_001623405.1 Hydrotalea flava
CACCACCCGTCCACCACCAACTCCAATCGGGCTCGTAAGGTCCGGCGCCGCCACCTCCACTTATGCCTCCACCCGGATTCCATGGAAAATATGGATAGCCTGTTCCATAATCCCACCAATTACCATTGTTATTGCCTGCTCCTCCTACGCCATCTATAATAACATCCTTCGGCGTTGCACAACTACAACTTCCGCCGCCGGTGCAATCAATAATAATGGTTAATTTTACAGAGTAAGTTTCTGTGATGTATATTGTATGCCCATCAAGGGTAACTTCGAATGAATAAGAAATCATCACTTCTATGCTCATTTCACAACCGCCACCCACCATTGTTCCATTCAATGATTGCGTGCTATTGGCATTGTTATTGGTTGGCACTTGAAATGCTATCGCTACATTTTTTATTTTGCCTGTAACCGGCGATGCAATGGTAATACCATCTCTATTATTCACCGTTTGCTCAAAATACCCAAAAACCGCCTGCGTATTTAATAAATTAGTTTTTGCTGCTGAGCTTTTTGGCCTAAGCGCATTTAATGAATCCCGATTATACAACCGGTAAGTATACAAACTGTCATTGTGTTTGTAAGCCACTATGTACGACTGTATGGTATTTGCATTTTGTGCCTGCAAGGGTATAATAAATATGCCTTGGCTGCCCTCATTTGTATTACTTTGGCTATGTTTTGTGAGGCTGCCTGCTGTATTAACGCCATACGTAGATAACTGCCTGCCTGATACAGATTGATTCGTACTATATATTACTTTATCCCATCTCGGTATCCCATTTTTCTTTACAAATGCCGGTAAAAATTTATAAATACTATCCTGCC
>NZ_LUHG01000097.1 GCF_001623405.1 Hydrotalea flava
ATTACAGGCCGATGTGGTAGTGGCTGCATTAGGCGAAGCAGCCGATATGTCCGGAGAATCATCCAGCAGGGCAGATATTGGTTTACCTGAAAGCCAGCAACGCTTGTTAACTGCTTTGGTGCATACCGGAAAACCGGTGGTGGTGGTTTTATTTAACGGAAGACCATTGACGTTGGTTAAAGAAAGTCAGCAGGTTACTGCTATATTGGATGCATGGTTTGGTGGAACGGAAGCCGGAAATGGAATTGCAGACGTGTTATTTGGAAAAGAGAATCCTTCGGGTAAACTAACTGCTTCGTTTCCATTTAGTGTTGGGCAAATTCCGGTGTATTATAATCATTTAAATACAGGCAGACCTTATATTTTAGGTGGAGATACCAAATTTAAATCAGATTATTTAGATATTCCTAACACACCCCTGTTTCCGTTTGGTTTTGGATTAAGTTATACACGTTTTCATTATTCCCCGGTTACTTTATCTGACATTAGTTTGAAAAATGGAAGAACCATTCATGCATCAGTCAATGTTACGAATACCGGTAATTATGATGGGGAGGAAGTGGTACAACTATATCTGCGTGATGAAGTGGCATCTGTTAGCCGGCCGGTTAAAATGTTGAAAGGATTTCAAAAAATATTTTTAAAAAAGGGCGAAACCAAAACAGTTGACTTTCCGATAACGATTGATGTATTAAAGTTTTATAACAGCCAGTTAAAATATGTTACTGAGCCCGGAAAATATGAAGTGATGATTGGTACCAACAGTAATGAAGTGCAAACAGCTTCATTTACACTATTCAATAATTAAAAATTTGTGGTAGTCGTTTTTGTTAGATAGGGCCTGTTGCAATTACTTGCAATGGCCCTTTTTTTGCTATCAATGATGGGGTTTTATTTGTAGCGTTATTTTCTTTATCTTTTCTTTGAAATTAATTGATATGCAGCCGAATGATTTGTCTTTTCTCAATGATTTAAGAACGAATTTTCAATCAGGGGTTACCAAAACTTATGCTTTTAGAAAGCAGCAGTTACTGAATTTAAAAGCAGCCATTCTTCAATTTGAAAATGAATTGTATACTGCGCTGGAAGCTGATTTAAAAAAAAGCAGGGAAGAAGCCTGGGTTACGGAAATTGGGATGGTGGTGGCTGAAATAAATCATGCGCTGCACCATTTAAAAAATTGGATAAAGCCAAAAAATGTTGGTACTAATTTAGCGAATCTGCCTTCTTCCAGTAAAGTATATGCAGAACCCTGGGGCGTTGTATTAATCATTGCGCCATGGAACTATCCGGTTCAATTATTATTCAGTCCATTAGTAGGCGCCATTGCTGCCGGTAATGTGGCGGTGGTAAAACCGAGTGAGTTTGCGGAGGCAACTGCAAATATGTTACAAAAAATAATTGATACCACTTTTTCCAAAAATTATATTGCTTGCATTCAGGGAGATGGTGCTGAAGTGGTACCTGCTCTGATACGTTCATTTACATTCGATTATATTTTTTATACCGGCAGCACAGCAGTTGGTAAAATCATTTATACAATGGCTGCTGAAAAATTAGTGCCCGTTACATTGGAATTGGGGGGTAAAAGTCCTTGTTTAATTGATGCTGATGCCAATATTGCTATAGCTGCAAAACGGGTTGCTGTTACCAAATTCTCGAACTGTGGACAGATGTGTGTGGCCCCCGATTATGTTTTGGTGCATCATGCTATTCAGGAGGTTTTTGTACAAGAAATGAAAAAGGTAATTCATCAGTTTTTTGGAGATGATGCAGCCAACAATCCTGATTATGGTAAAATGATTAATGAAAAACAATGGAACAGGGTAGTTGGTTATTTACAACAGGGAACTATATTAGCAGGAGGCACCTTTCAAAAAGATAATTTATATATTGCGCCTACTTTATTAGCGGTATCTGATTTAAATGCTTCCATAATGAAAGAAGAAATTTTTGGTCCGGTATTGCCAATACTTTCTTATTCAACTCCGGAAGAAGTAGAATCTATTGTTTCCGTCAACCCAAATCCGTTAGCATTTTATGTATTTACGCAATCTAAAAAAAATGCCGAAGATTGGATACAAAAAATACCATCAGGTGGTGCCTGTATCAATAATGCCAGCTGGCATTTAACCAATCCAAATTTGCCTTTTGGCGGAAGGGGAGGCAGCGGACTGGGCGCTTATCATGGTAAATATTCTTTTAACACCTTCAGTCATCAAAAAACAGTAATGCAAACACCAACTTGGTTTGATCCGGCTATCAAATACCCGCCTTTTAAAGGAAAGCTGAAACTGTTTAAATGGCTGATTCGGTAAATGATGCGTTTTTTTGAACAACATCCATCAATGATGTGTTGCCTTGTTAGTACATTTTAAAATATAGTATGACAGTAAAACAAAGTTTGTTGAAATGGATATATCCCATTACCATGCAAATAGGTAAGTGGATGCCGGATAAAAAAAATTATCTGGTCAATTTGCAACAAGTGATACCGCCGGTAGATTTTTACACTTTGCAAGCCATTCAATCTGATGGCTCCGTTTTCAACTTTTCATCTTTACACGGGGGAAAAGTATTACTGGTGAATACTGCCAGTAATTGCGGTTTTACGGCGCAGTATAATGCGTTGGAGAAATTATATGAAACATATAAAGACCGGTTGAACATCCTGGCATTTCCATCCAATGATTTTAAAAATCAGGAACCGGATACGGATGCCAATATTAAAAATTTTTGCAGCTTGTATTACGGAGTACAATTTCCGTTAATGCAAAAATCGGTTGTGGTAAAATCTCAGGTGCAGCATCCTGTGTTCCAATGGTTGAGTGATGCGAACAGGAATGGATGGAATAATCAGGCACCAGTTTGGAATTTTAATAAATATCTTGTGAATGAATCAGGTATGTTAACGCATTATTTTTCTTCTTTTGTTTCGCCTTTATCTCCTAAATTTTTAGCCGCTATTGAACAGTGATGATGTAATTGCCGCTTGCCGCATAGCGATAGGAACGTACAAGTGTGCGACGCAACAGGTGCTGCACAACGATTTGTTGCCGGTAACATAATATTATACCGGGCATTTCTCGTGATAATTAATCAGTTCAATGGCTGTGCGCTCAAAACTGTACCCTTCATAATTCTGTTCAATTTCAGATAAAATGGCAATAATTTCTTCTGTTTCTTTTACGGTCACCAATCTGTTGCGGTATTCTTTTATGCCGGGTAAACCTTTTAAATAGTTGGCATAATGGCGGCGCATTTCATTAATGCCAACAATGGTGCCCTTCCATTCAACCGATTTTAAAAGATGGTTTTTACAAACGTCAATCCGTTCCCGTATAGTTGGTGAAGGTAATACTGTTTGTGTTTCGAAATAATGTTTAATTTCACGAAAAATCCAGGGATAGCCAATAGCGGCGCGGCCAATCATGATGCCATCTACACCATACCTGTTTTTGTATTCAAATGCTTTTTCGGGTGAGTCAATATCGCCATTTCCAAAAATGGGAATTTTGATGCGGGGATTATTTTTTACTTTGGCAATGAGCGTCCAGTCGGCTTCTCCCTTATACATTTGAGAACGGGTGCGACCATGAATAGATAAAGCTTGAATACCTACATCCTGCAAGCGTTCTGCTACTTCTTCAATATTTTTAGATTGCTCATCCCAACCCAAACGGGTTTTAACAGTTACCGGCAAATGCGTAGATTTTACAACGGATTCAGTCAGGCGTACCATTAAATCAACGTCTTTTAAAACGCCGGCTCCGGCACCTTTGCTGACAACTTTTTTAACCGGGCAACCAAAGTTAATGTCAACCAAATCGGGATGTACGGTTTCCACAATTTTAGCACTGAGCGCCATGGCTTCTTCATCGCCGCCAAAAATTTGTATGCCAATGGGGCGTTCGTAATCAAATATGTCTAATTTTCTTCTGCTTTTAATGGCATCACGAATCAATCCTTCACTCGATATAAATTCGGTGTACATTAAGTCTGCCCCATTCTCTTTACATACTGCCCTAAAAGGAGGATCACTAACATCTTCCATAGGAGCCAGCAATAAAGGAAAGGCCGGTAAGCTGATGTTTCCTATTTTTACCATTCAATTAAAAATTAATTGGTTGGTTAACAACCAAAGTGCAAATTTACAATCTTACAGATAAATTATGGATATGTTTGAAAATACAACACCGGAACAAGATGGTTTTGATGCCTTTACAGCAGAAAAGCCGGTTTTACGTAGTAGTAAAATTTCTTATTTTGGGCAGTTGGCCATTTTGATTGGCTTTGCGGGAATGGGTATTGTAGTGAGTAGTGTATTGGCAGTAATTATTTGGATGATGATGACGCACCAATCGTTTACCAGCATGGCTACCTATATTTTATTACCGGCTTATGCCAATGTAGCCAAACTGATTCAATTGGTAATGTCTTTTTGTATGTTTTTTTTGCCGGCATATTTTTTAGCATTGTTATTAAGCCGCAAGCCTTTGCAATACATGCAATATAATCGTAAAGTAAATATTCGTCAGGTATATTTGGTGATTGCAATGGTATTTGCGGGTTTGTTTTTAAGCGGTGCATTAACGCAGCTCAACCAAATTATTCCCATTCCACACAAATGGGAAGTGAGTTTTAAGGCAATGGAAAAAGCATATACCGATGGCGTAAAGGGGATGGCTTCCATGAAAAATTTTGGCGATTACCTGTACACATTGTTCGTTATTGCCATTGCGCCGGCCATTTTTGAAGAAACTTTTTTCAGAGGAGGGTTACAAAATATTCTGGTAAAATGGACTAAAAATGCGGCAGTAGGCATCATTATTACCAGTATCATTTTCAGTGCAGCGCACACCAGCTATTATGGTTTTTTACCCCGTTTTGGACTGGGCATTATTTTAGGCTATATTTATTATTATGGTAAAAATATATGGCTCAATATTTTGTTGCATTTTTTGAACAATGGCTTTGCTGTAACCATGTTGTATTTTGCTACCAAAAACGGACAGTTAAAAGAAGATGCTTTGGATGATACAACTTTTCCCTGGTATATTGGCATTGCAGCCGTTATAGCGTTAGTAGCATTATTTAAGTACTTTAAGCAGGTTACACCAACGCAGCAATCATTGGTATAAACTTTTTTTATGAAGGATAAACCCTCCTGGTATTTGTTATTCAGTACACAAAATTTTCCGAAAGCCAGCATTATAAAAGGAGTTTTGGAAGAAAACAGTATTCCGGTTCAGGTGCTGAATAAATTAGACAGCAGTTACCTGATATTCGGACAAATTGAAATTTATGTGCCCATGCATTTGAAAGATGTGGCACAGCATTTATTACAACAGTCGCTTTTAAATTAATTGAACGAATTGCTATGGCATTGAACCTGCAAACATTTAAAACCCGCACACTTACCGCATTGCTTTTTGTTATGATTATGCTGTCCGGGTTACTGATTAATCAGTGGAGTTTTTTTATATTATTTACCCTTATTCATTTTGGCTGCTGGCATGAGTATCAGCAATTAATTAAAAAAATATATCCGTCCTACAACGGTATTGGGTTGGTGCATGAATATGGAGTTATGTTTTTGGGATGGTGCTTTATGGTTTGGCGTTTTCATAACCCTTTTCCATTGGGCCAGGTAACCATGTATGGTTTGGGATGGTATTTGTTTTTATTAATGGCTGTTTTATTAATGGCCAAAGAAATTGTGTTGAAGAAGGAAATAGATCTTAAAATAATCGGGTATTCCTTATTGGGGCTTATTTATATTTCATTGAGCTGGAGTTTAATGATGGATATTCGAATTGGTTTTTGGCCTGTAGCAGGTATTAATAACTTACAAATATTTCCGGGGCTTGCCATTGTATTGCTATTGATTGGTACCATCTGGATCAATGATACCATGGCTTATTTGGTGGGTTCCTTTATCGGTAAAAGGCCGCTTGCTGCTATTTCTCCCAAAAAAACCTGGGAAGGTACCATTGGTGGAGCTATTATAGCCATAATTGTAGCTACTTTTCTGGGTATTCAGTTTACAGGTGTTTCGCTAAACATTGCATGGGGTATTACCATTATTGCTACGGTGGCCGGAACTTTCGGCGATTTGTTGGAAAGCAAATTAAAACGAATGGCGGGTGTAAAAGACAGTGGACAAATTATGCCGGGGCATGGTGGTTTTTTAGACCGATTCGATTCCTTGTTACTGGCAACGCCCATTGTTTGGCTTTTTTTATGGGCAATGAGTGGATTCCCTCTTTAAACTAACAGTATGAACTTTCATTTGGTGCTAACGTTAGTTAGTGTATTTTTGCAGCATGGGAAGAATTAAAACCGACACCAATAACTCTCGTAAAGAAGTAATTATAGCCAAAGCCGCTACTTTATTCAAAGAAAAAGGTTACAAAGCTGCCAGTATGCGTGAACTGGCTGATATTGTTGGCGTAGAAGCCGCCAGCCTATACAACCATATTAAAAGCAAAAGCGAATTATTGCACGAAATATGTTTTAGTGTAGCCAATCGCTATGGGCATTTTATGGAAACGGTAGAAGCTGAAACTTGCAGTAGTATTGAAAAAATAGAAAAGATTCTCCGTTTTCATATACATGGCATGATTAATCATTTTGATGAAGTATATGTGAGCGACCGGGAATGGAAATACCTTGAAGATCCCTATCTGTCTAATTTCCAAAATCAGCGGCGTACTTATCGCAAACGTTTTGCTGCCATTATAGAATCGGGTATTCAAAAAAAAGAAATAAAACCCATCGATGCAACTACAGCGGTGCTGATTATGTTGCATGCCATCAGCGGCATTGAAAGCTGGCACAGAAGTAAACAGCGCATCAGTGGTGATGTATTAGAAGAAAATATGATTACCATTCTGGTAGGCGGATTGAAAAATTAATGGATAGTACTCAATCAACCAGTTTCCCCAAATCATTAATTAAATCATTCGTTGTGGCACATTTTTATCCGGTAAAAGTGAATGAAGTATACCATGAAACCGATACGGCTGTTGTAATTGGTTTCGATATTCCAGATGAACTGAAGGCTGCATTTGCATTTACGGCAGGTCAGTACATTAACCTCAGAACACATATCAATGGGGAAGAAGTCAGGCGATCTTATTCACTGTGTTCTGCTCCTTCCGAACAACGGTGGCGCATTGCTGTAAAATTATTGCCGGATGGTATTTTTTCAAATTATGCATTTCATTGTTTAAAACCTGGCGATAGTATTGAGCTGATGCCCCCCATGGGTAAATTTTTTACCCCTTTACATCCCGAACAGCAAAAAAAATATGTTGCATTTGCTGCAGGAAGTGGTATTACGCCCATTTTATCCATCATTACCGCTACTCTGCAAACCGAAATTAAAAGTAGCTTTACATTAGTGTATGGCAATAAAAGCCGTGCCGATATGCTATTTAAAGAAGCCTTGGAAGCACTGAAAAATAAATACATGGATCGTTTTATACTTATACCTGTTTTTAGTAGGGAAAGAGTAGAAAGTCCATTGAACGAAGGACGCATTGATGCGCCAAAATGTGCTGTTTTAGCCAAACAGGCAATTGATCTTTCTGCCAGCGAATTTTTTATTTGCGGTCCTTTTGAAATGATAACCGTTGTAAAAAATTTTTTGCAGCAAAAAGGAATTGCTGATCAACATATTCATTTTGAGCTGTTTACTGCCTTGCACGCCAAACCAAGAACTGCAGCTACTGTTTATCAGGTGAATAAAAGTGTGTATGCCAGTAAAGTTACCATACGGTTAGACGGGCGTAGTTTTCAATTTCCATTGGCTGCTAATGGCATGAGTATTTTAGATGCAGCCCAGCAACAGGGCGCCGATGTGCCTTATGCCTGCAAAGGTGGTGTTTGTTCAACCTGTCGTGCTAAACTATTAAAAGGTAAGGTAAATATGGCGGTAAATTATGCCTTGGAGCCTGATGAAGTGGCTGCGGGTTTTATACTTACCTGCCAAAGTCATCCTGCTTCTGATGAAGTTTGGGTAGATTATGATGTTAAATAAACTAACAATTGTTAGTAAGCAGCGGGTATTTCCTTATTTTTGAAATCTAAATGGTTGGTTATGGATACAACAAAATTATCAGAGCAGTTTCAGCAAAAAATAGATGAGGATATAAAAATTGAGCCACAGGATTGGATGCCGGATGAATATCGCAAAACATTAATTCGCCAAATATCACAACATGCTCACAGCGAAGTGGTGGGTATGTTACCCGAAGGAAATTGGATTACCCGTGCCCCATCACTCAGGCGAAAAGCCATTTTATTGGCTAAAGTGCAGGATGAAGCCGGCCATGGCCTCTATCTGTATGCTGCTGGCGAAACACTGGGTATTACTCGCGATGAAATGTATCAACAGTTACACAGCGGCAAAGCAAAATATTCTTCCATATTTAATTATCCCACCCTCACCTGGGCCGATATGGGTGCCATTGGCTGGCTGGTAGATGGGGCTGCCATCATGAATCAGGTGCCTTTATCGCGCTGCTCTTATGGGCCTTATGCCCGTGCAATGGTAAGGGTTTGTAAGGAAGAGAGTTTTCATCAGCGGCAGGGTTTCGAAATTCTTTTAACTTTATCGAAAGGCAATGCTGCACAACGTAAAATGTGTCAGGATGCCATCAACCGTTGGTGGTGGCCTTCGTTAATGATGTTTGGGCCTTCCGATAATAATTCACCACATACTGCGCAAAGCATGCAGTGGAAAATTAAACGATTTACCAACGATGAGTTGCGCCAAAAATTTGTAGATGTATGTGCTGAACAGGTAAAGTTTTTGGGAATGACCTTGCCCGATAAAGATTTAAAATGGAATGAAGCAAAACAGCACTATGATTTTGGTGCCATTAACTGGGATGAATTTTGGAATGTGGTAAAAGGCAATGGCCCCTGTAACAAAGAAAGATTGGCAACCCGTGTACAGGCATGGGAAAATGGTGCCTGGGTTCGGGAAGCAGCTTTAGCGTATGAAGATAAAAAAGCAGCAAGGCAGTACCGTTATAATACAACACAGGCTGAAAGCAAAATGCCTGCAGGATAGTTGAATTCCTCATTTTTAAAGTAACTTTTATGTTGCAGTTAATAAAAAAATATTATTATGGCGATTATGGTGAAATTGAAGGGGGTGCTGCCCCTGCCCCGGGCTCTAATTCCCGTGAATGGCCTTTATGGGAAGTATTCATCAGAAGCAAGCAGGGGCTCGATCATAAACATGTGGGTAGTTTACATGCTGCAGATGCTGCTATGGCAATTGAGAATGCCAGAGATGTGTATACCCGCAGAATGGAGGGCGTAAGTATTTGGGTGGTGGAAAGTAAATACATTCATGCATCTAATCCCGATGAATCGGATGCTTTGTACGATCCTGCTAACGATAAAATTTACAGGCATCCCACTTTTTATCAGCTACCCGATGAATTGAAATATATGTAGTGCCTTGCACCGCCGGTTTTTTAAAAGAATTTTTCATGGAGTCAGATACAATTGTTATGAATGAAACAGCAATTACAGATGCATTGATTGATTGCACACTGCAATTGGCAGATGATAGCTTAATTATGGGACATCGCTGCAGCGAATGGTGTGGGCATGGCCCTGTTCTGGAACAGGATATTGCTTTAACCAATATTGCGTTGGATTATGTAGGGCAATCCCGTAACTTATACCAATATGCAGCTTTGTTATTGGAACAGTTACCCAAAGAAAAGGCACTATCGTTGGTAGATTTTGATATCATACCTGAGCATATAACAGAAGACAGCTTGGCTTATTTACGCGATGTGGGTGCTTTTAAAAATCATTTGTTGTTTGAACAGCCCAACGGTGATTGGGCACAAACCATACTTAAAATTTTCTTTTTCAGTGTGTATCGGTTTTATCTTTTTCAACAATTACAAAATAATGCTGATGAGCGATTGGCTGCCATTGCAGAAAAATCAGTAAAGGAAGTAACCTATCATTTGAAGTGGAGTAGCGAATGGGTGATTCGTTTAGGAGATGGTACTGATGAAAGTAAATTTCGTATGTTGCAGGCCATTGATGCCTTATGGCCTTTTGTGGGCGAATTGTTTGAACCTGCAGGATATGAAACCCTATGCTATTACTCAGATATGCTGACTTTTGAAAGGCTTCGTTCAGATTGGCTGAATAAAATCAATCAAATTTTTGAAACAGCAACCTTGCCACCACAATCAATTGGCCGTTGGCATCAAACCGGTGGAAAAAACGGTTATCATTCTGAACATTTGGGTTATATACTTGCTGAAATGCAATTTTTACAAAGAACCTTCCCCAATGCAATATGGTAAATAGATCCAATCATACGGAAGAAGCAATATGGCAGTTGCTGGAAACGGTAAAAGATCCCGAGGTTCCGGTGCTTTCTGTGGTTGATTTAGGTATTGTAAGAAAGGTTATCATTGAAGATGAAAATACAATTTCAATTGCTGTAACACCAACGTATAGTGGCTGTCCGGCCATGGATGTAATTCGAATGCAATTGCGAATATTGTTATTGGAAAATGGGTTTAAACAGGTGAATATTCAGCAGGTACTGTCACCTGCCTGGACTACAGACTGGATGTCTGAAAAAGGAAAGGAACAACTAAAAGCTTACGGCATTGCCCCACCGCTACCTAAACAAACAGTCTGCCATCCCGATGCTTTTCAGGAAGAAGAAGCCATTCAGTGCCCGCACTGTTTATCTTACCATACCCGTTTGGTTTCCCGATTTGGAAGCACAGCCTGTAAAGCATTGTATCAATGTTTGGATTGCAAAGAACCTTTTGATTATTTTAAATGTCATTAATCAAAAACAATGGCTGAAATTAATTTTGAAATACATAACGGTATAGCCTTTATTACACTAAACAGGCCTGAAAAGTTAAATGCTTTTAATCGATCTATGGCCTTACTGCTGCAGGAAAAATTAGATGTTTGTATGGATGCATCTGTTCGCTGTGTATATATTACAGGCGCCGGTAAAGGTTTTTGTGCCGGACAGGATTTGGAAGAAGTAATGGATCCAAATGGTACTGGAATGGATAGGATTTTAAAAGAACAGTTTAATCCTATTATTACCCGATTACAACAGTTACAAAAACCGGTTTTGGCTGCAGTGAATGGCGTTGCCGCAGGTGCCGGCGCCAATATTGCACTGGCATGTGATATAGTTGTGGCGCATGAACAGGCAGCATTTATTCAGGCTTTTTCTAAAATAGGATTAATACCCGATAGTGGCGGTACTTTCTTTTTACCGCGTTTAATTGGTCGTCAAAAAGCAATGGCATTGATGCTGTTGGGCGATAAAGTTACTGCTGCCGATGCCTGTAATATGGGTATGATTTATAAAACATTTGCTGCCGATGTATTTGAAACAGCATCCAAACAATTAGCACTTACCTTAGCCACCATGCCTACCCGGGCATTGGCGTATATTAAACAAGCAGTGCATTTATCTGCCGTTCAAACGCTGGAGCAGCAATTGGAATTAGAAGATCAGTTACAACAAAAAGCTGCCGCTACGAACGATTTTAAAGAAGGTGTAGTAGCTTTTATGCAAAAAAGAGTACCCAATTTTAAAGGTAATTAAATAATTCAACCATGCAATTGCAAAATAGTTTTGAACAGGTGGTACAGCAAATGATGAAAGATGACCTTTTTTCACAATGGCTGGGTATTCAGGTATTGGAGGTAAAAGAAGGGTATAGTAAAATTTCAATGTTGGTAAGGCCCGAAATGATGAACGGTATGGGTATTGTGCATGGCGGTATTGCCTTTTCGCTTGCCGATAGTGCATTTGCATTTGCCTGTAATAACCGCAACCAATTATCGGTGGCATTAGATACCTCCATTCAATTTTTGAAACCGGTGCATGTGCATGATATATTAACTGCTGAAGCTGTTGAATTGCATAATGGAAAAAGTACAGGTTTGTATTTAATTAAAATTTTTAATCAAAACCAACACCTGATTGCTTTATTCAAAGGCACCTGTTTTAGAACCTCAAAAAAAATAATACCATGATTTATCGGTTTCGTCAGTATATACCCGTTATTCATCCTTCTGCATGGGTGCATCCACAGGCAGCTGTAACCGGAAATGTAATGATCGGCAGTGATGTGTACATAGGACCGGGCGCCGCCATTCGGGGCGATTGGGGTAAAATTATTATTGAAGATGGTTGCAATGTTCAGGAAAACTGCACCATACATATGTTTCCGGGTGTAACTGTTGTATTAAAACAGGGTGCCCACATTGGGCATGGTGCCATTATTCACGGTGCTACTATTGGTGCCAATTGTTTAGTTGGTATGAATGCAGTGATTATGGATAATGTTGTTTTGGGTGATGAATGTATTGTTGGGGCATTAACATTCATCAAAGCAGATACTGCATTTGAACGCCGAAGTTTAATTGTTGGCAATCCTGCCAAAAAAATAAAAACGGTAAGTGATGAAATGTTACAATGGAAAACCGAAGGAACAAAATTATATCAATCATTATCCGCACAAATGCGTGAATATTGGACTGCTTGTGAGGCGCTAACTGAAATACCTGATGCTGATGGCGAAAGTGGACATTCAATTGTTTACAAAACATGGAATGAATCAAAACCCAATCAGTAAATACATTGCTGTACCTTTGTATTTCAATCATGCTGTTATATTGTGTCTGAAAAAAACAATTTCATAGATTATATCCGGGTATTTTGCCGCAGTGGTCATGGTGGTGCCGGCGCCAAACATTTCATGCGCAATAAATTAACCGCAAAAGGTGGCCCCGATGGTGGCGATGGTGGTCGCGGTGGTCATATCATATTACGTGGTAATGCCAATTTATGGACGTTACTGCATTTGCGTTATTACAAAAATGTGCTGGCAGAGAATGGTGAACCGGGATCAAAAAATAATTGTACCGGACATGACGGTGCGGATATTATTCTTGAAGTGCCGCTGGGAACCATTGCAAAGGATGAATTGACCGGTAAAATTGAAGCTGAAATTTTAGAAGATAAACAGGAAGTAATTTGGTTGAAAGGAGGTAGAGGCGGTTTAGGGAATGCCAATTTTGCTACACCTACCAATCAGGTGCCGGAATATGCCCAACCCGGCGAACCGGGAACGGAGGGCTGGAAATATTTAGAATTGAAAGTGTTGGCCGATGTGGGTTTGGTGGGATTTCCCAATGCAGGGAAATCTACTTTATTAAGTATAATTACTGCTGCAAAACCCAAAATTGCCGATTATGCATTTACCACCTTAATTCCGCAATTAGGAATGGTGGAATATCGGGATGGCAAAAGTTTTTGTATGGCCGATTTGCCCGGTATTATAGAGGGAGCTGCAGAAGGAAAAGGTTTAGGGCATCGTTTTTTACGGCATATTGAACGCAATTCGGTATTGCTTTTTTTAATACCTGCCGACAGTAATGACCATGCAGCGGAGTTTAAAATTTTATTGGAAGAATTAACCGCTTACAATCCTGAAATGCTGCAAAAAGATTTTATGATTGCTATTAGTAAAGCCGATATGCTGGATGAAGAATTAAAAGAAGCCATCCAACAACAACTACCATCCCATATACCTCACTTGTTTATATCCTCTGTAACCGGTCAGGGTTTAATGGCCTTAAAAGATGCGCTCTGGCAAATGTTGAACAAGCCTCTTTCAGCATAAACAATTCGTTTTTGCCGGCTACTTTTAAATGCATATACATTTATTATATGTATTATTTTTGGTGAAATCTTACTAAAAATACAAACGATCGTTAGTGTTTTGTTTGGTAACAATTCGTTAATGTAACAATTTTTTGTGTATTGGGTTACCTTTTTTCTATTTTTGTATTAATATTTGAAATGAAGTAGGCCTTACTGATTTATTCTTCAACGCACCGCTTGCCTACTATGAAATACACCATCTGATTGGTTGTCAAATGAAATCAAGTTTTTTTTAATCAAAAAAGATGCTTCGGCATCGGTGGAAAATTATTGTTTCATTTAAAACCAAAAAACATGAAAAAAGTAGCATTAAACAAAGTAGCCAACAAATTTTTTGCAGGCAGTTTAGTAGCAGCAGCATTATTTTTATCAGTACATGCACATGCAGCCAACAACATTACCAAAGCAGAAAACGACAACAACAAAGTTCAAATTAAATATACCGGTAGTAATGATGAGTATTTAAATTTTACTGTATCATATTCCAATCCAACCGGTAACAAATTTGATTTAACTTTTTATGATGAAAGTGGCGATGTAATTTATTCTAACACTTTTAAAGATCAGAATTTTGTAAAACGTTTCAGCGTTCCAAAATCTGCTTATCAAAAGTTAACGGTGGTGGTTAGCAATGCCAATGGTGTTGACCAAAAGAAATTTGATATTGCTATTCGTACCAAACAAGTGGATGATGTAAAAATTAGCCAACTGTAAGGGTGTAAATTAAAAATTTTGTAAAAAGAAAAAGCTATTGCAAACAAATGTGCAATAGCTTTTTTGATGGGGTGCAATGCTTTTTAGCTAAATAAATATTCCAGATCTTCTCTGCTCAGTGATTTTACAAAGCCTTCATCATCTGTTATTAAATCTCTTGCAAGGGCTCTTTTTCTTTCCTGAAGGTTTAAAATTTTATCTTCTACCGTATCAGTACAGATCATGCGATAAGCAAAAATATTTTTGGTTTGTCCAATCCGGTGTGTTCTGTCAATGGCTTGTTGTTCTACTGCCGGGTTCCACCATGGGTCAACAATATACACATAATCGGCAGCGGTTAAATTTAAACCAACGCCACCGGCTTTCAGTGAAATAAGAAATACCCTGCAACTTTCTTCATTTTGAAAACGTTCAATTGCCTTTTGCCTGCCTTCTGCCGATGTGCTGCCATCAAAATATTCATAATCAATACCCAGTTCATTTAATTTTTCTTTGATGAGTGCCAGCATACCCAAAAACTGTGAAAATATTAATGCCTTATGGTTACTGATGTTTTCAGTAATTTCTCTGCCCAATTCTTCCAGT
The DNA here is from genome assembly GCF_001623405.1 of Hydrotalea flava. Classification (GTDB taxonomy): domain Bacteria; phylum Bacteroidota; class Bacteroidia; order Chitinophagales; family Chitinophagaceae; genus Hydrotalea; species Hydrotalea flava. The sequence goes on from NZ_LUHG01000097.1 coordinate 15,059, forward strand.
TTAACCGAAACATTCGGGTACTTTTCATCTTCTTTAATAATGGCTGGGCTATCGCAAATTTGCCGTAGTTTCATTAAGCCCTGCAGAATGGTTAACTGCGATTTTTGAACGCCTTGTGTATCTACCACACCCAGAATTTTTTCACGAAAATCATTTCTGTATGCATCGTAAATTTTTCGTTGTTCTGCACCCATTTCGCAAAATAAAACCATCTCCTGTTTTTCGGGCAAATCCTGTGCCACCTGTTCTTTGGTTCTTCTTAAAATAAATGGGTATAATAATTTTCGAAGATGTTCTTTCTGTTCTTTTTCATTAAACTTATCGATGGGTATAGCAAATTCCTGTTTAAAGAATTCAACAGTTCCCAACATCCCAGGGTTTAAAAAATTCATCTGCGCAAAAATATCGAACGTATTATTTTGAAGTGGTGTACCACTTAAGCATAGTCTGTTTTTCGCCTTCAGTAAACAGGCTGCTTTTGTTACTTTGCTGGAAGGGTTTTTAATTGCCTGACTTTCATCCAATACCACATAATCGAAAGGTATTTCTATAAATTGTTTAATGTCGCTACGTAAAGTGCCATACGTTGTAATGATTACATCGTAATTGGTATTGGTTAATGATTCTTTTTCTCTGGCTCCGCCATGGTGCACGTAATGTGATAATTCAGGCGTAAATTTTTTAATTTCATTTTGCCAGTTAAACATCAGCGTAGTAGGACAAACCACTAAGGTTCTTAAATGGCCTTGTTCTTTTTTGATATGATACATAAATGCCAATGCCTGAATGGTTTTACCCAAACCCATATCATCTGCTAAAATTCCGCCCCATTGTACTTCGCGTAAGTAATTTAGCCATTGAAACCCACTTTCCTGGTAAGGCCTTAAAACACTTTGTAAGTGTGCCGGAGCAGGTGTAGGCTGAATGGTATGATTATCTTTTAATTTTTCATATTTTTTTTCTAATTGAATAACTAATTCTTCGTCGTTACGCTGCGCATATAGTTCTTCTATTACACCAAAATGATACTTGCTCAGCTTCATGTTGGTGTTCTTTCCTTCACCAATTCTAAAAAGCAGCGCATATTTTTTTAGCCATTCTTCGGGTAAAATTCCCAAAGTGCCGTCGGTAAGTTGTACAAACTGTTGTTTGTTGGCCAATGCTTTTTTTACATCTGCTACGGTAATTTTTTGCTCGCCAAACTGAATTTCTACTTTGGCATCAAACCAATCTGTATGTGAACTGATGAAAATTTTGGTAGAAGGTTTTGCTGTATTGAACCTGAATTTTTTCAGGCTTTCAAAACCATAAATAGGTGTTGCCCTATCTTTTAAAGTATCTATAAAAAGAAAGAACCAATTGTTTTTAAGTACATCAACTCCCTTTAACGCCAATGCAGTTCCGCTATCAGATTGTAAGAAATGGGAATGGAGTTTTTGTATTTCCTGAATAAATGATTGCTCTGCTTCTGTATTGCGATAAATCATTAAAATGGTATCGCCCTGCGGTATAATTATTTTTTCATTATCGCCTGGTTTTATCTGGTAACCCTGGTAAGTGAATATGGGTTGAAACAATAAGTAATCGCCTTTTTCTTTTAGCAGAACGCCTGTTTCGGGTTTACTGTCTCTTACTTCTTTTTTGTGAATATTTCCAAATTGTATATTGTATTGTTTAGAGAGCGGAATGATGAATTGCTCTAATTTATTTTTCCATTCTTCTGCTGCAATCACAATTTGCCCATCCGGCAAAAATTGTTCAATCAATAAAATATCTTCCGGTCGTTCCCAATTATAAAATCTGCCATTGTTTAAAAATAGAAATGGAGTATTGATTTCGTTTTCATTTACACTAATTCTGCCAACAGGTAATTTAGCATAACATTCTATAATGTATTGATTATCTTTTTGCTGAATAAAAAATTCAGGTACAAGTGTTTGCTGTTCAAATTCGGCCGGTTCAATATTTGCGGTAGTAAAATTTTTTCCGGCGGGTAAATAGAAAGTAAAATTACTTTCGGCCAGTTCAACAAATAATTTTTTGAATTTAGGGTGCAGGTATTCGTTAATCAGATGTTTGGTTTCTTCCGGCAATTCATCGCCATGTTGCTGAATAATATTATCCCAAATGCCGCTGAATGGTGAGTTTCTGGTTAAATATCTGCTTACTTCCGTTGGCAATAATTTGCGTAATTGTTGTACTAAAATTTTATCTTCTTCATTAAAAACTTCCGTATTAACAAATTTATTTAAATCAACTTTTTCAATTTTACCGGTGTATTTGCTAAAGTCTTCATCAATTTCTCCTTGTATGGCATCTACTTGTATGTATGGGTATTGTGGTTGATTTAATATAATAATGGTACCCAACTTCTGTTGTATTTTGCCGATAATGGTATTGGTTTCCTGAACTGCCTGTTCGGCAACATGATTTTGTTGCTGGTTTCTTTCTGCAAGATATGCAGGCTGAGGTACCAATTCGGTATGTGTATTTTGGGTAATGCGTTTAATAGACGGATCTAATACTTTTAAAAATGGCTTTCCGTTGGTATAAGTAAACTCAAATTTGCCGGATAAGTCATCAGTTAATGCATAGCCATAGAGTGATAATAGTTTATTTTTTTCTTTGTCCCAATTTCTGATGGAATCAAAATAATTGGGGCCATAATTATTGAGTAATTGAAGCAGTACAATGGTTTTATGAACACATAAAGGGTGATGTGTATCACTGTTACAATTACATCCTGTATCAAAATTGCGTTCTTCATTTTTTTGCAGAAAAATGGTGAACTTTTGTTGATCAATGAATAGTTCGGCAACTACTTTTTCATCTTTTGCTTCAATAATATTGGCAGTATTGGAACGAACAAAATTTTCCGCAAAAGGATAGTTCTCCTGGCCGGTGAGCATGCGGATAAGCTTTACGTCTAAAACTTTCATTTTAACAACCGTATGCTTTTGGTCGTAACTAATGTCTTTTTCGCCCAATAAATTTTTATCAATCATTTCCTGCAACTGGAATAATGCACCGGCTTTGTGCCTGCAAATTTCAGTTAAGTTATAAGGACAGGTACAGCGCAACGAAAGTGTTTTGGGATCTTTATAATGTTGAATATAAACTTTGTAAAAAGTACCGTAGGTATCGTCTTTTACCCTGAAAACAACGCTGTTCATTAAAGCATCATGTTCAATCAGTTCTACGTTGCCGGATGCATGTATTTTTTTTCCACGGCGAATGACTTCTTCGGCTCCGTTATTATAAATATGCTTAATTAAATAGGGTAATGCCATAATTCCTGAACACTGCTAATATGAATAATTTGCTTTTCAAGGATGCCTTTTTTTACTGAAAAGGGCAATTTGCAAATTTACGGCTTTGTTGCGTAGCAGGTGTCAAAAATTTTGATCATTATATGAAATGTTTGTTAACTCACCGGGCTTAGCTTTCTATTAAAAACCTTAATGCATGGCCAATAATGCACCATTTTTATACAGTGGTAAAACATTGGCTACATTTGGAGTTACACAATATTCTAAATCTTTTTCCAAGCCATAAGCAGAAAGACGATGCCAGTGTGTTGTTTTTCGGATAAATGTGTGCATATTATCTTGATGCAAGGTATACATTTCCTGTGCCATGAGCGATGCATCGCAATGAATTTTAAAATGATTGGTCACTTTGTTTACAACAGCCCCTGCAAATAGGGTATCTTCTAAATTAAATTTATCTTTCCAGGCTGAGCATCCTAAAATAACATTCTTTTTTTGTTGCATTAAAAATTCTGTTACTGCAGCAAGATTTGGGAAAGAACCTGTTATAATTTCTGCAGCACCATTGTTTAATGCCATGTGTAACAAGCGGGTGCCGTTAGTGGTGGTTAATACCAATGTTTTACCCTCAATAAAAGATTTAGGATAATCGCCGGGTGAATTACCATATTGTAATCCTTCAATTACTTTTCCGTCTCTCTCGCCTGCTGTGATGCTATTGGGTGTGGCTTTGCCAAGGGCTATGCATTGTTCAACACTATCAACCGGAATAATTTTTTCCGCTCCATTGTATAAAGCAGTAGCAATAGTTGAAGTGGCTCTGAACACATCTATTATCACTACAATCGTATTGCTTAAATCATATAAATGTAAAAGTGCTGGCGATAAAACGGTATGCAAAACTGGTTGTTTCATATTTTTTTATTTAAAATGCAAGGTAATTCAACGATTCGTTCCAATGAATGTATTGAATGCAAAATTGAGCTGGTTGATAAGTTTGCAAAGATACTTGCGTGAATGAATTTTATTAGGGTGATGTACGCCTATTTTCTGTATTTTATTTTCACTTTTATAATGCCACTTCCCAGCATATCTAATTTTTTTGCCGCCGATTTACTGAGGTCAATGATTCTGCCTTTTACAAACGGCCCTCTGTCGTTAATGCGCACAATTACTGATTTATGATTGGTTAAGTTAATGACGCTTACCTGTGTGCCAAAAGGCAGATGTTTATGTGCAGCAGTATAATTGGATTGATGAAACAATTCGCCACTGGCTGTTTTTTTTCCTTCAAATTTATCGGCATAGTAAGAGGCATAGCCCATTTCTGTGTGTACCCTCCCAGTTCCTCCCAAGGTTTTATCGGGTACTGTTTTTCTATGGCAGGCTACTGCCAATATGCAAAGCAAAAGAATGCTGCTTTTTTGAGGTAACAATTTGTTTAAGTTTATTTTTCGGAAGAATATCATCACGTATTTTATTTTTTAAACGATGGAATGGGTACAATATATTAAAAAAAACAGGCAACAAATTTTGTTGCCTGTAAACAATGCTTTATTAAAAATTTATCAGGATAAAAAGGGCATTTTTACAATTTGTGCTTTTACCAAATTGTTCCTGATTTCAATAAAAATAGTGTTGCCCAAAGCTGCTTGTGCTATGTTTACATAGCCCATGCCTATTCCTTTGTTTAATGAGGGCGATTGTGTACCACTGGTAACATGGCCAATGGTTTCGCCCTGTTCATTTTTTATCAGGTAATGATGGCGTGGAATACCCCGGTCAATCATTTCAAATCCAACTAATTTTTTTTGTATGCCATTTTGTTTTTGTTCCTGTAAAATAGATTTGGCAGTGAACTCTTTGGTAAATTTTGTAATCCATCCTAAACCGGCTTCTAATGGGGTAGTGGTATCATCAATATCATTACCATACAGGCAATAACCCATTTCCAAACGTAATGTATCTCTGGCGCCGAGCCCTATTGGTTTTAATCCTTGTGGTGTTCCGGTTTGCATGATGGCATTCCAAATGGTTGCTGCTGAACCATTGCTGTCTTCAAAATAAATTTCAATGCCGCCTGCACCCGTATAACCGGTGGCACTAATTAAAACATTTTCAATACCTGCAAATGTTGTTTTGATAAAAGTATAATAAGATAAGTTTAATATATCAGCACCTGCTAAAGGTTGTAATATTTTTGTGGCGTTTGGTCCTTGTATAGCCAGCAAGCAGGTTTTATCGCTAATGTTGTGCATTTCGGCACCAAAAGTTTCATTGTTTTGACGAATCCAGTTCCAGTCTTTTTCTATGTTGGCTGCATTTACAACCAGCATATACGACTGGTTTTCATCTAAGCAATACACAATTAAATCATCTACAATACCTCCGTTTGTATTGGTTAGGCAACTGTATTGCGCTTTCCCTTTTGTTAATTTAGCAGCATCATTGGTAGTAATTTGTTGAATAAGCGGCAATGCTTGTGGGCCTTTTAGAATAAATTCGCCCATGTGGCTAACATCAAAAATACCGGCGTTGTTTCTAACGGTTTGGTGTTCATCATTAATGCCAGTGTAACTAATAGGCATATTGTATCCGGCAAATTCTGCCATTTTAGCGCCTAACGCTATGTGGTATTGGGTAAAAGCTGTGTTCTTCATGTGTGCATTTTGTTGGCAACAAAAGTAAGTGAAGTAGCAATGGGGTAAAAAAATAATTGCATACATATATTAAATTATATATACAAAGTGCCCCTGCCGGGAACGGCAACGGGCACAGGGGTATTCCCAACTTCAACCTATTTTAAATCGCGAATCGCGTTCTGATTAAATCAGTTACATTTTGTTGCAGCATATTTATTGAGTCGTTTGAATTGGCTGTAACCTTTGTTTTTTTGGGTGCTTCGGGCTGGTAGTGATAGTGGTTGCTGTCTTTGCTGCCCGGTTGGTTCAATTCTTTTTTCAAATCGTCCGATTCTTTTTGTAATTGCTCTAATTTTTCTTTTATAATTTTTTTCTGTTCGTTAAAGTTGGGCGTACTATTGTTACTTTCATCTGAAAAATCATCCAATGCTTTTAAACCATTTTTGGTCATGATGTAAGTTATATTTGATTTCCAGTTGAAAGCAGCATCATCATTCCAACCCCAGTTCCAATTATCATCAAACCCAAAATAAACATCTGTTCCATCATCCCAATTTTTTTTGCTGGTAATTTTTATTTTTTTGCCTACCGGTACAGCTATGGTTACAATTACATGTTGGTTTCTGAATTTATTGTTTTGGTTAATAGCAATACTGTTGTTAAACTGAATGGTAGAATCGTTTTGTGTAATTTGAAAAGCAATGGCATCGGCATTTATATTGGCGTCAGTTCTGCTTGATCCATTCGCTAATTTTACTGCACTAATAAAAAAACTGTCGGTAGCTGATTGAACGATTCGGATATTGATATTTCTAATATATACGCTATCTTCATCTATATTGGTAAAAGGATCTAATCTAAACCAACGGTTGTTGTTATAATAAAATTTATTTTCATTGCCACGAACAATTTCTAAATAACCTTTGGTGGGTTGTTGTATTTTCACAGTTTGTTCTATAGGGTTGTTGTGGTATCTAAAATCATTGCGTAAAGAAACCATCAAACCAATAAAGCAAAACAAACCAATGAACCAAAGTGCCGTAAAACTGTAGCGGATAATATTTTTATTACCCTTAATATTGGCTATTTTTCTAATGATAAAAGTAACAATACCTATTACCGGCACCCAAATAAAAAATATAAGTGTGCCCCATGCAAAAATGCTTTGCCATCCACTTTCTAATATATAATTTTTTAAAGGCATTAATCCGGTAAATACAATGCCTATAGCAAATAAGGCCACTACAATAGCAAATAACACAACCCCAATAATGAAATAGGCAAATATTTTAAACAGCAATACAATTACATCGCCTAAGTCTTTGCTGGTTTTGCGTGCTGCTATGGTTGCTTCCGTACCCATTTGTTTGCTTTTTTCGCTGACTGTTTTTCCTATTTCCTGTGCTTTATTTTTTATTTCATTTCCCATTTTTTCTGCACGATCTTTCCATCCTTCCATATCACTTTGAATGGTGTTTTTAATGCTTTCCACATCTACTTTTTCGCCGCGCAGTTCTAATTTTTCTGCAGCCGTTTTGGCTTCAGGCAATACTATCCAAAATATAATGTAAATAACCAGAGCACCCGGACTAAATGAAAAGTTTACAAAACTTGGGAAATCAAATAATCCCCAATGCCAGTGCCGGAAAGCGAAGGATAAAAATGGCAGTATAAATAATGCCCGTGGTATCCAAACATTGATACCAAAATATTTAGATAATCCGCTGCAAACCCCTGCAATTATTTTATCGTCCGGGTCGCGATATAGTTTTTTGCGTTGTGCCCCAATTACTTTTGAAGCTGTACTGGGCACGGCAATCCACAATACTAAATAAGGAATAAATGTTACCCCAATAAAAATGGCAGTGAGGATACGAATAATAAGTGGGTCAATATTGAGGTAGTTGGCAATACCACTGCATACACCACCTAAAATTTTGTTGTTTTCATCACGAAATAATCGGTTAGCAGTGCCGGTACTGGTGCTAGTGCTATTGCTTTTACTTTCTGCACCGGGTTGCGCTGTACTATTTACACCCTCTTCATCAAAATCCTGCGGCCTGCCCATACTATTTAATATGGTTTCTACATCTGCATCCGTAATACAGGTATTGCCTTTTTGAAGTACTTCTGCAAATAATTCTGCAATCCTTCCTTCTATATCATTAATAATTTCATCGCGTCCTTCTTCATTGGCAAAATACAAACGCAGGCTATCTATATATTGCTGTAATGCCTCATAGGCAGATTCTTCAATGGGAACAATTCTTCCCTGAAAATTAATGTTGATTACCTTTTTCATGGTTAAATGTTTTGTTTGCCGAATAAAATAGGTGCCGGCATGGTTTAGGCCGTTCCAATGATTCTATTCAGAAAGTTGGTTAAGGTTGGTCTGTTTCTTCGTTTTGGTTTTTTGGCTTTGTTAAGGCATGAACGGCATCGGCCAGTTCGTTCCAGGTGTCTTTTAGTTCTTCGTAAAACGCCAAACCTTTATCCGTCATCATAAAATATTTCCTTGGCGGTCCACTGCTGCTTTCTACCCATCTGTAACTAAGCAGGCCTGCATTTTTTAAACGGGTAAGCAATGGATATAATGTTCCTTCCAAAATGTTTAAGTTGGCGGCTCTCATTTGTTCAACAATATCGCTCGGATACACTTCGCCCTGGCGAATAACTGATAAGATGCAAAACTCCAATACCCCTTTACGCATCTGGCTTTGTGTGTTTTGAATGTCCATACTTTTCGGAGTTTTAAGGTTTGCTTTTTTAAAAGCATTTGTTTTTTCAATTTTTTTCTCACCCATCATTGCTATTTGTAACAATGATGCTATAATGTCCAATACCTTCTCTGTACCCTAACTTTCTTCATTTTGTGAATGTTCCATAAATTGGCGGCGCTTAAAACAGGTTTAACTGTTGTTAAAATGCCTGCACTGGCAATGGTTTCTTTTGTTTCGGCGGTTAATTGTGCTACTTCTAAGTTGGTTAGGTTAGCGAACAATTGTTTTTGTTGTGGTTTCATTTTTTTATGTTTTTAAGATGATTTGTATCATTGACCACACAAAGATGCAACTTTATTTGGTACTATGCAACACATAGTACCAAGTTTATTTTAGTAATAGGCTGACTAAGGAATTGTATTCAATTATTAAGTTATTGACAATCAATGATTTAACTAGAAATTTAAATATTTTTTCTTGGCTTGAATTGGGATGAGCGGTAAAATAAAGTGATAAAAAACAAAAGCTAAACTAGTAAAATGTGTAGCATTTCAATTTTCTGTTACAATTGGGGGGTAGAATAAGCGTATAATTCTATCATCAGGGCGGTACTGCTGCCACAACACTCGATTTATATTCCAAAATATTTATCTGTTTATGTTAGAATATATAACTAAAATAAGTATTTTGCAATAGGGGTATTTCCCTTTAATGCACAATGTAGTAGTATAAAATCATTAGATGTATATGCATATTGGTAAACATTTTTTTACTGTGATACGAAGCCTGCTATTGCTGATGCTGCCTTTACTCTCTTTTCAGTTTGTTGCAACTCAGCCAACCAAAAATGGTTATGCAGTATATCAGTTTTTGAATGGTAATAATTATGAAACCATTGATTTTTGGTTTTCTGCAGATACCTATATATACAATGTTAGAAGAAAAGATTTCAGAGCAAGCAATGATTATAAAAGCAGAATTATAACATTGTCGAAACAAGATTCGCTCAATTTTGAAAAGGTGATTGATACAATTAACAAGAAGAATCAAGCACTACCTCCCAGATACATATATGGTAACCTACGTACAAATTTTACTTTACAAAATGAATTAGACGCCGATTTACATCCGGTTTGTGTGATAGATACCCTTCATTTTATTAGCTGGGAGGTATTGTCTGATACGCTCACCATTAATGGATTGTTGTGCCAAAAAGCAAAGGGTACTTTTGCCGGAATGCAATACGATGCCTGGTTTGCACCCTCCATACCTGTTTCGGTGGCACCCCTTCAATTAAGGGGATTGCCCGGGCTATTGGTAAAGTTAAATAACCTCAATACACATACACAGGTTATCATGACTTATTTAGAATGGCCGGCCAAACAATGGGTGAAAGCAACGCCTTGTAATGCCGCCTCAGCTATTGGAAGAACGGCTTTTAACGAACAGGCAAGGATTTTAGAAGCAAAACATAGGAAAAATATAAGTAGTTCTAAAACCATGATTGAACTGTTGAATGTAATTGAACAATAGTTTATTCAAAATTTTATTTATTTTAAAAATAAAAAATATTTACTGAAAAAGTTACTTTTTTAACTTATAGTAACTATTCCAGTTTAAATGGCATAGCAACAGTATTACCCCACCCCCTCATACACAATGGCTGCACCCTGCCCAACCCCTACACACATAGTAGCCAGTCCATATTTCGCTTTGCGCTTTTTCATTTCATGCACCAATGTAGTGGAAATACGGGCTCCGCTGCATCCCAAAGGATGGCCTATTGCAATGGCACCTCCGTTTACATTTATTTTAGCAGGATCTAGTGATAAATCGCGCAGGCAGGCAATACTCTGGCTGGCAAAGGCTTCGTTCAATTCTATCAAATCCAGATCATTGGCTTGTAGGCCGGCTCTTTGCAATGCTTTACGGCTGGCAGGTACCGGGCCAATACCCATAATGGAAGGATCCACCCCGGCAGTACCCATACTTACTACCCTGGCTAAAGGTTGTAAGTTGAATAATTTTATGGCCGCTTCGTTGGCTAATAATAAGGCCGAAGCCCCATCATTAATGCCGCTGGAATTGCCGGCTGTTACCGAACCCTCTTTGGCAAAAGCGGGTTTTAAACCGGCTAATTTTTCCAAACTCGTTGGGCGCGGATGTTCATCTTCGGCAAAAACAGTGGGCGTTTTGTTTTCGGTAATTTCAACCGGAATTATTTCATCTTTCCATTTACCTGCAGCCAATGCAGCTGCATATTTTTGTTGTGAGGCCCATGCAAAAGCATCTTGTTCTTCCCGGCTAATATTCCATTGTTTGGCCACATTTTCAGCCGTTTCGCCCATATTATACGGGTAGTACATGGCCGCTAATTTTTTATTGGTAAAGCGCCAGCCAATGGTGGTATCGTAGGTTTCGGTTTTACGGCTCCAGGCACCATCGCTCTTGGCAGTTACAAAGGGCGCTCTGGTCATGCTTTCCACGCCACCGGCTATATATAGCATCCCATCACCACAGGCAATGGCCCTGGCTGCATCCATAATGGCTTGTAAACCACTGGCACATAAGCGGTTTACGGTATTGCCACCCACGGTAACCGGTAATCCTGCCAACAAAGCGGCCATCCTGGCTACATTCCGGTTATCTTCTCCGGCCTGATTGGCAGCGCCGGCAATTACATCTTCAATCCTATTTACATCTATATTCGGATTGCGTTGAATTAAGGCGGTTATCATCAATGCCAGTAAATCATCAGGCCGCATGGTGCTTAATTTACCGCCATATCGGCCAATAGGGGTGCGTACCGCATCAATTATATAAACGGGTTGCATATATAAACTATTTTTAATTAATTATCTTCAAATAAATGTGTTGCAAAGGAAAACAAATCACATTATCCGGCAAAATATATCGCTTGGTGCTTCTCTGCCTATCTTTGCAGCATGAATCAATTACCGAATATACGTGCGTTGAGTAACGAACAGCTGGCTGAGTTTATGGAAAGCATTGGCGAAAAAAAATTCAGGACCCAACAAATACAAGAATGGCTGTGGCTGAAACATGCAGCCGGGTTTGATGATATGACGAATTTAAGTAAGGCACTCAGGCAACAGTTATCTGAAAATTTTTCTCTGCCTGCATTATCCATTGATACTACTCAAAACAGCGCCGATGGTACCGTTAAAACCCGCTTTACTACCTTCGACGGGCATAAAATTGAAGGTGTTTTAATTCCTACCGATGAAAGAAAAACGGCCTGTGTTTCCTCGCAAATTGGTTGCAGTTTGAGTTGCAAATTTTGCGCTACCGGTTACATGGATAGAAAACGCAATTTAAATTTTGATGAAATTTATGACCAGGTCATGCTCATTAACCAACAAAGTGAAGCCCTGTACCAAAAAAAGTTAACCAATATTGTATTTATGGGCATGGGCGAACCCTTGTTGAATTATACCAATGTGTTAAAAGCCATTGATCGCATTACAGCAGAAGATGGTATTCATATGAGTGCAAGGCGTATCACAGTATCAACCGCCGGTGTAGCCAAACAAATTAAAAAGTTGGGCGATGATGGCGTGAAATTTAAACTGGCGCTTTCCTTGCATGCACCTACCGATGCCAAACGCAACGAAATTATGCCCATTAATGAAACCAATAACCTGAAGGCATTGGTGGAAGCGCTGAATTATTTTTATAATAAAACCAAAAATGAAATCACTTTCGAATACATTTTATTTAAAAACTTTAACGATTCACAAAAAGATGCCGACGATCTGATTAAATTATACCGTCAGGTTCCTGCCGATTTGGTGAATATTATTGAATACAACCCCATCGATGCATTTGCCTTTCAAAAACCGGATGAAGAGGGTATGGAACGATTTATGCAGTATTTAGAAAAAAACAGGGTAAATGCCCGTTTACGGAGAAGCAGAGGAAAAGATATTGATGCAGCTTGTGGCCAATTGGCCAATAAAGGCAAATAAGGCAATCGAAATGTCCTTATTAAATCGTTAAGAATAGCCTTTCATGCACTTTGAACTGCATTTTTCATTATTTTCATGTTTCAGTAAACCTATATGCTATTTGTATTTCATGCACTGCATGATACGTTGAATCAATCATGCAAATGTTTAGCGCACTGTTAATACAATAAAAATCAAAACATGAGCACATGAAAAAAATTTGGAGTGTACTTTCATTAGCCTTGCTATTCAGTTTTGGGGCAATGGCACAACCTTATCACTTTAAAGGCAAAAGCAAACACCGCCATGCCTGGCACAAACACATCAAAAAGTATAATAAAAAACGTTTATAACCAATCGGTATAAGCAGGCACTATGCCTCAAATACCCTTCGCTGCATTATTTTCCGTAGTTTTGCCTTGCCTGTTGTAAAACAGTAAACGAAAATATATGGCGAAAGCATTTGAAAAGTTTATGGATAGCAGCCCTAAGGGTGCTAAGAAAAAAGAGGCCATACGCCAGGAAAAAAGAAAAGCAAAAGCAGCTTCCCGTGCAGAAGGTGAAGCATTCCGGAAAAAACAATGGGAGAAAAAACATGGCATTGCACCTGAAGTACCTGCCTCAATACCCCCATCAAAAAATGTAGATAAAACAGTACGTAGCCCTAAAAAAGAGGAGCGCCGTTTTTCTAAATCATCTCCCCAATCAGCTAAGCAAAAAGCAATAGCTCCTGTTACCACAGTAGCTGCCGACCCCCAGGCACCTATGCCATTAAATAAATTTTTGGCACATGCGGGTATTTGTGGAAGAAGAGAAGCGGCTGAACTCATTAAAGCCGGACAAGTAACCGTAAATGGGGATACCATTTTTGAACCGGGTTTTAAAGTATTGGGTAATGAAGATGTTAAATGGAAAGGCAAAAAAATATTTCTGCAAAAAAACTTAGTGTATATACTGCTGAATAAACCGAAAGATTATATTACCACAGCTAAAGACCCCGAGGGGCGGAAAACCGTGCTGGATTTGGTGAAAGATGCTGCCAAACAAAGGGTATATCCGGTGGGCAGGTTAGACAGGAATACAACCGGTGTTTTATTGCTCACCAACGATGGGGCATTGGCGCAAAAATTAACGCATCCTTCTTTTCAGGTGAAGAAAATTTATGAGGTTAAATTAGATAAACCTGTTGCCAAAAAAGATTTGGAGGCCTTACTCACGGGCTTTCATTTGGAAGATGGATTTATTCAGGCCGATAGCGCTGCTTATGCCGATGCAAAAGATAAATCGGTAATTGGTATTGAAATTCACAGTGGCCGTAACCGCATTGTACGCCGTATGTTTGAACATTTGGGCTATGATGTGCGTGGGTTAGACAGGGTTTTGTTTGCCGGCCTCACCAAAAAAAATGTAGACCGGGGTACCTGGCGCTTTTTAAACGAAAAAGAAATCAGGAACTTAAAGTTTATGAACGGAGCCGGATTGGCGAAAAATGACCATAATACTGCTCATTAGTTTTAGTTATCATGCAATTGGATATCATTTTTGAAAATAATTATTTTGTTGCCATACACAAACCATCGGGTTTATTAAGTATTCCCGACCGGATAGGAAAGGAGCTGAGTTTAAAAGATATATTGAAAGAAAAATATGGCAATATCTTCACCGTTCACCGATTAGATAAAGATACCAGTGGGGTAATTGTTTTTGCCAAAGATGAAGCCACCCACCGCTCGCTCTCTCAAATGTTTGAAGCAAGGGAAGTGAAGAAAATATATCATGGCTTGGTATATGGCGTTCCGGTGCATACAACAGGCACTATTGATGTACCCATATTTGCACATCCCGGTAAAAATGGTTTAATGGTAACAGGCAACAAGGGTAAACCTGCTATTACTGATTATGCATTGGTAGAAAGTTTTGGAAAATATGCCTGGATGCAATTTCAAATTCATACAGGCCGTACCCATCAAATTCGTTTGCACATGAAGTATATTGGGCATAGTATTGTTTGCGATGCTTTATATGGCAATCCTGCACCATTGCTGCTTTCTTCCATTAAGCGCAATTTTAAATTAGCGAAAGCGGTGGAAGAAGAGAAACCATTGCTACAACGATTGGCATTGCATGCTACTGGATTATCTTTTGAATGGAACAATGAAACATTCCAATTAGAAGCGCCCATCCCTAAGGATCTTCGTGCTGTATTACAACAATTACGTAAGTGGTAATATTGCTGTTTTCTTTAAATGATGAAATTAGCTTTACTCTTACTGCAAATAAGTATAACGAAAACATTAATAGTGTTATCATTTATTTTGAATGAGTCTATGAATTTTAATGAATTATCATATAAAATAATTGCTGTGGCTGTAGATTTTCATACCCAATTAGCACGGGGATGATTAGAGTTTGTTATGAAACCACTTTGGCCTGTAATTTAAGGGAATGAGGGCTTGAAGTGAAAACACAGGTTCCCATGCCATTGGGTTATAAAGCAGTGAAGCAGGATATTGGTGATGGGATTGATACTTGTTGAAAATAAGGTAATTATTGCGGTAAACTGTGTTGAAAATATAGCTGCTGTTCATTTTGCTCAACCATTAACCTATTTAAAACTGGCAGATAAAAAGTTAGCACTGCTTATTAATTTTAATACAAAACTTTTGAAAGACGGTATGCACAGAATTGTGAATCGATTATAAATATTGCTCTATATTGTTCTTCGCGCTCTTTGCGAGGAAAAATAAGTTGCACGCCAAGCACGCTAAGTTATTTCGCGAAGCACGCAAAGTATTTTTTTTGGTACTAAAAATGCCAACACACAGCCTACCCACCTCCGGCTGATTTACAAGACTTCACCAAATAATTATTCATAGATTTTTCAGTGCAATAATTATGGGAAGAAAGAAAACCTGTTTTACCAGAACCGTTTAATTAAGCAGGCGATATTCATTCGGTGAATACCCAACACGTTTCTTAAACATCCTGCTAAAATGTGCAGGGTATTTAAATCCAAGATCATAAGCCACTTCACTTATTGATTTCTTTGTGTCAAATATTTTTTCCTTCGCAGTATCAATTAATTTTAATTGTATAAATTCTTGTGCTGTTTTGCCGGCTTCCTTTTTTATCAAATCACCAAAATACTTTGGAGATAAATTAAGTTGTTCAGCACAATAAGTAACCGAAGGCAATCCTAAAATCTGTGGTTTATCCGACTGAAAATACTCATTCAGTAAACTTTCAAATCCTGTTAATACATCTTTATTAATATGTTCTCTTGTCACAAACTGCCGGTCATAAAAACGAACGCAATAATTCAAAAACAATTCAATATTACTTACAATTAAAGTTCTGCTGTGTTTGTCAATAGCATGCGCCAACTCATACTGTATTTTCCTGAAACATTCCACCACAATCGCTCTTTCGGAATCTGACACATGAAGGGCTTCGTTTGAATCATACGAAAAAAAATCATACTCATTTATATGTTTGCCAAGATGCGTTCCACGTATTAAATCCGGATGAAACACTAATGACCAACCTGAAGGTTGCACCATCTTCCCACGCTCCTCAAATCCGAATACTTGTCCGGGTGCAATCAATAAAAGTGTACCTTCCTCATAATCGTAGTGATTGCGACCATATTTTAGTTCGCCACATATTACGTCTTTTAAAAAAACAATGTACAACTCAGAAATATAACGTGCCTCTTGCACCGGCTTAGAATGAGCGTTATCGAGAACACTTACCAAAGGGTGTAGTGTTTTTTGCCCTCTGTCTCTGTTGAACTGAGCCACGGTTTCTATTTTATTAATTTTTCCCATCAACTATGTTTATCGAATAGTAAAATTAAAGCAAGTAAAGTATAAAACCTATATTTCAAAAGCCATTCGGGAATAATGGTAAGGGAAACAGGAATAAGTATAATAAGCAGATGAGAAATGATATTGAACTTTATCATTTCAAAATCATAATCATCTGCCGGAGCATTAAAATACCCGGCAACACATAAACAAATACAAAAGATGAAAAAAAAGCAAATCTTTCTGACATTAATTGCCGTCTTGGTATTTGCAATCGGAGTGCAAGCTCAATCTACGAATGATAGTACTGGAACACCGAAGAAATATCAGGCAAAAGCGCCAACAACAAAAGCTTTTGGGAAAGAAGCATTTACATCTTCTAACACAACTACGATTCGCTGGTTAGGCATGGCTGGTTTCCTTGTAAACAGTAGGGGCACAACCTTTATGATTGATCCATTGCTGGAGGGTTACGATATGCCTCTGTTAATGAATTTTCCCATCAAGCCAAAAGATGTTCCACACCTAGATGCCGTATTTGCCACTCACAGCGACAACGACCACTACAGTGTTGCAACCTTTAAAGATTTAGCATCTGTTACAAAACAATTTCATTCCACTATATATGTTGACTCGTTGATGAAAAACGACGGCTTGCATTCTTATGGGCATTATATTGGCGAAACCTTTAATGTTGGTAAAATATCTGTTAGGCTAACCCTTGCAGACCATGCATGGCAAAATAGCTTTCCGAAACCCGGGCAACGGTATTACGAACCCGGAGATGCTTGTGGCTTTTGGTTCAATACACCCGATGGTTCTATTTGGGCACCTGGCGATTCACGCTTTATGCAGGAACAACTGCACATGCCCATACCTGACGCTATTCTGTTTGATTATTCAGAAGATGCTGCTTTTCATTCAGGTTTGGAAGGTGCGGTAAAAATAGCAAATGCTTATCCTAATACCCCGCTAATACTCGGTCATTGGGGCTTTGTAGATGCGCCGGATTTTATACCATTCAATGGCGACCCGGAACGTTTAAAAAAACTGGTACTAAACCCTGAACGCATAATAGTTTTAGCACCGGGTGAGCCTTTCACACTTAAACGCTCGAAAAAATTATAAAGAAAAATGCCACACATTATAGTTAAAATGCTTTCTGGTCGGAGTGATAAACAGAAACAAAAACTTGCAAAAAAAATTACAATCGTTGGAAATATAAGCAACGCTATTAATGATGCTTATAAAAAGAATTACACCAGCAGTACTTATCTATCTCCTGTGATTAGTAATCGTGCCTCTGCCTATACATTAAAAATAATTCTGAAATAATTTCAACACAATGAAACACCTCCTCTTAACACTTATAATTATCAATTTCTCCGTGTCGCATTTAATTGCACAAAATTCAAGTAAGCAAACAAATAAAAAAGATACTATGAATAGAATAGAAAGATCCAAACAAACATACGAGCAACTATTTAGGCAGGTACAGTCTGTTTCCGGCTCTGATGATCCTGAACTAATCACCATTCTGCAACGCTTTATTTTCGGTGAAGTTTTTTATATCGGCAATATTAGTGACACAACACGTGAACTTATCACTATAACAGCCCTTGCAACCAATCAAACTTTGCCGCAATTGAGACCGCATACCAATGCTGCCTTAAACATTGGTGTAAATCCGATTGAAATACGGGAAGTAATTTATCAGTTAGCTCCATTTATTGGTTATCCAAAAGTGTTGAATGCTCTAGATTCTATCAACAGCGTTTTCAAAGACAGAGGAATAAAACTGCCTTTGCAAAATGAAGCAAAAATAGCAGACAGTGAAAGATTTGATAAAGGGAAAGAAATACAATCTCCCATTTACGGCGAAGGAATGAAACAAAATATGAAAGATTTGCCGGGTGAATTTGCAGATGCCATTCCCCGAATATTAACTGAGTCATGTTTCGGCGATTTCTATACAAGAGGTGATTTGGATATTAAAACAAGAGAGTTAATGATATTTTGTGCATTAGTTACATTAGGCGGTGCCGATAAACAAATGGGTTCACATGCAGTTGGCAATATGAAAGTGGGCAACAATAAAGAAACCCTTCTTTCTGCGTTGATTCAACTCTATCCATATATCGGATTCCCAAGAATAGCTAATGCTATTTATGCAATTAAAGATGCAAAAGTTGAAACGGATGTTCATTAATACAACAACATTATTTCATTCAATAAAATTTTTAAAATGAAAACACTACAAAAAAGAAAATTGGGCAACAGCGGACTTGAAGTGTCTGCACTCGGTCTTGGATGTATGGGCATGAGTTGGTCTTACGGTGCAGCAAAAAACAAACAAGAAATGATTCAACTCATTCATTCGGCAGTTGAACGTGGCGTAACATTTTTTGATACAGCGGAAGTATATGGTCCTCTCACCAATGAAGAATTAGTCGGTGAAGCATTAAGGCCTTTCAAAAATGAAGTGGTGATTGCAACCAAGTTTGGTTGGGAACCTGCAAATGAAAACGAAGTTAATGCAAGATGGAATGCTTTAAACAGCCGACCGGAGCACATAAAGAAAGTGGTTGAAGGTTCGCTGAAAAGATTAAATGTAGAAGTTATTGATTTATACTACCAACATCGAGTTGATCCAAACGTTCCAATTGAAGATGTAGCAGGGGCAGTAAAAGATTTAATTCAGGAAGGTAAAGTAAAATATTGGGGACTTTCCGAAGCAGGGGCGCAAACCATTCGCAAAGCACATACTGTGCATCCGGTGGCTGCACTGCAAAGCGAATACTCACTTTGGACAAGACAGCCTGAAAACGAAATTATACCAACACTGGAAGAATTGGGCATAGGCTTTGTTCCTTTTAGCCCACTTGGTAAAGGATTTTTAACAGGAAAGATTGACGAAAACACACAACTTGATAGCAATGATTTCCGAACTACAGTTCCCCGTTTTAGCGCCGAAAATCGTAAAGCAAACAAAGCATTGGTTAACTTATTGAACCAGTTTGCCAAACAAAGGAATGCAACACCTGCACAAATAGCTTTGGCTTGGTTACTGGCAAAAAAGCCGTGGATTGTTCCAATCCCGGGCACAACAAAATTGAACCGGTTAGAAGAAAATCTTGGAGCTATGAGTGTTGAACTTAAACCTGACGATTTGAATGAAATTGAACAGGCGGCTTCTGAAATTAAAATAGAAGGGGCACGGTATCCGGTAGCTGCAGAACGTATGACAGGGCTTTAATATGAAATTGAAAAAGGAGGAATTAAAATGGCAAAACATGAAGAAATAAAAAACGGAGTAATTTTTCCAGTCGGTGAGAAAAATGAAGCCTATGCACAATATTTTATAGGACAAAGTTATCTTAAAGGATTAGTTACCGATCCTCAAGTGAATGTTGGAGTTGGAAATGTGACCTTTGAACCAGGATGCAGAAATAACTGGCATATGCATCGTAATGGGTTTCAAATATTATTGGTTACAGGTGGCGAAGGGTGGTATCAGGAAGAAGGGAAACCAGCACAATTTTTAAAAGCAGGTGATGTAATAGTTACCCACGATGGAGTAAAACATTGGCATGGTGCAACAAAAAATAGTTGGTTTGAACACATCGCAATCACTGCCGGAAAACCCGAATGGTTGGAGCCGGTTGATGATGAAACGTATGATAAAGTACAAGACTAAATACGGTAATAGGTGGTACTGTATTGGTTGAAATGGTTTATGTTTTTGACAACAATTTGCTTAGCGACACCTCAAATGAACAAACTAAGTTTCAATTAACGTCCTATACACAACGAAGTATTGAATATTTTATAGAAAAGGCGACATTCGAAGCGCAATGAAAACATTTGGATAAATTTAAATTGACTTTCATTTTAGATTCTGGAGGCTAAATCATGTAGCTATTCACAAAGAGCAGTATGGAGAAATGAAAAAGCCAATATAGTATCAGCTTTCAGATAAAATCATTTCAAAGGCAGATGGAGGTTAGCCACAGGAAAAGTGAGAAGATGGTGGGTATTATAATTATGTTTTGAATAGAACTATGGCCCATCAAGACCTTTTACCAAGTACGAAATAGACAAGAATTTCTTAATAAAAGCAATAAAAAAACCTTGACTTTTCCTGAAACAGGTTGTCTAAAAATCAGCCAATTTCTGGACATCAAAAATCAAGATATTCCGTAACCCGGAGATGTATCTCTGGCAAGTTGTTCTCCGGCAGAGCCTGCTTCCGTTTGGTGTTCAATGCAAATGTAAACCTAATTGAGGATTACTGAAAACGTGTACACTTGTAACCGGATTTAAAACCAAAATAGTGTTAACTTTTTTCAGGAAGGTACCCAATCTCTGTTTTTGTATGCTTCATTTTTCTATTTTCATATTTCATTCAAAAAAATATGCTTAAAAAAATGAGAGGTTGTTACATTTGCACAATTTCATACTCATGAGCAATAACCTTCTACACAACGAATCCATCCCCTCTGCAAGAAAAAAAATTATTGTTTTAGGAAGTGGCCCTAACAGAATTGGCCAGGGTATTGAATTCGATTACTGCTGTGTGCACGGCTTATTAGCCATTAAAGAATGTGGTTATGAAGCCATTATGGTAAACTGTAATCCGGAAACTGTTTCCACCGATTTTGATATGGCCGATAAATTGTATTTTGAACCTGTGTTTTGGGAACATTTGTGGGAAATTATTGAGTTAGAGCGACCGGAAGGGGTTATTGTTCAATTGGGCGGACAAACCGCATTGAAATTATCGAAACGCCTACATGAAAAAGGCATTAAAATTATCGGTACCTCATTTGATGATATGGATATTGCTGAAGACCGCGGCCGTTTTAGCGATTTATTGAAACAATTGGATATTCCTTATCCTGAATATGGCACCGCTTTTACTGCCGATGAAGCCATTGAAGTGGCCAACAGAGTGGGTTATCCGGTGCTGGTAAGGCCGAGTTATGTTTTAGGCGGACAAAGAATGCGGATTGTAATTAATGATGAGGAAGTTGAAAAAGCAGTAGTGAGCCTTTTAAAACATATTCCGGATAATAAAATATTAATTGACCATTTTTTAGACCGTTGCCAGGAAGCAGAAGTAGATGCCATTTTTGATGGCGAAAACTTTCATGTAATGGGTGTTATGGAACATATAGAGCCGGCAGGTATTCATAGCGGCGATAGCAATGCCGTGTTGCCCGCATTTAACCTAAGCCCTTTGCTGGTGGAAACCATGGAGTATTACAGCGAGAAAATTGCACGTGCTTTAAATATAAAAGGGTTGATTAATATACAATTTGCCATTAAAGGCAATACGGTGTATGTAATTGAAGCCAATCCCCGTGCCAGTCGTACCACACCATTTATTGCAAAAGCCCATCAGGTACCTTATTTGAACATAGCTACCAAAGTAATGCTGGGCGCTGCAAAATTGACCGATTTTGTAATTGAAAAGAAATTAGATGGATATGCCATAAAAGAACCGGTATTCAGTTTCGATAAATTCCCCGGTGTAAGTAAAGAGCTGGGTCCTGAAATGAAAAGCACCGGCGAAGCCATCCGATTTATTAAAGATTTACGCGATCCTTACTTCAGAACCCTGTACAAGGAAAGAAGTATGAATTTGAGTAAGTAATCGAAAAGAAACTTTTTGGAACTTAAACCGGTGCTTCCGTTATTGAAGTATAACATTGAGGCAGTGCATAACTGAGCAATGGTTTCAATGAATTACAACTGATTAATATCTACCAATTTATTTCTTAATGCATAAATGGCTAAGCCCATACGGCTGTGTACATTCAGCTTTTCAAAAAGGGCATTGCGGTAATCATCCAATGTTCGGGGACTGATGAACATGCGTTCGGCTATATCTTTGTACGTAAGTTCTGTACAAATTAAACGTAAAAAATCTTTTTCTTTTTCGGTGAGTGTTTCGGGTTCAGAGGCTTTTTGGGCGCCACTTTGCAAACCACTGATTACTTTACCGGAAATGGTATCAGATAAATAAAAATCTTTTTCCAACACTGAATCTAAAGCACCATTCAATTCTTCCGGTTCTACATTCTTCATTAAAAACCCTTTGGCGCCCAATTTTATCATCTGAATAATATTGGTATCATCGCTTTCCATTGAAAGCGCCAAAATTTTAATGTGCGGATAGTGCTTGGTTAACCAACGGGCTGTTTCATACCCATCCATTTCAGGCATATTAATATCTAACAGCACAATATCGGGCAATACCTGTTTACTTAATTTTTCAATAAATTCTTTACCATTACTGGCTTCAAAAGCAACGGAATAATTTTCGTAACTGCAAATTAAACGGGCTAAAGCACTGCGCAATAAAACATGATCGTCAACTACTGCTACTTTATAGGATGGTATATTATTGGCATTGCCAATCATAAGTCAGTGTTTTGTTGTAAAATATTGGTGGTTGATAAAGGTAAAATTATTTTAACTTCAGTTCCATGCTCTAAGATACTGCTAATTTCTATTGCTGCATTAATCATTTTTGCCCGGTTATGTAAATTGCTTAACCCAAGGCCGGAGTTTTTAGATGCTTCTTCCATTTTTTCTTTTACAGTAAAGCCCACGCCATTGTCTTTAATACTCAAAACAAATTTATCTTCTTCCGGATAATACATACAAATATCAATAGCAGTAGCATGCGCATGTTTAATAATATTACTGAGTGCTTCCTGAAACATGCGGAACAAAAATATATTGGTTTCTTCATTAAATTTTACCTGAAAATTACTGGTAGGGTATTCAAATGTTACCTGGTATTTGCCAGTTTCTCTTAAACGGTCTACTTCATTTGAAATGGAGAATTCCAAATTAATTTTTTCTGCTTTTTCGGTATGCAGGGTTTTGGTGAGGCGCGATATATCGGCAATTACAAACTTCAAACTATTGGCAGAGCTTATCAGCATTTCTTTGGCCTCTGGTTTTTGCAGCATACTGCGGGCAGTACTTACCGTTAATTTAATAACCTGTAATTGCTGGCCAATGCTATCGTGCAGTTCCTGAGCAATATTGGTCATGGTACGTTCCTGTACCAAAATTCTTTCCCGTAAAATTTGTTGTTCATGCCTTTGTTTCAGCAGGGTCATTTCTCGTAAAAAATTATGCTGCCGCCGTTGGTACAACAAAACCATGCCTACAATGAAACCTACCAGACTAAAACCTAGTACGGTACCAAGGACAATGATAGAGGTGATTTCGTTACCTTGAATCGGCATAAGAATGCAATACTAAACATTGTGTACAATATTATATTCAAAATCTGGATGAAAAGATTAAAATTTTTTAGTAAAGCATGTGGTAAACTCATTACAAAATTGGTAAAGCCATAAATGGGGAAACTTACCGCATAATAAAACAATAAACCGCTGCAAATCCAAAAATCAGGCATGCGTACCAGGGTAACCGGTGTTGGGCGAAACAAAATTTCATAGAAATAATACACTGCACAAAATACTATCACCAAACAACCTATTGCGTAAGTAATGGTATGAAATACCATGATGCCCTGTATTAAGAAAATATTGATAAAAGCAGCCAGGCCATAAGCTACCATGGTATATAAAAATATTTTTCTGCCTAAAGGGCGGTGAATAAACTGCCGGATGGTGAAGATGTAAAAAATAAATTCAAAAGTGGTAAAAATATTATACAGGGGCAGATTAGAAATGTCTTTTGAACTCAAATAATTCGCTGTCAACTCTACAATTAGAGTAGCCAGTAAAAAAAAAGTAAAAAAACGGAGCTTGTTGGGCTTGTGTTGTTTCAAAAGGTAAATTATTGAAACAACACAACTTAATGCTAATATATAAACGCCTATTTGTATCATATTGGAAAAATAAAAAAAAGAATCAAATACTTGATTCTTTTCAATAAAATATTTTATGGTGCTATGGTTATTAAATTAAAATCATTCCATCTTCTCCTTTGTCTATTAAAGTAACCCCCAGTTCATTGTCATCAATACTCGATTTACCCAAGGTGCCTGAGCAATAAGGAGGACACATACTCATAGCATTATACGCCAGAATATTGCTTTGTCCGCTGGCGTCGGTATAATAAATATCTTTATTCAGCACACCCATACCGGTTTCGTTGTGTTTGGTACCTACCATTACCAGGGTTTGGCGGCCGGCATATTCAGGTTTTTCTGCATAATCGGCATCGTAAGCGCCAAAATAAAATTTAATACCATCGGCACCATGGCTTTTGGCTTTGGCAATAAATTCTTCCATTTCTTCAACACTCCACCAGCCGCTTAAAGAATCTTCTTTACCAATTCTTTCACTGTTGTGTACCCAACGTTCTTGTTTGTAATTACGGATTACTTTGTCAACATGAGCGGTATTTACGTATTTACCAACCTTTAATGATTTTTTTTCAATAGTTTGCATAGCTGTAGGCTTTTAGATGTTTAGAAATTTGTTGTTTTTAAATGACAGAGTAAAACTATTGAATAGTTTTTATGAATTTTATTCAGAACCCTTTGTTTATCAATCAATTACAGATTAATTTCATTCATAAACATTTCAGCATTAACCTTTTTTATGTACAAACCCGCAAAAAAAACCGTAAAAACACGGGGTAAAAAACCGTAAAAACACGGTATCTAAAACACGTAGTAACCCGCAGAAAAAACCCCGTAAAAGCACGGTAAAAAATACCGTTTCATTTTTTTTAACAATAATTACCTCAATTCAAAATAAGTATAGAAATTAGCTATGGGTTGATCGCCAACCGTTTTTACAAATCCAATATCCTAAGGCTTAGCCCATTTATTTCCTCAAAATTTCATCTGAATGTTTTGGGGAAATTTTTTTGTACCCTGCCGTAAACAGCAAAAACGATGATAACATTTGCCTGATTGTGCAATCTGTTGTATTTTTCTTTTTTCTATGCATACATCTGCCCACCTCATACCGCAACATTTTGGCCCCAACTGGCTGCAAAAAGCACCCATGCTTCGTTTGCTGCTTCCTTTTATGGCCGGTATTTTGTTGCAATATCATTTTTCTATTACTTTCTTCGCACTGCTGGTGGGCGGATTGGGCGGTTGCCTGTTGCTCACTGCTTTTCAAATATTACCACTTGCCTGGCGCTACCATTGGTTTTGGGTAAAAGGATGCATACTGCAGTTCATTTTTATAGTATTGGGCATGAGTGTGTATACCCTGCAAATACAACAAACCCAACCAGCACCCCTGTTGCAGCCGGGAAAACAGCAAATACTTGTACAATTGGATGAACCGCTTACCGAGCGTGATAAAACTTATAAGGGAGTGGCCACTTTGCAACAACAAATTGTGGAGGGTAGGTCACAAATGGCAAAAGGTAAAATCATCCTCTATTTTCAAAAAGATACGGCTTTGTTGCGGCAGCTTCCGGCTTTACAACCCGGAACATTGTTGTTAATGCAGGCTACTGTGCAACCCATTGCCAATTCGGGTAATCCCGGTGCTTTTAACTACATAGCCTGGTGCCACCGGAAAGGTATTTATTATCAGAGTTTTGTACCCATGCGGCAATGCGTTGTTATAACCGGTGCACATTTATCTACCCTGCAAACTACGCTATGGCATTTTCGCAAAGCTGTTTTGCAAATTTTAGATCAATATATTCCCGATAAAGATGCTAGCAATGTGGCTGCTGCATTGCTGATTGGGTATCGCAATTATTTAGACCGTGAATTGGTACAGGCATACAGCAATGTGGGGGTGGTGCATATTATTGCCATCAGCGGGTTGCATTTAGGAATGATATATGGGTTATTGTTCTTTTTACTGGCACCATTGGAACGTTCGGCAAAATGGCGTTCAGTGAAATATTGCTTAATGTTAAGTATTATATGGCTATTTACCGCAATTGCCGGTGGCGTGCCTTCTATTGCCCGCAGTGCAGTAATGTTTTCATTCATTATTTTGGGGCAATGGTTAAACCGTAACTCCCATATTTACAATAATCTGGCCGCTTCAGCATTTTGCTTGTTATTGTACAACCCTTTTAATTTATGGGATGTGGGTTTTCAGCTCAGTTATGCAGCGGTGTTGGGTATTGTGTTATTTCAGCCCATTATACAACAACAACTGAACTGGCCGGGACTGCTTAAAAAAATAGGACAATTAATGGCCGTTACGCTTGCTGCACAAATACTCACTTTGCCCATCAGTTGGTACCATTTCCATCAGTTTCCGGTTTATTTTTTATTCGCCAATATTTGGGTGGTGCCACTGTCGGGGTTGTTATTATATGGGTTGATGGCACTTTTATTGGTGCAAAGCTGGCCGGCTGTTGCGGTACTTTTCGGTAATTTTTTGAACAATGGAATTGAATGGATGAATGCGGGTATTACTGCTATTAATCATTGGCCGCATGCGGTTTGGGGTGGTATTCAAATCAATGTATGGCAGGCAGGGTGTATCATTTTAGCCATTGCCGGTATGGGTTATTGGTTGTTACAGAAAAAAACAGCAGGTATTTATTGGGCACTCCTGGCTACTTTATTATTTGCCGGCATTCGTTCGGCTGATTTTTTGGAAAAGCAACAGCAAACCAAACTCATTGTTTATCAGGTGCCCAAAACCACAGCTATCGATATTATTCAGGGGCGTACCTGCCGTTTTATGGGGGCGCCTGAGTTGTTGGAAGATGGATATCTGCGAAATTTTCATTTGCAGCCCTCCCGTATTGTACATCGTATACAAACTATTCAGGTATTAGATACCCAATTAACCGCACCTAAAATCATTACCCTGCAACAAAAACAGATTGTTTGGCTCAACAATCGGCTAACTTTACCCTCGTTACCCGTTCTGCCTATACCTGCTGAAGTAGTAATTCTTTCCCAAAATCCAAACGTTTCGCTGCAGGAAATATACCAGCATTGGCCCTGTAAACAGTTTGTTGCCGATGGTAGTAATGCCTTGTGGAAAATCAATCAATGGAAAAAAGAAGCAGAGGCTTTACATTTGCGCCTTCATTCTATTCCCGAATCGGGGGCTTTTACTTTAAATTTTTAGCCACCGCGGATTATTCCGGCAAACAACCAATTGTACCATAGTATGCAAAAACAAATGAAGTCGGCTCTAATTTCAGTTTTTTATAAAGACGGATTAGCGCCCATTGCCCGGCAATTACAGGCATTAGGAATTACTATTTATTCTACCGGCGGTACCCAGCAATTTTTAGAAAAAGAAGTGGGTGTACCCTGTGTAGGTGTTGAAACCCTTACCCATTATCCGAGTATTTTGGGGGGACGGGTAAAAACCCTGCATCCTGCCGTTTTTGGCGGAATTTTAGGCAGAAGAGCAGAGGTACAGGATATGGCCGAAATGCAACAGTATGCCATTCCTGAAATTGATTTGGTGATAGTGGATTTATACCCTTTTGAAGAAACAGTTGCTACCACACGGGAAGAAGCTAAAATTATTGAAAAAATTGATATTGGCGGTCCCTCTATGATTCGTGCGGCTGCCAAAAATTTTAAAGATGTATTGGTAGTGGCAGCTAAAGCAGATTATGCTGCTTTACTGCAATTGCTTACCGAACAACAAGGTGCCACTACATTGGAACAACGGCGTGCCTTTGCCGCCAAGGCTTTTGAAGTGGTGATGCATTATGATGTAGCTATTCACCAATATTTTACACCCCCGGCTGCATTAACAGAACAAGTGTTGCGTTATGGAGAAAACCCGCATCAGAAAGCTGCATTCAGGGGTAATTTAAGTGCTTTGTTTCAGCAACTGCATGGAAAAGAATTATCGTACAATAATTTGGTAGATGTAGAAGCGGCCATTCAATTGTTGTTAGATATTAAAACGGTAGCCAAACAACCGGTATTTGCCATTTTTAAGCATACCAACGTATGTGGCATTGCTGAAAGGCCTACTTTGAAAGAAAGCTGGGAAGCTGCTTTAGCCGGCGATCCGGAAAGTGCTTTTGGCGGGGTGTTAATTACCGATCATATTGTAGATGCCGCAACCGCAACTGCTATTCAGGAAATATTTTTTGAAGTATTAATTGCCCCTGGCTTTGATGCCGAAGCCCTGCGTATTCTGCAGTTAAAAAAGAACCGCATTTTATTGCAATTGCATCCTGAAATTACATTAGAAAAACAACAACAAAAATCATTACTCAACGGCATATTGCAACAAACTTCCGATGAGGGAAATATTTTAGAATACAAAGAAACAGGTGGAAGAACTACAACCGAATGGGAAAAAGAAAATTTATTGTTTGCCAATTTGGTTTGCAAACATTTAAAAAGCAACGCTATAGCATTGGTGAAGGATAAACAGTTGGTGGGAAAGGGTTGCGGACAAACTTCGCGTATCGATGCTTTGCGGCATGCCATAGAAAAAGCACAGCAATTTAATTTTTCACTGAAAGGTGCTGTATTGGCCAGTGATGCTTTTTTCCCTTTTAATGATTGTGTACAAATTGCACATGCTGCCGGCATTGAATGTTATATTCAGCCCGGTGGTTCTATTCGCGATAAAGACAGTATTGATTATTGTGTGGAAAATAAACTGGCTATGGTATTTACCAACTTGCGCCACTTTAAACATTAAGCATACAACATAGCTACCAATTAAATTAAAACAAAAGCATAAGGCCACTGTATTTTATCAGTGGCTTTTTATACATCATGCAAACAAAAACCAAAGCCTATATTGCCTTTGCTGCCACCGGTATTTTATGGGGCAGTACATGGGAAGCCAGTAAAATTGGGGTAGGCACCTTACCCGGTTTACAATTTTCAGCCATACGGCAGTGCATTGCTGGATTATTGATAATAGGTTATTTTATGGCTAAGGGGCAACCACTACCTACACGCAGGCAATTTGTATTTTTAGCAGGAATGGGTTTTTTTACGTTCTTTTTATCGAATGGAGTGAGTACCTGGGGGCTTAATTATATTTCCGGGGGTATGGCTGCACTCATTGCAGCTATGTATCCATTATTTGTTGTTCTCATTGAAATTATTTTCTTCAAAAAAAATATAGCACGCCCTGCCACTTTTTTGGGGCTGGCAATGGGTATAGGCGGTATTGTACTGGTATTTTATGAAAATGCCATACATCAAAACACCTCGCATTATTGGAAGGGCATTTTACTATGTTTTATTGCTACGCTGGGCTGGAGTGTAGGTACTATTTTGCTGGCCGGCAACACTTTACAAATGCATCGGCAATATGCTTTGGGTTGGCAAATGGTTGCTGCTTCTTTTTTTATAGGTTTCCTGGCATTTGTTACCGGTAATCATATTCCATTTCATCAAATTACTCTTACTTCATGGTTTGCCATGGCTTATCTTGTTGTAGCGGGTTCAATCCTGGCTTTTAAAGCATTTTTGTATACCATGGAACATTTAACACCTTCGGTGGCTGCATTGTATGCATACATTAACCCAATTGTAGCCTTGTTAATTGGCGCTGCTTTATTGAATGATCCTTTAACTTTTACAAATATTGTTGGTTCGCTGATTACGCTGGCGGGTGTGTATATAGTGAATAGAAGTGTACAAATTCATACAATGACCATTGCCGATGCCGAGGGCATGTAGTACCTCAATTTAAAGTGTTCTAAAAAAATTGTAAAAAGCCTGTTTCCAAACGCTCATATTCCGCTCATTACTAATGCAGTGATTATGCCATACCGGCATACAAAAACCATTTACTGATTGGGTTATTGTAATTAATTGCTGTAATTCGGTATAAGCTGCCTGCGGTGTTAGCTTTTGTTGAAAAATAGCGGCAGTATCCATCCAGCAAAAAGGGTAAACCGTTAGGTGGGTGGTAGTTTCTTTTGGTAAATGATACCATTGAAACGGTTGTGCATAGGATGCTCTAAACCCATTTGCCGTACTGTATCCCATTGAATAGTCGGCGGTAATGCCTAATTTAATCAGTTGTTCATAGCTTTCCGGTAAATGAAAGTGTAAGTAATGAAATCGGTTTTTGGTAATGGGCGATTTTATAAGGTTGATAAGGGTTTTTATTTCCTGCTTAGCTGCGGCCGGGTTCGGTGCCATACTGCTTTGTACCGATAAATGAATGCCCGTTTCAAATTGTTTGCTGAGTTGTTGTATAAGCAGCCGCATCCCTTTTTTTTGCGGTGCTATGTTTTTATCGAGTGCATGTTTTTTTTGTGACACTAAAAAAAAGAACAGTGCCGGCAGGTTTTGGGCAGCTAATATTTGAGTTATCTCATCAAATACGTAAA
Source organism: Hydrotalea flava (assembly GCF_001623405.1). Lineage (GTDB taxonomy): Bacteria > Bacteroidota > Bacteroidia > Chitinophagales > Chitinophagaceae > Hydrotalea > Hydrotalea flava. Next base: position 45,732 of record NZ_LUHG01000097.1, read on the forward strand.
ACGGATCACGTTGGTTACCTATCAATACACGTGCTGATTCTGTAATTGCTTCAACATTTCCTGTTATCATGGCTTTTAAAAATTCGGCCATATTTTTTATGATTCCCCGGTAATGGTATTTATATGCCATATCAATATCAAAACCCGGAATAAATACAAATGAGCGTTGGGGTAACCGGTATGCCGGAAACAGGCATTGCATCTTTTTTTCAAACTGTTGTAACCACAAATCAATTAAGGGTATTTGGAGAAAATTTTCACGATAGGCTAAGCTTTTATTGGCCGGGAACCGGCCAAAACTATCCGTTTCATGTGGTAAGTATTCTTCATAACGGGATAGTAAATAAAATGATGCAGCAAAAATATCAAAGCCTAATTCACTCGCAAAACAAAAAAAAACGGGTGGTTTAAACCAATTGTCAATATATATCCGTTGTTTGTGTATATCGGTTTGGTGTAACAGTCCGTGCGGAATAACATTCAAGCATGGGCACTGAACCGTTAAGGTAGAGTAATTAATTTTAATGGCTTTACATTTTTCAAAAAAGTGCAGGTTGTGTGTAATTTGCCAATGTTTGCCCAACAAAGTTTCTATAATATAGGTTAACCTGGGCGAGGGCTCTTTTGCAAACAGCAAGTGTGTGGGCTTAGCAGCTTTCATAGGCAATGTATACTACTGTTTTTGTGCCTGTTCTTTCCACAACTCATTAAAAGTTTTTGGGCTAAACTGTAATGGGGTTCTGTGTTTGGTCCAGTTTTTGAATAATTGATGCACCATTTTGTTTTTCAGCTTTCCATTGCCTGTATTCATCATGCCTCTGTGCAGGCTGGCCATTTTCCATACTTTCCAGGCCAAACGTTCTGAGAGTAAGCTATTGCCATCCTGAACCGATTCGAGCCTGTTTTCTAACAATAATTCATGCAGGTTAATACGTACCGGACAAACCTGTGTGCAGTTACCGCAGAGGGATGAGGCAAAACTAAGGTGTTCGTAATCCTTCATCCCATTTAAATGCGGTGTAATGACACTACCAATGGGTCCGCTGTAGGTGGTTTCATAGCTATGGCCACCAATATTTTTATATACGGGGCAGGCATTTAAACAGGCACCGCAGCGAATACAGTACAATGCTTCACGGGTTTTTGCATTGGCCAATAGGTTGGTGCGGCCATTGTTTAATAATATCACATACATGGCTTCCGGTCCGTCTGTTTCACCGGCCTGCCGCGGCCCGGTAATAATGGAATTGTAAACGGTAATTTGCTGGCCTGTACCAAACGATGCCAGTAAGGGCCAAAACAAAGGCAGGTCATACACCGAGGGTAACACTTTTTCAATACCCACAATTACAATATGTGTATTGGGCCAGGCTGTGGTTAAACGGGCATTGCCTTCATTTTCGGTAAGTGCAATACCGCCAATATCGGCCAGAATAAAATTGGCACCGGTTATACCAATTTGCGCTGCAGTATATTTTTCCCTCAGTTTTTGCCGGGCTATCTGCGTAATTTCAGCGGGGTTTAATCCGCCGGGAACGCCCAATTTATCGGCAAACAATTTGGCCACATCTTCCTTGCTTTTGTGCATGGCAGGTGTAACTATATGATAGGGTGGTTCGCCATCTAATTGCTGAATATATTCGCCTAAATCGGTTTCTATGCTTTCAATACCATGGCTGGCTAAAAAATGGTTTAAGTGAATTTCTTCGGTAACCATACTCTTGCTTTTAACCACAGTAGTACAGTTTTTAGCTTTACAAATATTGCCAATGGCAGCCAGGGCCTGTTCGGTGTTTTCGGCCCATATAACCTCAGCACCACGGGCTGTTATTTGTTTTTCGAATTGTTCTAATAAAGTATCTAAATGTTCAATGGCCCGCCATTTAATATTTTTGGCTTTTTCGCGAACTAACGGCAGGTTGGCAAATTGTTGTTGCCCTTTTGGAACGGCAGCATTGTATTTCCCTATATTGAAATTAATTTTTCGGCGATGCTCTAAATCGGGTGCTTTAATGGTACTTTTGGCAATAAAACCTGCTGCATTTTTGTTCATACCCGTTCAATTTAATGCTGATAAACACTTGCAATTTACATTCATAAAATTATTTTTTGGCCATACGTATATTTTCGGCGGTGGCTGCCAGAGCTTCATAAAATTCGTTGCCATATTTTCGAATCAGTGCATCTTTCAGGAAAAGATATACCGGTACTTTTAGTTGTTTACCCAGCGCACAAGCCGGGCTGCACATTGTTTCTCTTGGTTCATAATTTACATATTCCACATCCGTATGTTTTTTACTGGCCGAAATGCGAATGGGGTATAAGTGACAGCTGATGGGCTTTTTCCATTGGGTTAGGCCCTGCATATACGCTTGTTCAAAAGCACAGAGAATTACGCCATTGGCATCACGTTTACCATAAATACAAATACCGCTGCCAATGGTGGGGGTTACCCAGCCAAATTCTTTATCGTACACTGCTTCGCCCTGTTTTTCCAGTTCTTTCAGCCCTGCAGCACTCATAAACTGCTTTGCTGCGGCAATGCTGGCTTTTATTGCTTTCAATTCGTCTAGTTCTAATGGTGCACCTGCATCGCCATCTTCACAACAACCGCCTTTGCATTGATTCAAATTGCACACAAATTGTTCTTCTATTACGGCATCGCTAATTAAAACATTATCAATGGCTATCATTTTCAATTAATGGGTTTAAAGGGTAGGTATTACAAAGGTAAAAGGTTTGGAGTTAGTGATGGGTAGTTTGCGGAAAATAGCTTTTTTTGGAAGGGGGCAATCCGCAGGAAAATGATTCATTTTTTATAAAATTGGCAGTCATTCAGTAGGGAATAGGCTGTAATATACATTTTGTTCGATTTTTACTAACAACGTTCAGTTATTCATAAATCATCAAACCCCGGTTGTGATTTGCTTTCAAATTCTTTTTATCAGATCTTTGATAACAACATTTTTTCAAAATAAAACAAAAAAAACTTTGTTGTGATTTGCTTTCAAATTCTTTTTATCAGATCTTTGATAACAACTGTAAATGATAATAATGTGTTTGAAGCAGGGTTGTGATTTGCTTTCAAATTCTTTTTATCAGATCTTTGATAACAACTTTAACTAAAATATTAGCAATTAAATGTACGTTGTGATTTGCTTTCAAATTCTTTTTATCAGATCTTTGATAACAACTCCCTCCGTTTTTTAATTTCCATCCATATTGTTGTGATTTGCTTTCAAATTCTTTTTATCAGATCTTTGATAACAACGCAATGAATGAAACAACTGCCGGCAAGCGTTGTGATTTGCTTTCAAATTCTTTTTATCAGATCTTTGATAACAACAAATCCATCGTTTGTGCTTGTAGTAAGATGGTTGTGATTTGCTTTCAAATTCTTTTTATCAGATCTTTGATAACAACTCTTCTACTCCCTTTAATTCATGTGCCTTCGTTGTGATTTGCTTTCAAATTCTTTTTATCAGATCTTTGATAACAACCGACTGGATAAAAAGATTACAGAGTGAAGAGTTGTGATTTGCTTTCAAATTCTTTTTATCAGATCTTTGATAACAACAGATGACGCTGTCACCATTAATGTAAATCAGTTGTGATTTGCTTTCAAATTCTTTTTATCAGATCTTTGATAACAACTCAACATCACCTCTGCTAACAGCTACAACTGTTGTGATTTGCTTTCAAATTCTTTTTATCAGATCTTTGATAACAACCATTTTGCCATCGGCCCAACTAACGTATATGTTGTGATTTGCTTTCAAATTCTTTTTATCAGATCTTTGATAACAACAAAATTGCCGCCTTGAAAATTGCTCTGGGAGGTTGTGATTTGCTTTCAAATTCTTTTTATCAGATCTTTGATAACAACAACTGCAACGGGTATTCTTTTACAAATTCGTTGTGATTTGCTTTCAAATTCTTTTTATCAGATCTTTGATAACAACTAAACGTAGAAGCACTACAGTTGGCTCGTGTTGTGATTTGCTTTCAAATTCTTTTTATCAGATCTTTGATAACAACAATTTATGAAAAGCAAACCTTTTACAGAAGGTTGTGATTTGCTTTCAAATTCTTTTTATCAGATCTTTGATAACAACTAAAGCTTTGGAACTGCAATTAGAAAAGCAGTTGTGATTTGCTTTCAAATTCTTTTTATCAGATCTTTGATAACAACACAACCGACAGGCAGGCAATTGAAAGTAACGTTGTGATTTGCTTTCAAATTCTTTTTATCAGATCTTTGATAACAACGTTACACTAACAGTAACAGAGCCTGCGGGGTTGTGATTTGCTTTCAAATTCTTTTTATCAGATCTTTGATAACAACAGATTTTATGAGCGTTTGCTTTTTGTGTTCGTTGTGATTTGCTTTCAAATTCTTTTTATCAGATCTTTGATAACAACTGAGCAACTTTTTGAATTTTTAAAAGATAGGTTGTGATTTGCTTTCAAATTCTTTTTATCAGATCTTTGATAACAACAAAATATTTATGCGTGTGCTTCGACAATTTGTTGTGATTTGCTTTCAAATTCTTTTTATCAGATCTTTGATAACAACATGAAAGCGCTACAAGCGATTTAATGCGCTGTTGTGATTTGCTTTCAAATTCTTTTTATCAGATCTTTGATAACAACAAAATAAGTAATACTATTATTGTTTTTTCTGTTGTGATTTGCTTTCAAATTCTTTTTATCAGATCTTTGATAACAACCAAATCAAAAAATAGTTATTAACATTTGTGTTGTGATTTGCTTTCAAATTCTTTTTATCAGATCTTTGATAACAACCTGAATACAAAAAGGAATTACATCTGCATTGTTGTGATTTGCTTTCAAATTCTTTTTATCAGATCTTTGATAACAACCGCTTCCCTTTGCTTTTTCAAAGCAATCTGGTTGTGATTTGCTTTCAAATTCTTTTTATCAGATCTTTGATAACAACTTCTGGCATCTTGTTTGTTTTTTATTATTTGTTGTGATTTGCTTTCAAATTCTTTTTATCAGATCTTTGATAACAACACAACCGTTTTAGTTTTAACAGAAAGCGCGTTGTGATTTGCTTTCAAATTCTTTTTATCAGATCTTTGATAACAACGTTCAGAAGTGTTTTTAAGCACGGCAAATGGTTGTGATTTGCTTTCAAATTCTTTTTATCAGATCTTTGATAACAACAAAAAAGAAACGCTGTTGCGCAAGTTCATGGTTGTGATTTGCTTTCAAATTCTTTTTATCAGATCTTTGATAACAACCTGAATACAAAAAGGAATTACATCTGCATTGTTGTGATTTGCTTTCAAATTCTTTTTATCAGATCTTTGATAACAACGCCGGTTTTGATGAAATAAACGAAATAAACGTTGTGATTTGCTTTCAAATTCTTTTTATCAGATCTTTGATAACAACAAAGTTCATCCTATTGTTTTTCAAGACAATGTTGTGATTTGCTTTCAAATTCTTTTTATCAGATCTTTGATAACAACCACGTTACACAGTAATGTACATACTTCGTGTTGTGATTTGCTTTCAAATTCTTTTTATCAGATCTTTGATAACAACAAATCTTCGTGGCAATGCAATAACAAGTTGGTTGTGATTTGCTTTCAAATTCTTTTTATCAGATCTTTGATAACAACACACCGCCGCCGTAGATTACTCACTGCTTATGTTGTGATTTGCTTTCAAATTCTTTTTATCAGATCTTTGATAACAACCCAGACAGCCTATTGATAGCAACGGCGACGTTGTGATTTGCTTTCAAATTCTTTTTATCAGATCTTTGATAACAACTTAATACAATCAATTGACCACCCTTTGGGTGTTGTGATTTGCTTTCAAATTCTTTTTATCAGATCTTTGATAACAACATTTTTTCAAAATAAAACAAAAAAAACTTTGTTGTGATTTGCTTTCAAATTCTTTTTATCAGATCTTTGATAACAACGTTTTTATTTACAAATCATTTTAAAGTTTGTTGTGATTTGCTTTCAAATTCTTTTTATCAGATCTTTGATAACAACAATGGTATTTGGCGGATAAAATCGAGTGATGTTGTGATTTGCTTTCAAATTCTTTTTATCAGATCTTTGATAACAACTTACCATTGATAAATTGGATGCAGTTTGTAGTTGTGATTTGCTTTCAAATTCTTTTTATCAGATCTTTGATAACAACCTCTCATCATAGTTCACAAGGTATTTTTCCGTTGTGATTTGCTTTCAAATTCTTTTTATCAGATCTTTGATAACAACAGTAAATGCTGAAATGCAATGCCTGTAAGGGTTTTCAAAGAAAATAGAAAGAAAAAAATGACTAAAAAGGCTGTATCTGCCATAAGCAGTACAGCCTTTTTGCTTTTCTATTGCGTTGGTGGTGGGGTTTTAAAATAACTCTAACTGCTGGGGTATGGGCTGGGCAGGTGCTTCTTTTTTACCTTGAAATAGCTCCATCATGCCAAATTGTTTGTCGGTAATAGTCATAATACCTATATGCCCCTTTTCGGGCAATATTTTTTTTACCCTTTTTATATGTACCGTTGCATTTTCCATACTGGGGCAATGTCGTAGGTATATGGAGAATTGAAACATTACAAAGCCATCGGCCATAATTTTTTTTCTAAAATCCTGTGCCGTTTTGCGCTCTGTTTTGGTTTCGGTAGGTAAATCGAAAAATACCATTATCCACATTATACGGTAGGCATTAAAACGTTCAGAAAGGTTTTTATGTTTGGGCATATCCTTTAACTGCTATCTGGTATCATCAATTGCATGTACTGGTATTACAACGCCATTAATAAGTTTATTATTGTATATTGAGAATATATTTATATACCGGCGGGGTTGGTGTGTTTACAAAAATTCAGGGAATAGCAGTTTTCGCTGCTCGCCATTATAGCATTTACTTAACGAGAAAGCGGTTTTTTGCATGGCAATCCATAAGGGGCTGTTTTGTGCTTCTATTTTTGTATCATGTGTTAACACACTCAGCAGTTGCACTTTTATGGGTTGCGTTAACACCTCAACTGCCGATGTTTCGTGAATAATGTTGCGTACAATAGCATCTACAAAAGGGCGGTAGGGTTCCATCATATCATCGGCCAAACAATATGCATTGTAGCGGTTGCGGTGAAAAATGCCCAGTGTGGGCAATAAGCCCGCTCCGGCAATGGCACGGGCCATGGCTGCCCGTATAATGGCATATCCGTAATTCAGCAAATTATTGGGTGGTGGGCCTTCCCGTTTTCTAAAAAACTGCCAGGCTTCCGGAAACAAATGTGCCCAATAATATGCCGCTGCTTTGGCTTCGGCATTATCGGCATCGCCACTTTTTACGCTTTGCTGGGCATTGTTTAAATAACCATGGGGTATATGCCATTTTTTTAAAACGGCTGCCTGGTTATTGATTTTGGCTTTTACGGTTTGTTGCCACAATTGTTTTTTCAAAGGTTCGCTGGCTGCCAATTGTTCCTTGAAACGTTCACTTTGCAGGGTATGACTTTCTAAAGGCAATAACATGCCGGTAGGGTGGTGGGTGCTGTTGCAGGTAATTACGGCAATATTATTAGCAACTAGTTTGTTTAACAAAAAATGGGTAATGGTAATTTGGGGGTGTTCTAACACCAGTACTCCCACATCTTCAATGGGTACGCTTTTATCGTGCCTGTCTTCCAAACCTTTAATAGCGGCATAACTAATTACCAATTGTTCATTGTTGCACTTTAGGTGGCAGGGGTTTTCTATGCAGAGGGTGCGTTTAAGCATGCTGGCATAATTTACCGGGTGAGCGATTCTTCCAATTCGTTGTATTTAATAAAACGTTCATGTTTAAGTGTATGTTGTTTAAGAAAACTATTTTTATTTTCGAAGATTTCTCGAAAAAAGGGAAGCTCTTCAAAATGCGTATGTATATGTTGGTAGGAGCTCCAGGGCCATGCAGTTATTTCTTTTGCAAAATGATGTTTAATTGGGTTGCAGTGGATGTATACAACGATTGTTTGTAGATATTGAGCAGTAGTAATTTCCTTTCTTTTAAAATTTTTAATAAAAAGCGAACCTCTGCGTTGGTACATTTTATTAAAAGCCTGCGTATAACTGCTAAAGAAGTTGGAAAATTTTTTCGACAGCAACTTTTCCAAAGTTTCGAACTTTGGAAAAGTTTGCAGCAGCGCCTCTTCGTTTTTTATTTTAACCAGCAGATGAAAATGATTCGGCATCAAACACCACGCTAAGGTATCTGCTATAGCATCTATATGTTGATGGTATTGTTGCAGGAAGAAACGATAATTCTCTTCTTCCCGGAAAAGATTATCATCACCATTCGCATGGTTGTATATATGATAATATTGGCCGGGAAGAAGCGGTGACATATTTTATTGATTGTTGTTACATAATTGGCATGGGTTGTATGTTGCCAAGGCGGTCAATAGTTAGTTTTAAACAATGCTGTTTAATGGATAACCCATTAATAATTTCATAGGCATTTTGACTTCCATATTCTTTTCCCTTTATTATTAAATCTGCAATATTGTGCCTAATAAAATAAATCTGTTTTCCACTATATTTTGTAACATAATGAACGTTTTTGCTACGCGCCGTTTTATCATCCCAAAACGGTTTAAATAAAGGGCTATAGGGGTCAGTTATTACCTCTTCACTATCAGAAGGCATATAAACGGGATCGCCTTGTTTTAGAGTAAATAACAATTTTGCACCATTTTTTGCTTCAAAATAATTTTTGAAAACTAAATCTTTATTAAATGTTTGTTTGTTAGGACATCTATTAAATTCTTCTTTTAAAATATTGACTGCATCAAAAAAGGTTATGATATCAAAAATACGCTCATTGTTTTTTTCTAAAATACCAAATAGATAGTTGCCACCTGTCTTTACAAAAAGCGATTTGTTAAAGGCCTTACTTCTTTCTAATTTTTGAAGTGCTTCTTCCGGTTCTTCATCTCCTTTTTTCTTCTTTATTTTGGAGGGGTTCCTGTAAAAAACTTTTATAGATGAAATAGGTGTGTGTGGTGCAACTTTTCCTTGAGAATTTTTTTTCTCAGCTAATTTTTTGTTTAAATACAAAATTCCTTCTGTCGAAAAAGCTTCTTCTTTTTTGTTATCAAAATCTTTAAGATGTTCTTTTAAAATAGTTTTTAAATAATCATTCGTTATTTTTTCAATTATTTTCTCTGTGGCAATGTTTTTGTTACCCAATTTCGTTAATGGTATACGGTAAGTTTCAATATATTTACTTTTTCCATATAATGTTTCTTCATGTAGTGGACCTCGGATTTTTATTTGTAGTTTTCCTTCTTTATTGGGTTGAATTAAAAGTTTATCTTTAGGTTTTTGAGAAATTATAATTTTTTTAATTTCTAATTCAGCCGATTCAGGAAAACCGGGCCATGGCATATCAATGGCTTTAAATTTCTCAATCTGTTTAAAAATTGCTTCTTTTTTTGATTCTTCAAGATTGAGTATTTCATCTAGTAACTCTGTTGGAGACCCTTCAAAATTCGGTAAGATTTCGTTTCTATGCGATTCCAACCATGTCTGCAATTCTTTGTTTAAGTCATTTAGCCTTTTTATATGACTGGGTTCGGTACAAGCTATTACCAATGCATCAATAGCATGATGCCTGTGGTCAATACGTTTATTCCAACCCTTTAGCACTAGTTTATTGTTTTTAAAAGCAATTAGATCTTTTTTAAACGACTCAATGTAGGCTTCTTTATTTTGGATTATATTTTTCCTTTTTTCGTATTCCAGTTCAGCAAGAGTCTCTTTCATTCTTTCATACCTTTCTTGAAGTAGTTTTTTAAATTTATCTGTAACTCCCCATTGGTTTCGTAGGTAATCAGTAACGCCTCCTGTAGTGGTTTTTACATTTTCATTACCTACAATTTTATTAATTTCTTCTTTTACTCTTACTGATATGTATTGCGTTTCTTTCATTTGTCTTGTAATGGGATCTTCCGGTACTTTCGTTGCAAGTAAATTTTTACGTTTAGCAGGGTAGTTTTTAAACTGGTTGTTTACATGGTTAACAAAATTTTCTTTAGAGAAGACAGTCTGAATAAATGACCCCGTCTCAAAATATTCCATAGCAGTTCTGTTGCCTTTTTCTTTGTTTACAGATTTCTCGCAAATCACTTTATTAGCAAAAGAGTCATCAAAATATCGCGATTGCGGAATAATATGATCTACATCATATCGCTCTCTGTCGAACAATTCTGAAAGTGGAATGGGTTGACCGGTATATGGTGAAATGTGTCCTTGTTCTCGCCATAACTTCATCTTTTCAATTTCAGTTTTTGAAGGATCTTTATATTGCTTCAAATATTCATCTGCAAGATTTTCCTGCGATAGCCAAATCTTATATTTTTCAATGTTTGTAAGTGTTATTTCTTGTTTTAATTCAATCAATAAATTTTTAACCTCTTCATTCGCCTTTTGGTTTTCATTATTTGCCTTGTAAATTTTTGCTCTTCGTTCTGCATTATTTTTTAATTCTCTGGCAAGTTCCAGTCTTATCTCATCAGGCTTGCCAAATTGTTTCCAGATATCTTTAACTACCATTAAAGTTTCACTGACCAGTTGTTCCACAAGCGGATTTCTTAGCTCTCCAGGAATTAGTCGTTTTATTTCCTGATACCTGTTAATTCTTTCATTTTCTCCATATTCTTTAGCAGTATGCCTACCGTAAATTAATATAGTGGCATATGCATTCATAATTCCACCGTCTGTTAATACATCAAGATTGGTTTCTAAATATTCCTGAGCTGCTTTTTCAAATGGATCGGTTACATTCTCATTAAACAATCTGATAATAGTTTCTTTGAGAGAAGCGGAAAATTCATAATTAAAATATTTCCCACATCTTATAAGCGGTAAAATTTTTTCAATGGCTTTGAGACTAAGTGATGCATAGTTTCGACTGAATTTTATTTTGCTTATTTGAATAGCTGTTTGTTCAGGATTTGAAATATCATTTGAACTTTTTTTAATGAATACTAAAACTTTTGAGGTTCGCTCACTTTCAATATCATATTCATTTCCTCTTGCATTGAATAATATATCCCATAACTCAATTTGTTTGTTTATTTTTTTTAAATCCAACTGATCCCAGAGCTGATTACCTAACGCTTTTTTTATTATCAGTTTTGTTTCATTTCCCTTCAATTTTGCTTTAGGATTCATGCCATTAAAGAAATCAATTCCATCACGTAAACCATATTCTTTCTTTAGTTTATTTAGTACTACTCCAAATCCTATTTCCTTTTTATCTTGTAATTCATCAAAAAGCCATTCTTTCAATGAGGATGGGATGGGTTTATCCACATATTTATATCTAATTTCACCTTTTCTATTTTTCCCGTTTTCCATTTTGGTATTAATGGTTAACTTATTTATCTGCTCCCAAATTTTATACTCCTGAAAAATTGGATGACTTGTTGCAACAGCTTTCTCACCTTTTTCAAACCTACAATTGGAAATAAGACTGCTTTGGTCTTTTAATTCTCTTTGATAGTAGATTATTTGATTTCTAATAATATGATAAAGTCCCTTTTCTAGCCCTATTTGTCTGTATCTTTCCTGTGTTGCTTTGGTTCCCGGAAAAAGAAATTGAAGGATTTCTCTTAATTTATCTTGCGAAAGTGTATTAAGTATTTTGTGATATTTGCTTTGTTCCTTCCAGATAGCGTCAAATTCAGATTGATAACGGGAACGAAGAATGACATTGTCCCTTATTTTTGCCCATTTATTCTCTTTGAGAATAGATAAAAAATACTCTGATATATAAACTTCCCTCCCTTTTTCTCTCGATAACTCTGTCAGATCTTTTTCCAGATTTTCCATTTTCTTACGCCAATTTGTTTTGTTAGGAAGTTTAAAACTTAGAGTTCTTCCATTCTTTTTTGAGTTTGTTATTTTAACTAGCAGCTCTAATGTTTCGCCAACTTTAAGTACTTCTAAAAATGTATCTCCTTCTAATATACCATCTTCTGTTTCAATAGAAACTTTGTACTTATTGAGTTCTTTTTTTTGGTACAAGATTTTTTCGGGGTCAGATATTGAAAGTATTTTAGCAACTGTTACATAACTATCATTTTCGTTTCTAACATTTTCTTCAGTTTCGTTTTCTTCATCTTTTTCATCATCAGGTTCATTTCCTCCACCAGCATATCCACGTAGTTGGTTGAATAAATAAATAATTTTACCCAAATCTTTCTGGGATATTGGTTGACTTAGTGCTCTAACTCTTAATTCTAACAAATCCAGTGCTGAATACTGCTTTTGTTTTTTTTGTATTGGCAGAATTGAAACTTTATTAAGTTTTAATGGATCAGTAAAAGGTTCGGATAGTTTAATCTGCTCGGGTAGCATTTCTAACTTTTCCAAAACATAAATGAGTTTATTTCTTCTCTGTTTGTAACGCTTATTCAGTTTTCGAATACCTCTTGCAATTCGTCGATTTGCATTTTTTGTTTGAGCTTGCCCACGTTCAAACTTGCTTAATTCTTCGCCCATTGGAATTATTCTACTGCCCATTCCCAATATGTTTCCTTGTTTGTTTTCAAAATCCTGTTCTATCAACGCCCACCCTATTGAATTGGTGCCTAAATCAAGCCCTAAAATTGTTTTTTTCATGTTGCAATTATTTCTTTATTTTTGAAATCTAATTTGAAAGCAAATCACAATAAGGATTATTCCGTTGTGAAAACATTTAAGTCGCCCCACTTTAAAAGGTGGGGCTACTTTTTTCTTCCCCTAAACTACACATTTTATGTATACATAAAAAAAATATTATCTCTTTTTTTAAAATTATTTTTTTTACCTTTTCAACCGGTTAAATAATTGTACCCCCATCTCCCTTACTCCCGGCCTTCTTCGATACAAGTTCGATACAGGTTCGACACTACTTCGATACAACCCGCATCATTGCTGCTTTTTTATGGGCCGGAGTCGAACAACGGTCGAACAATTTTCGAAAAAAGCCCGATAATACAGTGGTTTGTCACTTTTTTTTGAATGGTATCGTAAAAAAGGATGAGGATATTTATCTTCATGCAAAATTCAAACACATGAGAAGAATATTTGGCACCATTGCTTGCTGTTGTTTAACAATACTATACACCACTGCCCAGCAAAAAGAAATACCTGTTTCGCAATTGGTTACCGGAAAAGCACCGCAAGGGTTTTACCAACCTTTGCCCTCGGTATTGGAATGGCTGAACGATAACCAGGTTTTGTTATTGCAGCGGGGCGAGCAACCTCATAATGCCAAAACCTTTTTATACGATATTCCTTCGGGTAAAATGCTTTCGTATACTGCACCTGCCCAATTAAAACCAGGTAAAACGGTTACCGAAATGAATCACGATTTGTATTTGTTTATTAATGGAAACCCTACCCGCATTACCAACGATACGGCGCAGGAACGAAACCCCACCTTTTCGCCCGATAGCAATTATATTGCATATACAAAAAATAACAATTTATACAGTTATAACATAGCCACGCAAAAAGAAACACAATTAACTTTTAACGGCAGCACTACCACGTTAAACGGCTACGCCAGTTGGGTGTATTTGGAAGAAATTTATGGCCGCCCCACGCATTACCGTGCTTTTTGGTGGAGCCCCGATAGCAAAACCATTGCCTATGCCCGGTTTGATGAAAGTATGGTGCCTATGTTCCCCATATACAGCAGCGAGGGGCAACATGGTTATGTAGAATATACCCGTTACCCAGAAGTGGGCGATAAAAACCCCGAAGTTAAAATAGGTTTTGTTAGCCCCAATGGCGGTACTACCACCTGGGCTAATTTTAATGAAAAAGATGACCAGTATTTTGGCTGGCCCATTTGGCGCAACAGCAACAATAGCTTATGGCTGCCCTGGATGAACCGGAAACAAGATAGCCTGATTGTTTATGAAGTAAATACACAAACGGGTAGCCGTAAACCCGTATATACCGAAACCCAAAAAACCTGGATTGATTTGGAAGACAGGGTTGGTGGAAGAATTAATTTTTTGAAAGATGGTAGCGGCTATATTGCCCAAAGCGATAAAACCGGTTGGAATATGCTGTACCTCTATAATATGGATGGTACCTTGCAACATGCCATTACACAAGGCAATTTTACCGTTACCGGTATTGAATACATTGATGAGGCTAAAAAGCTTATTTATTTTACGGCCCGTGGTATTGAAAACTCAACCCGTATTGATTTATATAAAATTAGTTTAAACGGTGGTAAACCACAACGTTTAACATTTGGCAATTACAGTCACAGTATCAATTTTTCGCCCGGTGGTAAATATTTTATTACCACCTATAGCAATACACAAACGCCTACCCGTATGGCATTGGTAGATGTAAATGGTAAAACAGTTACAGAACTGGGTAATGCCAAAGGCCCTGCAATGGATCAGTATGCCATTGCCAAAACAGAAATCATCCGCATTAAAAGTGCCGATGGTTTATTTGAGCTGCCTGCTTTGGTAACCTGGCCTGCACATTATGATAAAACGAAGCAATACCCCATGCTAATTAGTATATACGGTGGCCCTAATGCCGGCACGGTATGGGATAAATGGAACTGGACTGCCAATCGTGAATTATTGGCGCAGGAAGGATTGATACAGGTAGCATTCGATCACAGGGCCAGTGGCCAATTTGGAAAAGCGGGGGTAAATTATTTATACCACAATTTAGGTTATTGGGAAATGGAAGATTACAGTACCATGGCCAAATGGTTTATCCATAATGCCGGTGCCGACCCTGCCCGTATTGGTATTACCGGCTTTAGTTATGGTGGTTATATAACGTGCTATGCACTAACGTACAAATCGGATATATTTACCTATGGTATGGCCGGTGGCAGTGTGGTTGACTGGCGTTTGTACGATACCCATTATACCGAACGTTATATGGGTACACCGGAAAGCAACCCGGAAGGTTATAAAAAAAGCAGTGTATTGCGTTATGTTAATAGGTACAAAGGCATGTTACAAATTGTACATGGTACCATGGATGATAATGTACACATGCAAAACAGCATACAATTAATCAGTGCTTTAGAAGATGCCAAAAAGCCATTTGAAATGATGTTGTACCCCGGCGGCCGGCATGGCTGGCCTTATTTGCCTGCTAAATGGGATGATTTTCAGAACCTGAAAACAAAATTTAT
The DNA here is from genome assembly GCF_001623405.1 of Hydrotalea flava. Classification (GTDB taxonomy): domain Bacteria; phylum Bacteroidota; class Bacteroidia; order Chitinophagales; family Chitinophagaceae; genus Hydrotalea; species Hydrotalea flava. The sequence goes on from NZ_LUHG01000097.1 coordinate 60,939, forward strand.
GTACAAATATTTAATGAAGAAACCCATACCGGAAGGTTTGATACATTAAGCAAAAAGCCCTGCAATTGGCAGGGTTTTTTTCGTTTACTTATACATGCATTACATTTGTAATGGTATATAACAGTAATATTCTAATCATTCATCTGCTTTCAGTTAAACCAATTTATGGCAAATACTATTTTAATAATAGATGATGAGGTTAAATTAAGAACGCTGCTGGCAAAAATGTTGAGTTTAGAAGGTTTTGAAGTATTGCAGGCAGGCGATGGAAAAACCGGGCTTAAGAAATTAGAACTGCAAAATATAGATATAGTACTTTGTGATGTGAAATTACCTGATGAGCATGGTGTTGAATTGGCAAAAAGTATCAAACAAAAGTACCCTGCCTCTGAAATTATTTTGATGACAGCCTATGGCAATATTCCCGATAGTGTACAAGCTATAAAAAATGGAGCATTTGATTATATAACAAAGGGCGACGATAATTATAAAATTATTCCATTGCTTTACAGAGCACTTGAAAAAGTGAAACTGGCAAAAAGGGTACAACAATTAGAAAAGCAATTAGATAATAAATATGCATTAAACAGTATACTCGGTTGTTCAAAAAGTATTCAATTAGCCATTGAAGCCGCCCGAAAAGTAGCACAAACAGATGCCACTGTTTTATTAACCGGCGAAACAGGAACCGGTAAAGAAGTTTTTGCACAGGCCATACACCAGGCAGGAAAAAGAAAGAATAGTAATTTTATTGCAGTGAATTGCTCAGCTTTCAGCAAAGAATTATTGGAAAATGAATTATTTGGCCATAAAGCCGGTGCATTTACCGGCGCCATAAAAGATACCAAAGGAATTTTTGAAGAAGCGAATGATGGTACCATTTTTTTAGATGAAATAGGCGAGATGCCCCTCGATTTGCAGGCAAAACTACTGCGCGTTATTGAAACCGGCGAATTGCTGAAAGTGGGCGATAATAATATTACCAGGGTAAATGTTCGGTTAATTGCAGCTACCAACCGCGATTTAAAGAAGGAAATAAATGCCGGCCGCTTTCGCGAAGATTTGTTTTACCGTATTTCAGTATTTCAAATACAACTGCCTTCCTTACGGGAACGTATTGACGATATTGCATTATTAGCCAATCATTTCTTACAATATTTTTCGGAAAAAACGAATAAAAAAATAACCGGTATTGATCCGGCATACATACAATTGTTACAAAAACATTCCTGGAAAGGAAATATCCGTGAACTGAAAAATATTATTGAACGAAGTGTTATTTTAACTGAAAATAATATATTAGAGCCTGCTTCCTTACCGGTTGATTTTTATCAGGTATCCGATTTAGAAACCGGTAATAAGCCAGCAGCTTCATTAGCGCTGGCTGCTGTTGAAAAAGCACATATTCAAAAAGTACTGCAATATACCGGTGGTAATAAAACAGAAACTGCACGCTTACTCAATATTGCCTTAACTACCTTGTACAGAAAAATTGAAGAGTATAATATACCGGGTTCAGTTGCCTGATACTTTTATTTTTGTATTCCGCTTCAGCCATACCCTTTTAAAATGATAGTATCAACCCTTTCAAAATGAAAGGATTTGTTAGTGTGTATATATAGTATATTATATTTATAATTCATATCCTGTAAGGCTTTTCATGTATTTTATGTTAGCCGGCACTTGTTTTGCCATTGTTTAAAACTTTAAAAGATGGAAGGATGAATAATTTACTGTAGGATGCTTCTATTATTTTAAACATAAAAAATACCCACATGCAGTTTTTACTATTACTAATTACCGGTTTGTTAGCATTTCTGCTGTTTAAAGCAATCATTCATTGGTTCGAAAAAATTTAAACTTATGCTTTTATTATTTATTGTAGCAGTAGCCGTATTTGTATACATGTGTTATGTTTTAATTCATCCTGAAAAGTTTTAATACGGCAAATGTGCTGTATATTTTGGATAATGCATGTTCAGCAGTACAGGCACATTGCTGCATTTTACAGTGCACAAATTGATATTCTAAACTAAATTAAACAATGCAAATGAGTACTGAAATGTATGGCATAATAGCCATGTTTATGATAACGGTATTGTTAGCCATTCCGTTAGGCAGGTATATGGGTAAATTATTTTCAGGAAACAGCACCTGGTTAGATCCCATTTTCAATCCAATTGATCAACTGATTTATCGAATATCAGGTGTTGATCCAAACATAGAAATGAGCTGGAAGCAGCATTTAAAAGTATTACTCTCCATTAATTTTATCTGGTTTGTTCTGGCCATGTTGGTATTAACCAATATGGCGCATTTACCACTAAACCCTGATCATAATCCCTCCATGTCGGCCGATCTGGCTTTTAATACAGCTGTAAGTTTTATTTCGAACACCAATTTGCAACATTATTCCGGTGAAACGGGCATGTCTTATCTGGGTCAGTTAGTTTTAATGCTATTCCAATTTATCAGTGCAGGATGCGGAATGGCAATATGTATTGTAGTTTTTAAGGCCATGAAAGAAGGTACAACCAATACCCCACTGGGTAATTATTATTATTATTTTGTAAGAAGTTGTACCCGCGTTTTATTACCTATTGCTTTTATAATGGCAGTTCTGTTTTTATTAAACGGTATGCCCATGACGTTTAAGGGTAAAGATACCATTACTACATTGCAGGGCGATACAGTTCAGGTTAGCAGAGGCCCGGTAGCAGCATTTGTTGCCATTAAACAATTGGGAACAAATGGAGGTGGTTTCTTCGGGCCTAACTCGGCTCATCCATTTGAAAATCCTAACTATTTCACTAACATGATTGAAACAATAGCTATTGCTTTATTACCTATTGCATTAATATTTACCATGGGCTATATGCTGAAACGAAAAAAATTAGCCTGGTTAATTGTTGGGGTAATGACGGTGGGGTTCATTTTATTATTAGCACCCACCCTTGTGATGGAAACTGCAGGCAATCCTGCCATTGCAAAAATGGGAATTGAACAAAATTTAGGTAATATGGAAGGTAAAGAACTGCGTTTGGGGGCTGCCGCATCTGCATACTGGGGAATTGTTACCACAGTAACCAGTAATGGTTCTGTGAATGCGATGCATGATAGTTTTATGCCGCTTGCAGGCATGTGTACCATGTTGGGAATGATGGTAAATGCTTTTTACGGGGGTATTGGCGTAGGCTTTTTAAACTTTTATATTTTCATGATTTTGGCAGTATTTATCAGTGGATTAATGGTTGGCAGAACACCCGAACTGATGGGTAAAAAAATTGAAGCAAAAGAAATGAAAATAGCGATGATCATTGCTTTAATTCATCCATTTTTAATATTATCGGGTACAGCCATTTCGGCTTATTTGTATGCGCATCATCCTGCTGAATATGCGGGCTGGCTTTCTAATCCGGGTTTTCATGGCTTTAGCGAAATGTTATACGAATTTACTTCTGCCAGTGCCAACAACGGTAGCGAATTTGCGGGGCTTGGGGCTAATACTCCCTGGTGGAATATTGCGGATGGTATTGTAATGCTGTTATCGAGGTATTTGCCCATCATTGGGCCGGTAGCCATTGCCGGTTTATTGGCACAAAAAAAATATATTCCGGAAAGTGCCGGTACGCTAAAAACCGATACGGTTACATTCGGGTTAATGGTAATGGCCGTTATTGTAATTGTTGCAGCTTTATCATTTTTTCCGTCTTTGGCTTTAGGGCCTGTTGCTGAATATTTTTCTTTTCACTAAAAATATATTAAAATGAATCATACTGCATCTAAACAATTTCTAAATAAAGCATTATTGGCCGGTGCATTCAAGCAGTCATTCCTGAAATTAAATCCTGCCGCCATGATTTTAAATCCAGTCATGTTTACCGTTTGGGTAGGAACCGTTGTAATGGGAGGAGTATGCATCTGGATTGCCGGCGGAGCGGATGGTCAGGGAAGTTTAACGTACAATTTGGTAATCACCTTATTACTGTTTATTACCCTGCTGTTTGCCAATTTTGCCGAAGCCATTGCCGAGGCAAGGGGTAAGGCACAAGCCAACAGTTTGCGGAAAACAAGAGAAGACACACCTGCCAAATTAATATTGCCGGTAGGCGAAATGTATGTGAATGAAGTGATTGTTGTTCCGGCTTCCAAATTAAAAAAAGGAGATATTTTTATATGTGAAACAGATGATATTATTCCTGCCGATGGGGAAATTGTGGAAGGCCTGGCAACCATTGATGAAAGTGCTATTACCGGTGAAAGTGCACCTGTAATTAGAGAAGCTGGTGGCGATAAAAGCAGCGTTACAGGCGGAACAAAAGTGCTCAGCGATACAATTAAAGTAAAGGTAACCAGTGAACCGGGCGAAAGTTTTTTAGATAAAATGATTGCTTTGGTAGAAGGCGCTTCACGCCAAAAAACACCCAACGAAATTGCATTAACCATTTTATTGGCAGGTTTTACACTGGTTTTTATCATTGTAACAGTTACCTTAAAATCATTTGCAGATTATGCGCATACACCCATTACGATTGCCGCTTTTATTGCCTTATTTGTTTGCCTGATACCCACTACCATTGGTGGGCTATTATCCGCAATAGGAATTGCGGGAATGAATCGTGCATTGAAAGCCAATGTAATTACCAAAAGTGGTAAAGCAGTAGAAACTGCCGGCGATATTGATGTGTTACTGTTAGATAAAACAGGTACCATTACCATTGGAAACAGAAAAGCAACGCAATTTTATCCGGCTACCCATGTTGATCCCGATTATTTTAAGCAACTGGTTGTAATGAGTTCGGTTTCCGATCAAACCCCCGAAGGGAAATCGATTATTGAATTAGCCGCATTAGATACTGTGATGTTACAAATCAACAACCCGCGTTTCATTCCATTTACTGCAGAAACCAGATGTTCGGGTATTGACGTAGGTGATATGCGTATCAGAAAAGGTGCAGCAGATGCCATCAGAAAAATTTGTGAAAATGCAGGAAATACATTTCCTGAAGATGTGCATACCATTGTTCAATCCATTTCAAGTAAAGGCGGTACACCACTGGTGGTTACTGAAAATGAAAAAGTAATGGGGGTTATTGAATTGCAGGATATTATTAAAACCGGTATTAAAGAAAGATTTGAGCGTTTACGGAAGATGGGCATTAAAACAGTAATGGTTACCGGCGATAACCCGTTAACAGCCAGGTTTATTGCCGAAAAAGCAGGTGTGGATGATTTTATAGCTGAAGCAAAGCCGGAAGATAAAATGAATTATATTAAAATAGAACAGGCTTCAGGCAGGCTGGTTGCAATGATGGGAGATGGCACCAATGATGCACCGGCTTTGGCTCAGGCAGATGTAGGGGTGGCTATGAACAGTGGAACACAGGCAGCCAAAGAAGCTGGTAATATGGTAGATCTGGATAATGACCCCACCAAATTGATTGAAGTGGTTGAAATTGGAAAACAATTATTAATGACAAGGGGCACTTTAACAACGTTTAGTATTGCAAACGATGTTGCAAAATACTTTGCCATTGTACCCGCATTGTTCATTACCTATATACCTGCCTTGCAGGGAATGAATATTATGCATTTGCATAGCCCGCAAAGTGCCATTCTTTCGGCAGTTATTTTTAATGCCATTATTATACCGCTGCTCATTCCACTGGCATTGCGCGGTGTGGCTTATAAACCTATTGGCGCAAGCGCACTGCTACGGCGTAATTTGCTGATATACGGACTGGGCGGAATTATTGTTCCTTTTGTGGGCATTAAAATCATTGATATCATTGTTGCAAACTTTATATAAACAATTTTATGAAATACTATTTATTACCTGCCATTCGTTTAACATTGGTTTGCTTGCTGCTTTTTTCTGTTATGTATACAGCATTAGTGTGGTGCGTTGCTCAAATTACGCCTGATAAAGGAGAAGCTGCTGTATGGATGGTACATGGGAAAAAAATGTACCGGAATATCGGACAAAAATTTTCGGATGATAAATATTTCTGGTCAAGACCTTCTGCGGTGAATTATAATGCAGCAGCGGCAGGTGCAAGTAATAAAGGGCCTAATAATCCGGATTATTTGCTTTCAGTACAACAAAATGTTGATTCATTCCAAATCCATCATCCCGGTGTTCCTGCATCGGCTATACCCGCTGATTTGGTTACCGCAAGTGGTAGCGGTTTAGATCCTGATATTGCTGTGCAATCTGCTATGATACAGGTAAACAGAATTGCACAAATAAGACATATTCCTAAATCTATTATTGAATCATTGGTGCGGCAGCATACCGATAAACCTTTGTTAGGAATTTTTGGCCCCGAATCTGTGAATGTATTGGCGCTTAACATTGCTTTAGATTCCCTGACAAATCATTAAAGCGTTATAGCAGATATGCCTACAGGAATGTAAAATGAACAGTACATGAAGAAAATGATGTTGCTATCCGTGTATATAATAACAGGTTATGCCCATGCCCAAAACGATTCATTGAATCAAAAGCTACAACTTAGTGGCTATTTGGATGTATATTATGCTTATGATTTTGCTAATCCGCCTAACCATAACCGACCTGCTTTTTTATATAGCTACAACCAGCACAATGAGGTAAATTTGAATCTTGGATTGTTGAAAGCTGCTATTACTGAAAATAAGGTAAGGGCAAATTTGGCTTTTGCAACCGGAACCTATATGAATGCCAATCTTGCAACAGAGAAAGGTGTAATGAAAAATATTTTTGAAGCCAATGTGGGTATAAAACTATTCCGCAAAAAGGATGTTTGGGCAGATGCCGGTATTTTTGCTTCACATATCGGTTTTGAAGGTGCCATTGGTAAAGATTGTTGGACACTCTCCAGAAGTATTTTGGCCGAGAATTCGCCGTATTATGAAACCGGTATACGGGTAGCCTATACAACCAATAACAAAAAATGGTATATGGCCCTATTATTGTTAAACGGCTGGCAAAATATTAGCCGGATAAATGGTAATAATACCCCTGCTTTTGGGCATCAAATTACCTTTAATCCTACTGCCAATATTACGCTTAATAGTAGTTCATTTATAGGGAATACCTTACCCGACAGTATTCGTGCAATGCGTTATTTTCATAACTTGTATGGTATATTTCAACTAACCCCAAAATGGGGCATTACAACAGGATTTGATATAGGCTTTCAACAAAAATCAGTACACAGCCGTTCATTTTACACCTGGTATAGTTATGTAGCTATTCTACAATGGAAACCATCTCAAAAAAATGAATTGGCTGCACGAGTTGAATATTATGCAGATACTGATAATGTTATTATTCCTGCAAATTTTCAAAATGGTTTTAAAACATTTGGATATTCCATTAATTATGATAGAGCTATTCGTTCAAAACTTTTATGGAGAATAGAGGCAAGAGATTTTTATGCCGCTGAAACCTATTTCGAAAATAATAATATACCTGTTCATAACAATTTTGCAATGACCACTTCTATTTCAATTGTATTATAATGCCGGGCAAAGAAGAAACAGTACAACATTTTTTAGACTTGATTAAAAAGTCGAAACGCGGTAAATTTAAAATTTACATTGGCATGAGTGCAGGTGTAGGAAAAACATACCGGATGTTACAGGAAGCGCATGCCCTGTTAAAAAATGGTATTGATATAAAAATTGGTTATATAGAAACACACCAACGTAAGGAAACGGAAGCATTGTTAGAGGGGCTTCCACAAATACCCCGACGAAAATTATTTTACAAGGGAAAGGAGTTAGAAGAGTTAGATGTTGCTGCCATAATGCAGTTAAGACCTGAAGTAGTAATTATAGACGAACTGGCCCATACCAATATTGAGGGAAGCAAAAATGAAAAAAGATGGCAGGATGTTTTAGATATTTTAGATGCAGGAATTAGTGTAATTAGTGCAGTAAATATTCAACACATTGAAAGCCTGAATGAAGAAGTAAAAAAAATTACCGGTATTGAAGTAAAAGAACGAATACCTGATAGTGTGCTGAATCAGGCCGATGAGGTAGTGAATATTGATCTTACAGCCGATGAATTGATTAGCCGATTAAAAGAAGGTAAAATTTATACATCAGATAAAATAGCCGCAGCACTGAAAAATTTTTTTCAGAGTGAACATATTTTACAATTAAGAGAATTGGCATTGAAAGAAGTAGCATCGCAGGTTGAAAGAAAAGTTGAAACAGAAGTTATAAAGAACAATGCACTAAAACATGAACGATTTTTAGCCTGTATCAGTTCTAACGAGCATACTGCTAAAACGGTTATCCGTAAAACAGCAAGATTGGCCAATTATTATAATTCAAAATGGTATGTATTATATGTGCAAACCCCAAAAGAAAGTCCGGAACGCATACCGTTGGATAAACAGCGGCACTTAATCAACAATTTTAAAATAGCTACTGAATTAGGGGCAGAAATTATAAAAGTATCGAATAACAATATTGCTAAAACAATTGTTGAACAATGTGAAGAGCGTTTTATTACCACCATTTGTATTGGCAAACCCCATCTCAGTTTGTTTCGTTTAATACTGGTTACCAATGTTTTTAATGAATTACTAAAAAAATTATCTTCCAGTAAAATTGATCTGGTTATACTGAGTTAAAGCAATCATTATTCCCGTAAAGTAATAACAAACAAATACAAAATACAACAACATGCAATGCGCTATAATAAAAACTGCATACCAATGGGGACAATGATTGAAATATTTTACAAGAAGCTAAAACCAAACTATACCAGATGAAAACAAAGGTGAAATTATCAATTGGAATAGGATTGTTATTTGGAATGATAATTCTGCTTACTGCTTTGAGTATTTTTTACATCAATAAATTGTCATCCGATTCAAAAAATATTCTTGTTGCCAATTACAATACCATTGATTATTCCAGAAATATGGAAATTGCATTAAATAATGGCATAGAACAAAAAGATAATCTTCAACTTTTTTTAAATAGCCTGCAACATCAGCAACATAATATTACCGAAATTGGTGAGGATGCATTAACCGGTCAATTAACAACCCATTTTCAACAGTTCATTGCAAATCCAAAAGATTCAGTTTTATTAAAACAAATTAGAAATGATATTACCGATATAATGCTGTTAAATATGCAAGCTATTCAACGCAAAAGCAATATTGCTAATTTAACTGCTCAAAAATCGGTATTCTGGATAACCTTAGCAGGTACCATTTGTTTTTTAGCAGCATTTGTAATGTTTGTTAATTTACCGGGTAGCATTGCCAATCCGATCCGTGAATTAACCGATAGTATTAAACAGATTGCAGCACAAAATTATTCGCAAAGGGTTCATTTTTCGGGGCATGATGAATTTGCAGAGCTTGCCTCATCATTTAATACCATGGCAGAAAAATTAGAAGAATACCAGCTTAGCAATATTGATAAACTCATGATGGCTAAAAAACGGATTGAAACACTCATTGATAATTTAAAAGATCCGATTATTGGGTTAGATGAGCAAAGAAGGATTTTATTTATGAATAATACGGCTTTACAAATTACCGGGTTAAAGAATACAGATGCAATGGGGAAACCGGTTCAGGATATAGCTGTTAAAAATGATCTGATTAGAAATTTGGTACATGAAATGTTTGAAGAAACAAAGAATGAAAGTATTAAGAAACAACCTATAAAAATATATGCTAATAATAAAGAAAGTTACTTTGAAAAAGAAATTATACCCATCAGAATTATTCCAACCGGGGAAACCGAAGAAAAATTGATAGGTAATGTAATTCTGCTACAAAATATTACCCCTTACAAAGAGTTAGATTTTGCAAAAACAAATTTTATTGCAACTATTTCACATGAATTAAAAACCCCTTTATCCTCCATACAATTGAGTGTTGAGTTACTTGGCAAAAAAGAACTCGGAACTTTAAATGAAGAACAAATAAACCTTGTTGAAAGCATAAAAGAGGATGCTACAAGATTATTAAAAATAACCGGTGAATTGTTAAATTTATCGCAATTAGAGAGTGGTGCAATTGAGCTTTCTATGGTTCCGTGTTCTCCTTACGAAATTGTACAATATGCTATAGAAGCCAATCAAAAAATAGCATTACAGAAAAATATTCATTTAAACATTCATTTGCCCGACAATTTACCTGAGGTTATGGCTGATAAAGACAGAACAGCATGGGTATTGTCGAACCTCATTTCTAATGCTATTCGGTATTCTTACGATAACTCAATTGTTGAAATTAAGGTACAGCAAATCAACAATAATCTGCAGTTTTCGGTACAAGATTTTGGTATTGGTATTGCACCGCAATACATCAATAAAATTTTTGATCGCTATTTCCGTATACCCGGCAATAGAAATGAAGGAACCGGTTTAGGGCTTAGTATATGTAAAGAATTTATGGAAGCACAGGGTGGCAGCATTCATGTTATCAGTGATTTTGGCTCTGGAAGTACCTTTTGGTTTATACTACCTGTTGTAAATACAAATATTTAAAAATTACACCTATTATTTGAGCTTAAAAATTTATACAAAACAAAAAGACCGCCTCAAATAGTTTTGAGACGGCCTTTATTGGCATAATATACGGTACCGTTATTTTTATTGATTGGCCGTTGTTTCTTTCAGCATTTCTTTTACTGCTGCCGCCAACTGATCATCTGTTCCAAACAATACATCATTGTAAGGATTGTCTACATCAATATCCGGATTGATTTGGAGGTTTTCTGTTGGGCGCCCTTCTTTACCTATGGTAGCAATCATGGGTATACCAAAAACAATAGTGGGGTCTATTTGTGTTTCCCACCAAACGGCAGTACCGGTGCCGGGTACCGGCTTACCAATGAGTTTGCCAATACCATTGGCACGATAAGCATAGGGAAATAAAAATGCATCGCTGTAATTGCTTTCGCTCATTAACACACAACTGGGTTTGGTCCATTTACCTGCCGGCTCGCCACCATCTGCTTTAAATCCATAGGGTGCAAAGCTGAGGTATTGTTTGCCTTTCAAAAAAGTAACCAAATCATCATGCAGCCAGCCTCCGCCATTAAAACGGGTATCTACAATCAATGCTTTTTTATTGTAATTTTTTCCCATTACCTTATCAAAAAACTCTCTGTAACTGGCATCGTTCATACCTTGTATGTGTACATAACCTATTTGTCCGTTACTCAGTTTGTTAACCATTTCAGACATGGTGTTGGTCCAGCGTTTGTATAATAAAGTATTTTCTTCAGCAACGGTAATGGGTTTAACAGTTTCTTCCCAAGTGGTTTTAGTAGTAGGATTATACACCTGCAACAAAACATTTTTACCTGCTTTTCTGTTTAAAAAAATATTCCAATCGTTGGTATCGGTAATATTTTCACCGTCAATAGCCATGATTATATCACCTGCTTTTATTTTGCTGGATGCTTTATCAACAGGTCCGCCTTTTATTACTTCGGTAATTTCTAACCCATTACCACCTTTCATTTCGTTGTAAAATAAACCTAATGAGGCAGTATTATCTCCATCGGTATTACGGGGTGTATAACGGCCACCTGTATGCGAAGCATTTAGTTCGCCCAATAATTCGCTTAACAATTCCTGGAAGTCGTAGTTGTTATTGATGTGGGGTAAAAAACGGGCATAATCTGTTTTGTACATGGCCCAGTTAACGCTATGCAATTTGGGGTCGTAAAATTTCTTTTCTACCTGGCGCCAGGCGTGTTCAAATATATAGGCACGTTCACCGGCAGTATTTAAAATCATCTCACTGTTAATAGTAACGGGGGATACCTTGCCGCCTTCTACTTCTACTTTCATAATTTTACCACCACCTAATACAAAAAGTTGTTTACCATCTTTACTCAGTTCCATATTGCCACCACCACTGCTTAATTTGGTAAGCAGCTTCATTTCTTTGGTTCGGGTATCCATCTGCCATAAATCGGCGCCTTGTTCAAATCGGGCTAATAAAAACAATTTGCTGCCATCGGCCGATAATTTATAATCATCCAAATTCATGGAAGCATTGGTAAGCCTTACTTTCTGTTGGTTTAAGTTGCTAAAATCCAATACTATATTTTCTTTCTTTTTAATGGTATCCTTGTTTTCTTTTTCTTTCTCTTTTAATAAGGCTGCATCTTCTTTATTCAGTTGAAATTGATCATAAGCTGCTTTGTCAAAGAATAAAGCATAAACATCAGCTTCTTTAGGCCCCTGTATAGCCAATGAGCGTTTACCTTCTTTATCAGAGGTAAAGAGCAGGGCTTTACCGCCCATTGCCCATTGCTGGCGGTTATTGCTAAAACCACTTTGGGTAACATCGGTGCCGTTTGCATCACTTCCATCGGCTTTAAAAACCAATATGGCACCGCCGCTTAAACCAAATACTCCTTTACTGCTTCTAACGGCAATCCATTTGCTATCGGGGCTCCATTCGTACCGCTGATCACCATCGCTGTAAGAAAAATTCTGGCCTGCCGGTAAAATAGTTGTACTTGTTTTGGTGGCTATATCAAATACACGCAGGGTATTGCGTTCTTCTAAATAAGCAATTTTTTTACCATCCGGCGAGGGCATGGGTTGAAATTCTTCCTTCTCTGTAGCAATTATCGGATCTTCTTTAATTAATGTAGCAGCATAAAAATAAGGTTCATCTTTTCGGGTAATGGTAGCTTTTATAATATCCCAACTGTTACCCCTTTCTGCTGCATAATATAAACTTCTTCCATCGGGTGCAAATGCCACCATTCTTTCCTGTTGTGGTGTATTGGTAATGCGCTTGGTATAACTACCATCGGTACTGGTTACAAAAACTTCGCCCCTGAATACAAACGCAATTTCCTTACCGTTAGGCGATACACTCATTTCAGTGGCGCCACCATTAATGGTTACATTTTTTTCAACATTGCCTCTGGTATCTGCGTTAATAATGATGTTTACTTTTTCCGGTTTACCATCTGGTTTTAGCGTATATATTTCACCATTCCAGGAAAAACAAAGGGTATTGTTGTTAGAGCGGGAAAGATGCCTCACCGGATAATCTTTAAAATCGGTCAATTGCTGTTCTGCCATTTTTAATTGCAAAGGCATTCTATAAATATTCTGTGTACCGTTTTTCTCGCTTAAATAATACACATACTGATTATCGGCTGAAAAAACAGGTTCTCTGTCTTCGCCAATAAAATTCGTTAATTTTCTATAATTTTTTGTTTGGAAGTTGTATAGCCAAATATCGCGGGTTACACTACTGGTATGGTGTTTGCGCCAGGGATCTTCGTACCCTTTTCTGTCTTGAAATACTATTTCTTTTCCATCATTACTATAATGCACGTTTTCAGTACCGGCAGTATTTAAAAGAATGTTTCTGCCGCCGCTTACCGGTACATCATACAATTTTAAGAACAACGCTTTTTGTGGAAAACGTACGGATGTATTTAAATCGTTTCTGCCGCTGCCAAAAATAATTTTACTGTTATCGGGCGAAAAATCCCATGGAAAATCATTGGCTGAGTTAAAAGTGAGGCGTTTAGCTTCGCCTCCGGTAGCGGGCATTACAAACACATCAAAATTACCATAACGGTCTGAGGCAAAGGCAATACTTTTTCCATCATGACTCCAAACCGGCATTTCCTCCTGCGATTCGTTGAGCGTTAACGGAATGGCCGTACCGCCTGTAGCAGGTACACTGTATAAATCGCCTTTATAGCCAAATACAATGGTATTGCCATCGGGACTAATGGCAGGGTAACGTAACCACAAGGGTGGATTGTTTTGCGAAGCACCTACAATGCTGTAACCTAACAGCATTATGAAAAAGATAAATTTCTGCATGGCATTTATTTTTATTTTTATCAGAGCATTAAAGATAATTACCCAAAATGGATAGCCTTACAGATTTTTATGAACGGATACAGCCCCTACATACCAGCTTTGCTTCCATAGTGCCTTTTCAGGCATTTTCCGACAAATTATTAGCAATGGATTTTACAGAGAAAAATGATATTTGGCGCAAAGAAGTGGTGGAAAATGTGGCTTTGTTTACAACAACCGTGAATGGTGTTTTGCGTCAGGCAAAAGCAAAATATGGTATTGGCGGCTATTTAGAGCACCGCAATATTTATGCCCGTAGCCCGGTGTTTGATGGTACTGCACCCCGTCGTATTCATTTAGGAATAGATATTTGGGGAAGAGAAGGTACGCCGGTAATGGCACCCTTAGCCGGCACAGTGCATAGTTTTGCGTTCAATAAAGCCTATGGCGATTATGGTGCTACCATTATTTTAGCGCACCATATTCATGAACTACAATTTTATAGTTTGTATGGTCATTTGGCTTTAAAAAGTTTGAGCCGTATTTCAGAAGGGCAACTGATAAAGCAAGGAGAAAAATTTGCTTGGTTGGGTGTTCCGGAAGAAAATGGCTATTGGCCACCACATCTTCATTTTCAGTTAATGTTAGATATGGAAGATTATAAAGGTGATTACCCTGGTGTTTGTGCTGCCAATCAACTGCAACATTATGCCCAAAATTGCCCCAATCCCGATGTAATTTTACAAATGCAGCGCTATGCAGTGGTTGATTTTTAATTTCTTCTGTTTAAATTTGTGCAAAAACCCATTACATGTTACATCAAATACACCACGAAGAAGATACTAAGAAATTTACCCTCACCATTTTTTTATCATTTGCGGTTGTTTTCTGTTTTTTGGTACTCATGGCACAATGTAAAGGCCCATATCATCCGCCAGCAGCACATGCAAATACAGAACATGCAGCATCGCATGAATAATCAGGTATAACACCATGCAAAGCAGGCAGGTATTGAAGAAGAATAAACAAACTATTCAAATTGGTCTTTTAAAAACATATTCAGCAGCTTTATCAGGAATGGATACTGTTGTGGCAAAAATTTTTCTGTTTGCTTAATGATAGCATGTTCTGTTTGCACAAAAGGGGCATTGATAAGTTCATGTTTGCCATGTTGTAACATTTGCAATAAAAGATGCATTTCTATTTCAGGATGAAATTGTAATGCCAATACATGGTTTTGATAAATGAAACCCTGCTGTGTACAGGCATCTGAATGAAACAGGGAAACTGCATGTGCAGGAAGATCAAACGTATCGCCATGCCAGTGAAAGCAATGCAATGGTTGTGGCAATATTTGTGATAATGGATGTGGGTTAGATGGAAATATAGGCCACCAGCCAATTTCCTGTTGAACATGCGCATACACGCCGGCTCCTAAAACGGAAGCAATGAGCTGACTGCCCAGGCAAATGCCCATCACTTTTTTTGCAGCGTGGATGGCTTGTTCAATACAGGTTTTTTCGGCAGTCATCCATTTAAACTTTTTTTCCTGATATATACCCATAGGGCCACCCATTACAATCAGCATATCATATTGATCCGGCTCAGGGAAGGGTTCTTCATTGAACACACGGGTTATATGAATTTGATGCCCCATATTTTTAGCCCATTGCAGTAAACTGCCCGGATTTTCAAAAGAAACATGCTGTATGAAATGAACTCGCATAACTTCGTAGCTATTGTTTTTGTAGTTTTACCGGTGCATATCACAGTAAAAAAAGCATGATAGATGCCCTACTGCGGATGATATGTTCAGGAAACATTTACTTTATAAAATTATTGTTTCATACACACAATGTCAAATCCTAATTTAGATAGTAGCAAAGAACAGTTAAACCAGGCCGATAAGGAGTTTGAAAATACCATACGGCCTAAAGAGCTGGATGACTTTTCGGGGCAACCGCAGTTGATAGAAAATCTGATCATTTTTATTAAAGCGGCAAAAATTCGTGGAGAGGCATTGGATCATATACTTTTTCATGGCCCCCCGGGATTGGGTAAAACCACTTTAAGCAGAATTGTAGCCAACGAACTGGGCGTAAACATCCGTGAAACCAGTGGTCCGGTTATTGAAAAACCCGGCGATTTGGCCGGCTTATTAACCAATCTGGAACCCAATGATGTTTTGTTTATTGATGAAATACACCGGTTAAGTACTGTGGTAGAAGAATACCTGTATGCGGCCATGGAAGATTTCAGGATTGATATTATGATTGATAGTGGCCCCAATGCAAGAAGCATACAACTCAACATCAATCCCTTTACGTTGGTGGGTGCCACTACCCGCAGTGGTTTATTAACGGCACCCTTGCTTTCCCGTTTTGGTATAAAATCGCGGTTGGAATATTATAATGCAGCTACGCTTCAAAAAATTATACAACGCAGTGCTGTTATATTGAATGTGCCTGTTTCGGAAGAAGCTGCTGCTGAAATAGCCCGGCGCAGCCGGGGAACACCACGCATTGCCAATGGTTTATTGCGCAGGGTACGCGATTTTGCCCAGGTATTGAATGACGGAATGATTGATATTGGCATTACACAACATGCATTAAAAGCATTGAATGTAGATGAGTATGGTTTAGATGATATGGATAATCGGATTTTGTTAACCATCATTGAAAAATTTAAAGGCGGGCCTGTAGGTATTACTACTATTGCAACCGCTGTTGGTGAGGAATCGGGTACCATTGAAGAAGTATATGAACCTTTTTTAATACAGGAAGGTTTTTTGCAACGAACACCAAGGGGCAGAGAGGTAACTGCCAAAGCTTACCAACATTTAGGCAAACATAAACCCAAGGGTACACAGCCCGGTTTATTTAACGAATAAGCATAAAAAATGCCACTCGCTTGAAGTGGCATTTTTGCATAAAAATCGAATATGCTTTTGGCATTATGGCGCTACCAATCTGAAACCATTGCCATGAATGTTTACAATTTCAATATTGGTATCATCTTTTAGGTACTTACGCAGTTTGGCTATGTATACATCCATGCTTCTGCCATTAAAATACGTATCGCTGCCCCAAATTTTCTTCAAAGCCCTTTCACGAGGCAATAAATCATTTTTATGCTCTGCCAGCATTTTTAATAATTCGTTTTCTTTGGGTGAAAGCGTATGGGTTTGACCGTTATGCGATAACTCTCTCAGTTTTGGATTGAAATGATAAGAGCCTAAATCAAATTCTATATTATCGCTAATGCGGTTTTCTTCTTCATTTCTTTTTAAAATAGCTTTTATTTTCAGTAGCAGTACCTCGCTGTCAAAAGGCTTGGTAATATAATCATCGGCACCTAAACGATAGCCCTGTACCACATCTTCTTTCATGGTTTTGGCACTTAAAAAAAAGAGTGGTATATCGGGGTCTACATCGCGAATTTCTTCAGCTAGCGCAAACCCATCCACGTTAGGCATCATTACATCTAACAGGCAAATATCAAATTTTTCCCGCTGAAAAGCGGCTAAGCCTAAACGGCCATCTCTTTCCAATACCACTTCATAATCATTCAATTCCAAATAGTTTTTCAATACCATGCCCAGGTTGGTATCGTCTTCGCAGAGCAAAATTTTGTATTTCTTTTTTTCTTCCATAACCGTTCTTGTTTTTAAATATTCAAATAAAGTTCATTACAGCAATAATTAACTCGATTTCCGGCGCAATCTTTTGTTAAAAAGCTGTTTTCATTTTGCTAAAGATATTACTATTTTTGTGGTTGTTACACAAGAATTTTTCAAAACCCGTTAACAGTTGCTACTTTAGCTTGTTTTTAAGTGAAGAAAATTGGTGTATATGATGATAACGCAGGATAACAAATTGAAAAAGCTCATTATTATTGGCGACAGGGTTTTAATTAAACCTTCTAAACCGAATGAACAAACCTCCAGCGGATTGTATTTGCCTCCCGGTGTGCAGGAAAAAGAAAAAGTACAACAAGGTTATATCATTAAAACAGGACCGGGTTATGCCATACCACTACCTGTTGAAAACGAACCCTGGAAAACAGAGGAAGAACAGGTAAAATACATTCCTTTACAGGCACGCGAAGGTGATTTGGCTTTGTTTTTATTAAATGGTGCCACCGAATTGCAATATGAAGGCGAAAAATATTTTATTGTTCCGCAGCATGCCATTTTAATGCTGGAAAGGGAAGAGGATTTATAAATGGCAGGTTGCAGTGCAATTTTAACCTTGCAGTTATATGGCTGCTTTTGCAAATTTTACAAAAACCGGAATCATTGCAGATGCAACTGGAAGGGAAACAGCATCATTGGCTGAAATTTAAAAAAGCACTTTGAGCCGGGGGTGGTAATTATTTTTTAGTTACACCATTTTGTGCATCTATTATAATGTATGCGGCATCCAATAAACTTTGCAATACTTCATGAAATTGTTTTTCCATTTCATTTGGGAACAGGGCTTTTAACTCAGCCAACGCAATCCCATGTTGTGGAATTGCATTCATGATTTCCCATTCAATTTTTTTAAAGTCTTTTGTACTTAAATGTTGGTGATTGGTTCGTAAACAATTATCGCAAATGCCACACCGTTCATTGGATTCATCTGAAAAATATCGGGCAATTATATTGCTGCGGCAGTTTTTGGTTTCTTTTGCGTAGGCTATGATGGATTGAATACGTTCGCTGTACTGTTGTTTTCTGGCATGGTATTGTTCATAATTAATGTGTAGGGAAGCAGCCGGTGCCCGGTTCAATAACATAAAAATTTGTGGAGTATCTTTCTGTGGTAAATATTCTATGATGCCATACTGTTGCAACTGATGCAGCTGTTCGGTTACTGTATTATAACTGATGCGTGCAATTTTGGCAATTTGCCTTTCATAAATAGAAACACGGTTATCTAATATTCCCTGATAGGTTCTCAACAATGTTTGCGTTATTTTTTCTAATGCAGGAAAGTTTTTCTGAAATTCAAATAACACCTCTTTGTCTACTTTAAACCCTGCCTGCGATGGCGTAAATACCGACTCATTGAATAATAAATGCCCCTCCTGTTCCAATACTTTTAAAACATTGAATACTGTAGCGGCATCTAATTTAAAATACTGTACAAAATTTTCTATATCAAAATCATAATAGTTGCCCTGACCAATACCAACCGGTATTTGCAGATAATCGGCTAGTCCCTGATAAATTTTCCGAATGGTTTCAACCGGGGGGAAATGTTTTTCAGGCAGTTGAACTAATTGCTGTAAATCGTCGTGATGATATAACAAAACAGCATAGGCTTTTTGGTTATCGCGGCCTGCCCTGCCTGCCTCCTGATAATAGTTTTCAATGCAGTCGGGGATGTTGTAATGAATAACCGTTCTTACATCCGGTTTGTCAATACCCATTCCAAAGGCATTGGTACAAACCATAATGCGTGTTTTATTTTGAATCCAGTTGAATTGCTTTTGGTTCCTTTCTTCTTTAGATAATCCTGCATGATAAAAATCGGCTGAAAAGCCCTGTAATTGTAACAAATGTGCTACATCTTTGGTCTGCTTTCGGGTACTGCAATACACAATACTGCTACCGGGTACCTTCTGCAGTATTTCAATAGCTTTATTGATTTTACTATGTGTTTCATATACCGAATACGAAAGTGCAGGCCGGGTAAATGATTGTTTAAATACAGCCGGTTGCTCTAATTGTAATTTTTGAATAATATCTTCCTGTACCGTTAAAGTAGCCGATGCAGTTAATGCTATAAATGGTACTGCATTGATGTAATGCTTCAGTTTTGCAATTTGCAGATAGGATGGCCTGAAATCATACCCCCATTGTGAAATGCAATGCGCTTCATCTATTACTACAATACCAATAGGTAAATCGGGTAAAAAATGAAGAAAGAGTTTATTTTGTAAACGCTCCGGCGATACATATAAAAAAGAAAATTTTCCATTTACTGCTTTTTCTAAAAGTAATTGTATTTCAAAATAGCTCAGTCCACTTTCGATGGTGGTTGCTGTAATACCCAATTCATTGAGCCTCGTTACCTGATCGTTCATCAACGCAATTAATGGCGAAATTACAAGTGCCATACCTCCTTTCATTAATGTGGGTACCTGAAAGCAAATTGATTTACCACCACCGGTAGGTAATAAAGCCAGTGTATCTTTTCCTGCCAGCACCGATTCAATAATAGGCAGTTGCAATCCCTTAAAATCAGAATAACCCCAATACTGTTGCAATACTTCTTTTGGTGTTATGGGCTTTGAATTCATTGTTGGGCGGTGCTTTAATATTTCTGTTCATAAAAACTGTATAAAAATAACGTGGAACTGCTAATCATTCGCTGAAATTTACCGGATAAATATAAAAATTGAAATATACAGGTTCCGGAAAATCATTTTACCTTGTTGTTTTGATTTGCAATACTTCAATCATTGATAAATGTGTTTATAAATATTGAACTATGATTTACTTACGGTATCGCCTTGTTGTAATGGTATTGTTGTTCATGGGTTTTCAACAGCTATTGCAGGCTCAAAAGCCTGTTTTTAAAGTTGTTCCATTAGGTGTAAAGGGTGGATTGGATGAAAGTAACTTATCAGCCTACTTACTTGCGGTGAATGGGACCAGCCGGTATATTGCTTTAGATGCCGGCACCATTGATGCCGGCATTCAAAAAGCCATTCAAAAAAAATTATGGAAGGGTACTACCTCAACTGCTGTTTTGCAGGATTCAATTAAAGGTTATTGCATTTCACATGGGCATTTAGACCATGTGGCCGGTTTAATTATCAATGCTCCCAACGACAGTAAAAAAAATATTTATGCCATGCCTTATTGTTTGCAGGTATTAGAACAAAACTATTTTACCTGGCAAAGCTGGGCCAATTTTGGTGATGCAGGTACACCGCCATTTTTAAATAAATACCATTATGTGCCCCTCGCAGCAAGACGGGAGGTGCCACTTGAAGGAACAGAAATGATGGTAACACCCTTTGTTTTAAGCCACGGTGCCAATTATAACAGTACTGCATTTTTAGTCAGGTATCAATCTGGTTACCTGCTTTATTTGGGTGATACCGGAGCCGACACCATTGAACATAGCCATGATTTATTACAATTATGGCTATGCATTGCACCCTTAGTGCAGCAGAAAAAATTAAAAGCCATTTTTATAGAAGTTTCTTATCCGAATGAGCAGCCGGAGCATCAGTTGTTCGGTCATCTTACCCCAAAATTATTATTGGATGAAATGCATATACTGGCCAATTTAACAGGAACAAATGCTGTGCAGGGATTACCTATTGTAATTACACATATGAAACCTTCGGGCAATAATGAAGCCATTATTCAACGGCAGTTGTTGCAAAACAATGCTTTGCAATTGCAATTTATATTTGCCCAACAGGCAGTGCCATTGTTTTTTTAAAAGAGGGTTATACTACTTTTTTGTAATTTAACCGAACACTGTTAATGGCTAATACCACATCACTTAATCCCATGGCTAATGCACCCATGGCAGGGTTTAAATAACCAAATGCTGCAATAGGTATGGCAATGATGTTGTAGAAAAAGGCCCAAAACAAATTTTCACGAATGGTTTGGTAGGTGTGTTTACCTAAACCCAATGCCAGCGGCAGGTGTGTAAGTCCGTGATTCATTAAAACTACCTGTGCACTTTGCATGGCAATATGTGAGGCATCGCTCAGCGAAATACCAACTGTTGCTTTTGCTAATGCCGGAGCATCATTAATACCATCGCCAATCATAGCAGTAGGTGCCTGGGTGGTAAGCCGGGCAATGGTTTGCAATTTTTGTTCAGGAGTTTGTTCACCAAAAACAGTATCTATTCCTGCAATTGCAGCCACTTTTTCACAATTGGCTTGTGAATCGCCGCTTAATAAAATTGTTCGAATGTTTTTTTGATGGAGTTGTTGCATTACCTGTACTGCTTCCGGACGAATGGTATCTTCCACATCTAACCAGCCTAATATTGCATTGTTTTTGGTAATGTAAACATTGTGAAAATGGTCGGTTGTTAAATCGGCCACCTGTTTGTAGGAGGTTGCCATATAAACATTGCCTTCAGCATCTACACCTTTCATCCCCAATCCTTTTATTTCTTCAACCTTAGTAAAGTGAGTGTGTGCCAGGGGTTTCCATTCTTTTACAATGGCTTTGGCAATGGGGTGGGCTGCATATTTTTCTAAGGAAGCTACAATGCTTTGAAAGGTGTTAATATCTATATTGGTTTCAAATTGGGTAATGGAAAAATGCCCGGTTGTGAGTGTACCTGTTTTATCAAATACCACCTGTTGAATGTCTTTAAATACTTCCAAACTTCTGGCATTTTTAAATAATATGCCATTTTTTGCAGCACGGCCCAAACCTACGGCAATAGCCGCCGGAGTAGCCAATCCCATAGCGCAAGGGCAGGAGATCACTAAAACTGCAATGCCCCTTAGCAAACTGTTACCAAAACCAATATCCGTAAAAAAATAATTGCCAATTAGGGTAAGCATTGCAATGCTAATAACGGTGGGTACGAATATGGCGCTGATTTTATCGGCCAATTGCTGTACTGGTGGTTTTTCAGCCTGTGCCTGTTTTACTAAATTTAAAATATTGCTTAATACGGTATCTTTTCCTACCGCAGTTACCTGCGCTTTAACAGTGCCACTTTCCAAAGTGCTGCCACCAATCAGCAGGTCTTTCATTGTTTTCTGTACCGGAATACTTTCACCGGTTAACAGTGATTCATTTACTTTCGCTTCACCCCATAAAATTTTACAATCCATGGGTACAGGTTCTCCAGAATTAATTAAAATTAAATCGCCTACTCTTAATGACTCGCTTTCTACCTGAAATATTTGCTCTTGATGCTGGTCATCAAAAGCAATCATATTTGCTTTGGTTTTTTGCGTTATTGCTAAACTGCGAATGGCTTTTTGCGTAGTTTCAACAGATTTATCTTCTAACCAGTTGCCCAAAAAAACTAAGGTTATAATGGCTGCAGTTGTTTCAAAAAACATAAAATCGGCAGCACGGCCAATGAGCATACCGTATAAACTGTATATAAAAGCAGCAGTGGCGCCTAAGGCAATCAGAACGTTCATGTTGGGTATACCATTGCGCAAGCTTTTAATGGCACTTTTTCCAAAAAATTTTATGCCCACCCAATATACAGGCAGGGTAAGGGCTAACTGTACATAGGGGTTCATTAAAAAATGGCTGTGCACAAACATATCCAACATGAGTGGCAGGGTAAAAACAGCGCAGAATAAAAAGCGCTGACCATGATTGGTGAACCGTAAATTCCAACGGGTAGTGGCTTTACTTTCAGCAGGAATCGTTTCGTTTTTTACATGATATCCTAAACTTTCAATGCCTTTCAGCAGAATGGTTTTTTTGGTGGTATCATTCAAGTCAAAATTTACCTCGCCACCAATAAAATTTACTTTCACATTATCAACCCCTTTTTCTTCCAAATATTTATGAATGGTGAGGGCACAATTGGTGCAACTCATACCTTCTACTTTCCACGATACATTCTCCATACTGCAAAATTAATTTATTAATTTAGTTATAGGTTACCAACCCTTTCGTAAGTAGGAATATCTTTGCCCTATGGATGCAATTTTTACTTTATTTGAACTGCCGGCTCTGATTCCTTATTTAATTGAAGAAGGAAAAACTGCCAATACATGGGTGTTTGAAGCGCCAATGGGTGCCGGAAAAACTACTTTAATTCATGCTTTGGCAACTTATTGCGGAGTTCAGCAAACAGTGAGCAGCCCAACTTATGCGCTTGTAAATGAATATACTACGGCCGAGGGCAAAATTATTTACCACATGGACTGGTATCGGTTAAAAGATGAGGAAGAAGCTGTAAATGCCGGAATAGAAGAATTGGTAAACAGCCATTGGTGTTGGATAGAATGGCCTGAAAAAGCAATTGGTATTTTGCCGGATGATGTTTTTATTATTCGGATTGTTGTGGTAAATGAAACCACCCGGAGAATTGTAACGGAACTGTCACATCAATCATTTATACCTTCATATTTGTAATAAATACTGTATTTTTATTACCTATATTCATAGATTTTCTTAAAGCAAACATATGTCGTCAAAAAAGCCGGTTATTTCTACTTCATTCAGTTATGAAACACTGGAAGAAACTTTGGATATTAAACCACAGGGTTTACCACTTGAAATAGGGTTGCCCAAAGAAACGGCTTTTCAGGAGAACAGAATATCATTAACTCCTGAAGCGGTGCGTGTAATGGTGATGAATGGACACAGGGTCGTGGTGGAACACAAGGCCGGAGAGGGAAGCAATTATACCGATAAAGATTACAGCGAGGCGGGTGCTACTATTGTATACCATCATTCTGAGGTATTTAAGGCACCATTGTTATTAAAAAGTGCACCGGTTGTAATAGAAGATATTCCTTTGTTACAAATGCATCAAACCATTATTTCCCCCATACATCATTCTGCTTTAAAAAGTGAAATATTGGAACGGATGATGGATAAAAAAATTACGGCATTAAGTTTTGAAAATTTAAAAGATGAACACGGCAGTTACCCCATTGTAAGAAGTATGAGCGAAATTGCAGGTGGTGCATTAATGCTCATTGCAGGACAGTATTTAAGCAGTTTTAACAAAGGCAAGGGGGTACTGTTAGGTGGTGTAAGTGGTATACCGCCTACTAAAGTAATTATTATTGGTGCAGGAACAGTGGGCGAAGTAGCTACTAGAAATGCATTGGCATTGGGTGCCAGTGTTAAGGTATTCGATAACAATGTATACAGGTTGAAACAATTGCAAAATAATTTGGGGCAGCGGGTATGGACCAGTGTATTGGAACCCGGTATTTTAGCCAAACAACTTAAAACTTGCGAAGTGGCTATTGGTGCGCTTAGCAGCGATTATGGAAGAGCGCCCGTTGTGGTTACTGAAGAAATGGTAGCCGCTATGCGTCCCGGAAGTATCATTATTGATGTTTCTATTGACCGCGGTGGTTGCTTTGAAACCAGTGAATTAACCACCCATGAAAAGCCGGTATTTCTAAAACACAACGTAATTCATTATTGTGTACCCAATATACCCAGTGGATTTGCCCGAACAGCCAGCCATGCCATCAGTAATGTATTAATGCCATTGTTATTGGAAATTAGTGATGAAGGCGGGATGGAAGAAATGGTTTGGCACAGCATTAATCTGCGCGAAGGAATTTATTTGTTTAAGGGGGCATTAACCGATTTTTATCTGAGCCAAAAATTCAATTTGAAATACAATGATTTGAATTTACTGATTGCCAGCAGGCGATATTAATTCCGGTTTATTTATAATCAGTAATAGCAATTCTTTTTTTACAAAAATCTATTTCGGCAGCATCATTACTGCTCACAATAATGGTTTTGGAAGTGGCATAATCAGCAATTAAATCGTGGTAAAGCTGGTAACCTTCTGCATCCAGATTGGTGCAGGGCTCATCTAATAACAATACCGGTGTATTTGAAAATATAGCTTGTGCTAATTTTACTCTTTGTACCATGCCGCTGCTGTAATAGCGTATTTGCTTATGGGCCGATTGTGCAAGGCCAATTTTTTCTAAAATAGCGGGAATTGAAATACCCGGTAGCAGTGGTTTAAATTGGGCATGAAAATGCAAAAATTCAGTAGCTGTCATCTCTTCAATTACATCCAGATAAGGCGCAACAATCGATAAATATTGATGTACCTGATCTTCCGGAATGAATTGCCCGGTTCCGTTTTGCCAGATGCATTTTCCTTCATTTACTCTTAATGCCATGGCAATGGCTTGTAGTAATGTACTTTTGCCACTTCCATTAGGCCCGGTAATAGCATAGGATGTTGATGCTGAGAAAGTAAAGCTTACATGCCTGAAAATCCAGTCGCGGTTAAATTTTTTGCCTGCATCTTGTAATTCAATCGTCATTTGTATGAAAATAGTGGATACTTTGAATTAATCCTCATCACTAATACCAGAGGCAAACTTTTTGATAATACCTCTGCCACTTTCCCTGATAAATGTTACAATTTCATCTCTTTCATCGCTGGCAGGCAAATCTTCTTCAATTAAAGCAAGTGCCTGCGAGGTATTAAAACCTTTGTTGAAAATAATGCGGTAAATATCAATGATGTGATTAATTTTTTCTAATTCAAAACCTCTTCTTTTCAGTCCCACACTGTTTACCCCGCCATAGCTTAATGGGTTACGTACTGCTTTAATATAAGGAGGCACATCTTTACTCACCAAACTGCCACCGGCTATGTAGGCATGCTGACCAATTTGAACAAATTGATGAACAGCACTAACGCCTGCTATCCAGGCCCAATCGCCCATTACCACATGGCCGGCCACCTGAACACTGTTGCTTAAAATACAGTTGTTCCCAATTTTACAGTCGTGTGCAATATGGCTGTAGGCCATAATGAGGCAATGGCTGCCAACGGTTGTTTTCCACTTATCGGCTGTGCCGCGGTTGATGGTTACAAATTCGCGAATAGTGGTATGGTCGCCAATTTCAACAGTTGTTTTTTCTCCGTTATATTTTAAGTCTTGTGGAATAGCGCCTAAAACTGCTCCCGGAAAAATTCTGCAATTTTTGCCAATTCTGGTGCCATCCATAATGGTAACATTACTGCCAATCCAGGTGCCTTCTCCTATCTGAACATCACCATGTATTACAGTGAATGGGTCTATTTTAACATTGGCTGCTATTTTAGCATTAGGATCTATGTAGGTGTAGGGATGTGTCATCCGCTTTGATTTATTAATTTGTGCTATTCTGGTTTGCATGGCAGAATAGACTTTAAAAAATGGGCCGATGTTTACCGACCGTTACAAAAATAGAAATATTAGGAATAGTTTAAGGTTTAATTGCGTTTTACGAGTTGCGCTACTAAATTAGCTTCGGTAGCCACTTTTCCGCCAACATAAACCATACCTTTCATTTCGCAGATACCTCTTCTAATTGGACTAATGAATTCCATTTTTAAAATCATGGTATCTCCAGGTAATACCTTTTGTTTGAATTTGCAGTTGTCAATTTTTAAGAAATAAGTATCATAATCACCTTCCGGCAGGGTATTAATACAAAGAATACCTCCTGTTTGTGCCAAAGCCTCAATTTGCAATACACCTGGCATAACAGGGTTGTTGGGGAAGTGCCCTTGGAAAAACCATTCATTAAAAGTTACATTCTTCACTCCTACAATATGTGTATCTGTTAGTTCAATAATTTTATCTACCAACAAAAATGGGAAGCGGTGTGGTAATGTTTTCTCGATACGTTGCAGGTTAAATATGGAGGGTGCTGCCGGATTGTATACCGGTACATCTTTAACGTGTTTGTTTTTCTTGATGTATTGTTTTATTTTCTTTGCAAATTCAACATTGGTGCTGTGGCCGGGCCTATTGGCAATGATATGGGCTTTAATGGGGTAACCAATCAGCGCCAAATCGCCCACAACATCTAGTAATTTGTGGCGGGCAGGCTCATTCGGAAAGCGTAATTCTAAATTATTTAAGTAGCCTTCGCTTTTAACTTCAATTTTCTCGCGTTTAAATGTTTTGGCCAGCCGCTCCATTTCACCATCGGTTAAAGGTTTATCTACCACCACAATGGCATTATTAATATCGCCGCCTTTAATCAGGTTATTATCTAACAGCATTTCTAATTCATGCAAAAAAACAAAAGTGCGACAGGGCGCTATTTCGGTTTTAAAATCTTTGATGGTTTTTAATCCGGCATGCTGGGTACCTAATACCGGGCTGTTAAAATCAATTAGTGTAGTTATTTGGTAATCAATAGCGGGCATCGCTACCATTTCAACCCGTTTCTTTTCATCGTATAGATAAATGTTTTCATCAATGCTATACCAGGCTTTGGCGGCATCCTGTTCGGCAATGCCGGCTTCTTCAATAAAAGTGATGAAAGGAGCTGAGCTACCATCCATAATGGGTATTTCAGGTCCGTTTATTTCAATTAAAACATTATCAATACCTAATCCTACCAAGGCAGCCAGAATATGTTCAACCGTACTTACTTTGGCATCACCAATCTGAAGCGTAGTACCACGAGAGGTATCGGTAACCAAATCACAATCGGCTTTAATAATGGGCTGTCCCGGTAAATCGGTTCTTTGAAATTGAATACCAAAACCCGGATTAGCAGGTTTTAAATTCATTTCAACCAAAATGCCGGTATGCAAACCTGTGCCTTTTATACTAATGCTTTTGCTGAGGGTATGTTGTTTATCCGGATTAAAGTTTTGATCCATTCTTGATTTGTTTTAATTGGCAGCAAAATTCACAATTTGATAATGCTTCCTTTTTCCTGAATTGTTATAATTTATGCAAAAATAAGCCGATTAACGGTTGAAGTGCAAGATTATGGTGTAACTCTTTCTGCAAGCAATTGCTGTACCATTTTTTCTAACTCCATTACTTTCTTTTCAAGTATTGGAAGCTTTCGGGAGGCAGCCTGGCTTCTTAGGGCTGCAGTATATTCATAAGCAGGTGAACCGGTTACTACGCTGTTGGGTTGTTTGATGGCTTTGCTTACCCCACTTTGTGCATTAATTTTGCTGCCATCGGCAATGGTGAGATGGCCAACAATACCCGCCTGCCCGCCTACCATTACGTGATTGCCCACTTTAGTACTGCCGCTTACGCCGGCCTGTGCTGCAATAACGGTATGATGCCCAATTTCAACATTATGGGCAATTTGTATCAAATTATCTAATTTGGCACCGGAACGAATAATGGTAGATCCAATGGTAGCACGGTCGATAGTGGCATTGGAGCCTATTTCTACATTGTCTTCAATAATAACATTCCCAATTTGGGGTATTTTCTGATAAGTGCCATCATTTAAAGGGGCAAATCCAAATCCATCACCGCCAATTACTGTTCCTGCATGTATGGTAACATTTTTACCAATTTGGCAATGGCTGTAAACTTTTACACCGGCATGAAGAATTGTATTATCATTTATGGTAACATAATCGCCAATTACAACCCCGGGAAAAAGTTTTACCCGGTTTCCAATTTTGGCATGTTTCCCAATATATACGAAGGCTGCTATATAAACATCTTCACCTAATTGTGCCGTAGGGGCTACAAATGAAGGTTGCTCTATGCCATTTAGTTGTTCGGTAACCAGCTTTTGATATTTAGTGAGCAGTGCTGCAAATGCTGCGTAAGCATCAGGTACACGTATTAAAGTTGCTGTAACAGGCTGCTTTAATGTTTGATTTTGATTAACAATAATGATAGAAGCATGTGTATGGTATAAATAATCTTCGTATTTGGGGTTGGCTAAAAAAGATAATTGCCCTGCATTGGCTTCTTCAATTTTTCCAAAAGAGGTTACAGCTACAGTAGCATCCCCATCTACTTGTCCATCAATCAATAGAGCTATTTGAGCAGCAGTAAATTGCATATTTGTTAATCTTTTTAATCTTCCTTACCCCTACAATAATGTGCAAATGTAAAATTTTTTGATGGGTGAAGAAATAGTTTGATGAATTAACGGGTTATCAATAGCAGAAATATCTTTTACCTCGCCAGTTTTAAAGAGAATTTTAATGTTCTCATCATCTGGCTGATACATGGTATTAACGGCCTCACCGGTAAATACAAAATTGGCTGCATCCTGTTCAGATATTTTCAAAAAACCCGCCGCTTCAGCAATTTTTTCTGCTATGAATGCATTGGTGAACGGCTTTGTTTCTAATTTAATTTTAAGTAACTGGCGGTTTAACAATTTATTACATAAACTATTAACGATAAAATCGGGGTGTTCCGACCATTTTTTTATGGCAAATGAAATATCCACATCATCTAAACGGCAGAACCGGGTTAAAATTTCATCAGAAAGGCTGGTAGTGTTTTGATAGAGAAAACCATCCAACACTCCACCGGTTTTAAAGCTATTGTTGCCGGAAGCTATTAAAAAGCGAACCCGCTCTAAAATATGTACCAGCATTTTTTCAGCACTTAATACGGTTTTATGCAGATATACCTGCCAGTACATTTGCCGGCGGGCTACTAAAAATTTTTCAATGCTGTAAATGCCTTTTTCTTCTACCATTAACTGTCCGTTATGAACGGTAAGCATTTTAATGATTCTGTCATAACCTATCACTCCTTCACTCACACCGGTAAAAAAACTATCACGGGTTAAATAATCCATCCGGTCTACATCTAACTGGCTGCTAATCAGTTGGTGCAGGAATGGCTTGTGATAGGTGCCTGTAAAAATATCAATGGCCATTTGCAGGCGGCCATCTAGTTGCCGGTTTATAGTTTGCATCAGGGCAAGGCTAATGGTTTCATGATGTACCGTTTGAATTAATTGGTTTTCTAAGGCATGCGAAAAAGGGCCATGACCAATATCATGTAATAAAATGGCGGCTTTTACTGCAACTTCTTCTTCCGGCGTAATTGCTACCTGTTTTGTTTTTAATTCAGCAATAGCATTGCACATTAAATGATAGGCACCCAGGGCATGATGCAAACGGGTATGTACTGCTCCGGGATACACCAAATATGCCAATGCCATTTGATGAATACGCCGCAATCTTTGAAAATAGGGATGATTAATGATATCGAAAATTAATGGATGATTGATGGTAATAAAACCATACACTGGGTCATTAATAATTTTTTGAGTAGCTTTCATGCGTGTTGCCAGTTTGTTAAAGCAGCCAGCAAATGTACTATTTGTGCGGCTATCGAATATATTTGAATTATAGCAGTAAAATGCAGGCATATCTGTTTGATGGATAACTGGCCTGCTATTTGCACACCATTGTAATTTAATGAAAAAGATGCATATGGAACCAGTAACAATACTTTGGGCCGATGATGAAATAGAGGGTTTACAGTCGCAAATTATATTTTTAGAAAACAAAGGGTATCGTGTAAAAAGTTTTGCCAGTGGCTTTGAAGCATTATCATACCTGGAAGAAAATTTAGTGGATATTGTTTTTTTAGATGAGTCGATGCCAGGAATTACCGGTTTGGAAACACTGGCTAAAATAAAAGCAGCACATCCGGCAATACCGGTGGTGCTGATTACCAAAAATGAAACAGAAAGTTTAATGGATGATGCCATTGGCAGCCAGATAACAGATTATTTATTGAAACCCGTAAACCCCAATCAGGTGTTATTATGCCTGAAAAAAATTATTGATAACAAAAGATTGGTATCTGAAAAAACCACAACGGCTTATCAGCAACAATTTAGGGAATTGTTTATGGCATTCAATAACAACCCCGATTATAAAGAATGGACAGAAATTTATAAAAGATTAGTGTATTGGGAATTGGAAATGGAAAAGACCGATAGTGCCGAAATGCGCGAAATTCTTGCATCGCAAAAACAGGAAGCCAATGCTGAATTTTCAAAATTTGTATCCAAACATTATGCCGAATGGATAAAACCTGCCACTGCCGAAACACCCATAATGAGTCATTATTTAATGCAGTTTAAAGTATTGCCACATGTAGAAAAGGGCACACCGCTATTTTTTATACTAATTGATAATCTGCGCTTTGATCAGTGGAAAGTTATTCAACCCATTTTTGCCGAAACCTTTAGAATACTGGAAGATGAAACCTATTACTCTATCTTGCCAACAGCCACACAATACAGTCGAAATGCCATTTTTAGCGGATTATTACCGGTAGATATAGAAAAAAAATTTCCCGAACAATGGAAAAATGATGATGAACAGGGCGGTAAAAATTTATATGAAGAACTGTTTTTCAGGGCATTACTAAAGCGGTTGCAGAAAGAAGATTTGAAATTTAGCTATACCAAAGTATTGAGCCACACAGATGGTTTACAACTGGTGAATAACATGCATAATTTACTGGAGAATGATTTGAATATAATTGTATATAATTTTGTAGATATGCTGAGCCACGCCAGAACAGAAATGGAGGTATTGAAAGAACTGGCTGCCGATGAAACCAGTTACCGCAGCATTACCAAAAGCTGGTTTGAACATAGTGCCCTACACCAGGCATTAAAAAAAATTGCAGGAAAAAATATTAAACTCATACTCTCAACCGATCATGGCAGTGTGCGGGTAAAATCGCCCTGTAAAGTAATTGGCGATAAACAAACCACTGCCAATTTAAGATATAAACATGGCAGAAATTTAGATTACAATCCAAAAGAAGTATTGGCATTTAAAGATCCGCGGCAAGCCGGATTGCCGGTACCAACGGTAAATTCTTCATTCATCTTTGCGAAAGAAGATGAATATCTCTGTTATCCGAACAATTACAATCATTTTGCCAACTATTATAAAAATACTTTTCAACACGGGGGTATCAGTATGGAAGAAATGATTATACCAATTGTAAAAATGGTTAATAAGTAGTTTTGTTTTTCCTTTTTGCGTAATTCAATTTTTCCGATGCGGCATTCATTTTTTTGCAGTGTTTCAACTTTGCAAAAAATTAATGTTGATGAGATGGATGAATTGCATAAAAACTATTTGCTTTGTTTTAATGAGTATATTTTCAACTCAATTATCATTTGCGCATAATGAAGATAAAGGAGGCGGAGTGATCAGCGGAAAAATAATTACTGCCGATAATGAACCTTCAGAAGGCGTAACGGTTCATTTAAGGAATAAAAATAAAAATAAAAATAGAACTACAGTTACCAATGAAAATGGCTTCTTCAAATTTAGTGGTGTTGCTATAGGAAATTATATAATAGAAATTTCCTTTGTTGGATATGAAACTATTCATCAGAAAATATTGATTGAAGAAGGTGCAAGGCTTTCTCTTTCTTATCAGTAAAAAATATCAGCAAAACAGTTGCAGAAAATTATTGTTGAAAGCGCTCAGGAACAACTCAATACGGGCAAAATTAATATTCCTGATAAAGATTTGCCATTGACAACTGCAGTGATAAGTAGTAAAGTTATTGCCGATAAACAGGCTATTCGTTTAGGTGATATCGTAAAAAATGTTCCGGGTGTTTCATTGGTACAAACGCGTTATGGTGTTAATGAAACTTATGGAGCAAGAGGCTATATTATTGGTATTACAGGCAGTGCAGGTGGCGGAAGGGTTTTTAAAAAAGGGTTATCCTGCGGTATTCCCGGTATGCCCGAAGCTGTATCATTCAAATCAGTTGAAATTATAAAAGGCAGCTCTGCTTTTTTATCGGGAAGTTAGTTTGGCGGATTAATTATAAATATGATAAGCAAAATACTGAAATACAATTTTGGCGGAAATATTTCATGGTTGATGGGAAGCAATTTGCAATTTAAGCCCATTGTTAATGTGTATGGCCTATCAATAAAAACTTTTCATGCAGCGTTATAGGTAGTTATGAAAATAACAGAATTTACTGAGAAATTGTAAAAACAATCAGAACATAGATCAATTCATTTTTATGTACAGGTTCTGAAAAAAAAACATTCATTGATAGTTCAGCAGGATGATTAGTATGCACAATTAATGTAAGAACTGAGCCATCAGTTTTAATGTGGATAAATCTAAATTTTACATTGCTGCTTCATTATTAATTTTGTTATCATAGTAGTGAAGCAGCTTTAATTATGAAATACACGCAAAATAATTTAGACAAATTAGAAAATATTTTAGGAGAGAGCGATTATATTGTTCGTTATGAACGTGGTACTTTTCAAAGCGGATGGTGCTTGTTGGAATCTAAAAAAGTGGTAGTGTTGAATAAATACTTAGATACGGAAGGAAGAATTAATACATTACTCGATTTAATTCCACAGGTAACTATCTATTATGATAAATTAACGCATGAAAGTCAGTTATTGTACGATGAGATTGTGAAAAATGCTAAATCGGTTGACAACGCATAAGTACAATATTTTATATAAATATGAAAAGGATGTACCCCGTGGCTGCATCCTTTTTTTTATGATGGAATTAAGGTACTTTTGATATTGTGCAAAACCATCATTTAAAAATTACTTTTCTTGGAACAGGCACCAGTACCGGTGTTCCTATGATTGGCTGTGATTGTGCAGTGTGTACTTCAACAGATTTAAAAGACAAGCGCCTTCGTAGCAGTGTATTAGTAGAATCTTTACAGGAGCCGGTTACACTTGTTATTGATACTACACCCGATTTTCGTTACCAAATGCTGCGTATCAATAATCGTCGGTTAAATGCCGTTTTATTTACACATCCGCATAAAGATCATATTGCGGGTTTAGACGATGTTCGTGCATACAATTATTTTCAGCATACCAATATGCCGGTTTATGCCAATACATTAACAGCAGAGGCTTTGCAACGCGATTTTTATTATGCTTTTACCGAAAATGCCTATCCTGGCGTACCTCGAATTGATTTGCATCTGATCAATCATGCTCCTTTTCAAATTCAATCTTTACAAATAGAACCCATTTGGGTATGGCATTTAAAGATGCCGGTGGTAGGGTATAGAATTGGTGATTTTACCTACATTACCGATGCCAATAAAATTGATGAACAGGAAAAAGAAAAAATTAGAGGCTCCTCAGTTTTAGTGCTGAATGCTTTGCGTCAGGAGCCGCATATCTCTCATTTTAGTATGCAAGAAGCCATTGCTTTGGCGAATGAACTATCTGTTCCAGAAGTTTATTTTACACATATCAGTCACCAGTTGGGTTTACATGCTTCTGTCAGCAAACAACTGCCGCAACATATTCATTTGGGTTATGATGGTTTGGTGTTGTATGTGTAAATATTTTTTTATTTTTATGGATAGTTGAATGAGAAGCCATACGTGCAATTTCAACAATTACCTACCGAAAATTAACCTCGTTGTATGCAACCAATGAGAAAGCATTATTTGCATTTTTCAACCCGGCAAACCACCGGCATCATTATACTATTGGCTATAGTTGTACTTGTATTCAGTTTGCCTTATTTTTCTAAACAGGCGCTCACCGATTTGCAGGTGCTTACATTATCCAATACAGCATTGCAAATGGATGATGTAAATATGGAAAAAAGTATACCCGATGACGCACCGATCCGTAAATCTTTACATTTGTTTTATTTTGATCCCAATACCATTGATTCGACGGGCATGGTACAAATGGGGTTGCGTCAAAAATTAATTCAAACCATATTGCATTATCGCAATAAAGGCGGAAAGTTTTTTAAGCCGGAAGATATTCGAAAAATTTGGGGTCTGTTTCCGGAAGATGCCAATGCCATGTTGCCTTTTATACAAATACAGTCATTACAAAATGCTGCAGGTAACAATCATACTCAAACCGTCCTTGCTTTTCATTCGGTTGAGCTGAATCAGGCTGATGTACAAGCATTCCGGCAAATTCCCGGAATATCGCCTGCACTGGCCTATGGCATTGTACATTACAGAAAAAAATTAGAGGGTTTTGTACAAACAGTGCAATTAAAACAAGTACCCGGTTTTCCCGATTCATTGTATGCTACTATTGAGCCATATATTTACATCAATACGCAGCAAATTCCCAAAATCAATATTAATCGTGCGGAGCCTTTTGCTTTATTGCATCATCCTTTTATACCCGAAAATGTAGCAAAAGCCATTTTAATTCTTCGCAAACAACAAGGGTCTTTTCCATCTGTGGCCGATTTGCAAAAAATTCCTTTTTTAAATGCAGAAACTTATCGGCAAATCAGTGCTTTTTGTACGGTAGAATAATTTTCTTGATGAATTCAAAAAAACTTCTACATTTGTGAACTAACATTAGTTAGTATTGTAGTATCAGTATGGAATTTAATCAAAGCGAATTAACAGAACAGGTAGCACAAACAGCAAGGGATTTTGCAAAACAGTATATTTTGCCGCATGTAATGGAGTGGGATGAACAACAGGAATTTCCCGTTGCGCTGTTTAAAGAAATGGGTAAATTAGGATTAATGGGGGTGTTGGTACCGGAGGCTTATGGAGGTGCAGGTTTAGGTTATTTTGAATACAGTGCTATTATTCAGGAAATAGCGCAGGTATGTGGTTCAATAGGTTTAAGTGTGGCAGCGCATAATTCATTATGTACCAACCATATTTTAACTTTTGGAACCGAATCACAAAAAATGAAGTATTTGCCAAAACTGGCCAGTGCAGAATTTATTGGTGCATGGGGCTTAACCGAACCGAATACCGGAAGTGACGCTGGAAATATGCAAACGGTAGCTTTAAGAGATGGGAATGACTGGGTAATTAATGGCACCAAATGCTGGATAACGCATGGCAAATCGGGGGATGTAGCAGTGGTAGTATGCAGAACGGGCGAACCGGGTGCTAAAAATAATGCATCTGTATTTATTGTGGAAAGAGGTATGCCGGGTTTTAGTGCGGGTAAAAAAGAGAATAAGTTGGGTATGCGAGCCAGTGAAACCGCAGAAATGATATTTGATAATTGCCGTATTTCAGATGTGCAAAGGGTAGGTGAAGTTGGAGAAGGTTTTTATCAGGCATTAAAAATATTGGATGGGGGCCGTATTTCCATTGCCGCACTTTCATTAGGCATAGCAAAAGGTGCATACAAAGCTGCAGTGCAATATGCCAAAGAAAGGCATCAGTTTAATCAGCCCATTGCCAATTTCCAAGGCATCAGTTTTAAACTGGCTGATATGGCTACTGAAATTGCAGCCGCTGAAATGTTAATCAACAAAGCCTGTCATCTTAAAATGATGGGTGAAAAATATACACGGGAAGCCGCAATGGCAAAATATTATGCCAGTGAAGTGGCCGTTAAAGTGGCAACAGATGCGGTTCAGGTTTTTGGAGGATACGGTTATACCAAAGATTTTCCCGTAGAAAAATTTTACAGAGATGCCAAACTTTGTACCATTGGTGAAGGCACTTCTGAAATACAAAAAATTGTAATTGCACGAGAGATACTCTTATAGCAAAGAGAGACTGTTTCTACAGTTCATAAAGAACGTTAGGTTTGGTTGCTTGCTCATAAACTTAGCCCCCATTTTTGGGGGCTTTGCTATTTTTATAACAGTTGCGTAATACTTTCAAATGCATAACAACTGAAGATAGACTTTTAAAAAACTATCCATGCCAATATCAGCTTATCAAAAATTATTCGTAATTTAAATTTTACTAGTTAAGTTAGTAGTTCACAAAATAAGTATTATGGGTACCATTGCTTTGCTCATTCTTACCATTGCTGCCATTATTTTTTCAGCCGGTGGTATTCTTGTATCCAGGTTATTTACAAAAGGCAGTATCAATACTCAAAAAGGGCAACCTTATGAGTGTGGCATTCCTACTACAGGAACGCCCTGGTCGCAATTTCATGTGGGGTATTATTTATATGCTATTGTTTTTTTATTGTTTGATGTTGAATTGGTATTTATGTATCCCTGGGCTGTAGTGGTTCAAAAAATTGGTTTCCCTGCATTGATAGAAATGATTTTTTTTATCATGATTTTATTTATCGGGTTTTTATATGCGCATAAAAAAGGAGCATTAAAATGGATGTAACACCAGCCAATACTATTACAGGTGTTTTCCCGGGCGAAGTACATCAGGCGCCGGGAGGAACCATTGTAACCAGTAAGTTAGATGATATTATTAATTGGGCCAGAGCTAATTCGCTGTGGCCACTCACTTTTGCTACAAGTTGTTGTGGTATTGAAATGATGGCAACAGCATCTGCCAAATACGATTTTTCCCGCTTTGGATTTGAAGTGGCTCGTGCCTCGCCCAGACAGGCAGATGTGATTATTATTGCCGGCACCATTGTAAATAAAATGGCACCGGTGTTAAAAAGATTATATGATCAAATGGCAGATCCAAAATATGTAATAGCCATGGGCGCTTGTGCCATTAGCGGCGGACCATTTTTTTATAATACCTATTCTGTGGTGAAGGGTGCAGATCATATTATTCCTGTAGATGTGTATGTTGCAGGATGTCCGCCCCGCCCCGAAGCATTATTACATGCACTGATTACTTTACAGGAAAAAATAAAAAGCGGCTTAACCCGCGAACAATACATTACCGTTAAGAATCCTACAGAATGACCAATGAAGCATTGAAAATAGCATTAATAAATTGGAATACTGCCCTTGTTTTTGAAGAGGGCGGCGAGTGGTTGAATGTACTGGTACCTGCCGATCAGTGGAAGCCATTGGCTAAAGCATTACGTACACTGCCGGAGTTTAACTGCAATTATTTATTTTGTTTAACCTGTGTTGATTGGAAAACACATTTAACCATGGTGTATCATTTAACCTCTTTACAGTGGCAACATAATCTGGTGATAAAGTCAGTTTTAAACAGAGATAATCCTGAAATAGAAACCGTGAGTGATATTTGGAAAGCAGCCGATTTTCTGGAAAGGGAAGTGTATGAATTATTTGGGGTGAATTTTATCAATCATCCCGATTTAAGACGATTGATTTTAACGGATGATTTTAACGGATGGCCATTACGTAAAGATTTTGAAGATTCGGTGAATATGATCAGATTATGATAAAGGCATGATTCAAATGATAATAATTTAAACTATTTTAAATTTTCGGTATGCACGAAGTGGTAGGCACAACACCCGAAGGCGATTTTATCATTAATGTAGGGCCTCAGCATCCTGCAACACATGGTGTATTGCATTTAGTGATTACACTGGAGGGAGAAACCATTAAAAATATAGAACCACATTTAGGATATATTCATCGCTCTATCGAAAAAATGTGTGAAAGCCTTACTTATCGTCAATTTATATACGTTACCAGCAGAATGGATTATTTGTCGGCACACATTAATAACCATGCCTGTGCCTTGTGTGTTGAAAAAGGGTTACAGGTAGAAGTGCCCTTGCGGGCACAATATATACGGGTTATTATGGATGAACTTACCCGTATTGCTTCACATGAATTGTGGTGGGGAGCAATGGCTATGGATGTAGGTGCTTTTACCCCTTTCTTTTATGCATTCAGAGAAAGAGAAACCATTAATGAAATTATGGAAGAAACTTGTGGTGCCCGTTTAACCATGAATTATATGGTGCCGGGTGGTGTAATGGCCGATTTGCATCCACAGTTTCAGCAAAAAGTAAAAAATTTTATAGCGCTCTATAAAAAGAAAATTGATGAATACAATGAATTGGTTACCGGTAATATTATTTTTCAAAACAGAATGAAGGGAGTAGGTTATTTATCTGCAGAAGATGCTATTTCGTATGGCTGTAGTGGTCCGGTTGCACGAGCCAGCAGTGTAGCTTGTGATGTGCGTAAACGGTATCCATATGATGTATATGGATTAGTGCAGTTTGAAGAAGTGCTTGAAACCGGCGGAGATGCTTTTGCCCGTTATTGGGTGCGTATTCAGGAAATGCAGCAGTCGGTACGCATTATTGAACAATTAATTGATAATATTCCGGAAGGCGAGTTTCAGGCAAAAACAAAGGCTGTATTAAAATTACCCAAGGGTGAGTTTTATCAACGCGTAGAAACAGCCAGAGGTGAATTAGGGGTTTATATTGTAAGTGAAGGAGGTACAACACCTTATAGAATTAAATTCAGATCACCGGGGTTTTCAAATTTATCGGCATTGAATCAAATGGCAAAAGGAGGAAAAATTGGTGATTTGGTAGCTACGATGGGAACTTTAGATTTGGTAATACCGGATATAGACAGATGATTATTAATAAATGAATATGATTAGTTTAGAAGCAATCAAAAATGCGGTTCAAAGCTGGCTGCAGTTGCATATTGGCGGCACTTTGGCCTTAGTGGCAGAAAGTATTTTGCTGGGTATATTGGTGATTACATTATTTGCTGTATTAGGTTTGTTGTTGGTATTTATGGAACGTAAAGTGTCGGCCGTTATGCAAATTCGTTTAGGCCCGAACAGGGTTGGCCCTAAGGGCTGGTTACAAACCTCTGCCGATACTTTAAAACTCATGTTGAAAGAAGGTTTAACCCCCGATGGGGCAGATCGCTTTTTATTTAATTTGGCGCCATTTATGATTATGATTGCTGCCATGCTAATAATGGCACCCATTGCATTTGCCAAAAATTTCCAAATTTGGGATATTAATATTGGTGTATTGTATATTTCTTCGGTAGCTTCTATTTCCGTAATTGCCATTTTAATGGCAGGATGGTCTAGCAATAACAAATATTCGTTATTAGGTGCCATGCGCAGCGGCGCACAAATTATTAGTTATGAATTGTCTGCCGGTGTTGCTGTGATTACCATGATTATTTTAACCGGAAGCCTGAGTGTAAATGATATTATTGCCTCACAGGAAAATGGATGGTGGATTTTTAAAGGGCATATTCCGGCCATTATTGCATTTATTATTTTTATGATTGCAGTAACTGCTGAAACCAATCGGGCACCTTTCGATTTGGCCGAAGCTGAATCTGAACTAACTGCCGGCTTTCATACTGAATATTCCGGGATGAAATTTGCTTTGTTTTTTCTGGCAGAGTATATCAATATTTTTATTGTTTGTGCCGTTGCCGCTATTTTATTTTTGGGGGGATGGATGCCTTTGCATATTGGCAACTGGCAGGCATTCAATCATGTAATGGATTATATTCCATCTTCTATTTGGTTTTTTGGGAAAACATTTTTGTTAATAGGTTTAATTATGTGGTTTAGATGGACTTTTCCCCGATTGAGAATTGATCAGTTATTAAATTTAGAGTGGAAATATTTATTGCCCATTAGTTTGTTGAATATGTTGTTAATGACGATAGTGGCAATTTTAAAATGGTATTTGTAATGAAAAAAAATTCGGCTAAACTTATAAAAGATGTTATACTTATTGCCATACAAGTGTGCGACGCAACAAAAGTTGAATATTGTGCCATAGCCGATAACAAAATAAAAAAATGAGTATCAAACAATACATACAAGATGTTTTCAATGCTATAAAATCATTACTAAAAGGCATGCGCGTTACCGGGTATTATTTTTTTCATCCAAAAGAAATTATTACCGAACAATACCCCGATAACAAAGCTACTTTAAAATTGGCCGACAGATTTAAAGGTGAAGTGGTGATGTTGCATGACGAAAATAATGAGCATGCCTGTACCGGTTGTACTGCCTGTGAATTAGCCTGCCCAAATGGAACCATTAAAATTATTACCCAATTTGATATTACGCCGGGAGGAAAAAAGAAAAAAGCATTGAACACATTTGTATATCATTTGGAATTATGCACCATGTGCAATTTGTGTGTAGAAGCTTGCCCAACTGGAGCCATTGTAATGGCACAAAATTTTGAACATAGTGTGTATGATAGAAAACAACTTACTAAAACATTAAATAAGCCGGGCTCTAAACTTAGAGCAGGTATTGAATAATATGGAAACAATTGTATTTTATGGTATTGCCCTCTTTATTTTCATTACCGGTATTTTAGCGGTAACTGCCCGTCATATTTTTAGGGCAGCTATTTGGTTATTATTTGCTTTAATGGGTATTGCAGCATTGTATTTTTGGATGGATTTGAATTTTGTTGCAGCGGTTCAAATAATCATTTACGTAGGTGGAATTGTAGTGTTGATTATTTTTTCTATTTTTCTTACACAACAATCCGGGCAAAAAATGGCCCAATCTTCTTTATTGCAATACATATTTAGTATTGCTGCAGTTGTTTTTGGAACTGCATTTATTGGCAGTATAATAGCTCGTTTTTATTTTGTAGAGAGCCATGTTGTAATGAATACGGCAGTTGAAAATATTGGTGCACAATTAATGAGTGTACAACAGTACGGTTATGCATTGCCTTTTGAACTGGTAAGTATTTTATTACTGGCAGCCATGATAGGAAGCATTGTAATTGCCATGAAACAAAAAACAAAAATTAAAAATAGTTAAACAAATGATGCAACAAATAACATTGCAACATATTTTATTGTTAAGTACAGCCTTGTTTTTTATTGGGGTATTTGGTCTGTTAACACGAAGGAATATGATTGCAATTTTAATGAGTATTGAATTGATGCTGAATAGTGTAAACATCAATTTTGTGGCATTTAATAAATACCTCTATCCAGAAAAATTAGATGGTGTTTTCTTTTTTTTGTTTGTAATTACTGTTGCAGCCGCTGAAGCCGCT
Source organism: Hydrotalea flava (assembly GCF_001623405.1). Lineage (GTDB taxonomy): Bacteria > Bacteroidota > Bacteroidia > Chitinophagales > Chitinophagaceae > Hydrotalea > Hydrotalea flava. The sequence continues at coordinate 102,885 of NZ_LUHG01000097.1, forward strand.
GTTGCTATTGCCATTATCATTCATTTATATCGTTATAACAAACAAATTGATGTTTCTGAAACAGAAGAAATGCGGTATTGATAGGGTAGAACAGTTTTTGGGAATCAATAACAAATAGAAACGAAATTGAATGGTTATTTGAAAGTTTAAATTATTGCTATGAACGAAGGGCTGATTGTTACATTTTTACTTTGTTTACCATTAAGTGCATTTGTGGTAATCCGACTTTTTACCGGTAGGCGTTGGCAAATTTTTTCCGGCTATTTGTCTACATTGGTATTGGCACTAACAACTTTTTTTGCATTTATAATGGCTTGGCAATACTTTTTTGTGTACGGAAAAATGGATGGAGCCTATGCCTTGTTTGTACCAATAGATATGAATTGGCTGGTTTTTACCAATGATCTTTCCATCAATTTTAGTATTATTATTGATTCCATTTCAGTAATGATGTTGTTGGTAGTGAGTTTTATTTCATTAATGGTGCATGTGTTTAGTCTGGCTTATATGAAAGGCGAACAGCGTTATGGTTATTACTTTGCCTATTTAAGTTTGTTTACGTTTGCTATGTTGGGTTTGGTTTTATCCGGTAATCTTTTTGAGTTATTTATGTTTTGGGAGTTGGTAGGTATTTCATCTTATTTGTTAATTGGTTTTTATTACACAAAGCCATCAGCCGTTGCTGCTGCGAAAAAAGCATTTCTTGTTACCCGGTTTGCCGATTTTGGTTTTTTAATAGGAATATTGATGTTGGGTGGAGTGGCTAATAATTTCGACATTGTACAAATGATTCGTTCTATTGCCCAACAGCAGGCATTATGGGAAGGTGCCGGTACTTCATTTTTAGGCATGTCGGTTTTAACTTGGGCTTGTTTGCTTTTGTTTATGGGCGCAGCAGGAAAATCGGCAATGTTTCCTTTACATATTTGGTTACCCGATGCTATGGAAGGGCCAACACCTGTTTCGGCCTTAATACATGCGGCAACCATGGTAGTGGCCGGTGTGTATTTAATTGCCCGATTTTTTCCTGTTTTTCAAATGGATGCTACTGTTTTGTATGTAATTGCCATAGTTGGTGCAGGTACGGCATTGTTTGCCGCTATTATTGCTTGTACACAAGCCGACATAAAACGGGTTTTGGCATTTTCTACCATTTCTCAAATTGGGTATATGATGCTGGCGCTTGGAGTAGATGATAGCCTAAATGGTTTGCATGAAGGTTATACAGCAGCTATGTTTCATTTATTTACGCATGCATTTTTTAAATCTTTGTTATTTTTGGGTGCAGGTGCTATTATACATACGGTACATACCAATGATATGCATGAAATGGGTGGATTACGCAAGCAGATGCCCGTTACCCACATTAGTTTTTTAATTGCTTGTTTGGCTATTTCGGGTATACCCCCTTTCTCGGGTTTTTTTAGTAAGGAAGCTATTTTATCGGCAGCTTATAGTAACCATAAATGGTTATATGCCATTGGTGTAGTTACTGCAGCGATCACTGCTTTTTACATGTTTCGTTTGTACTTTAGTATTTTCTGGAACAAACCCCTATCTCCTGTTTTTATTAAAAAAGAAGGCAGTTGGCTGATTCGCATACCCTTAATTATTCTTGCCGTATTGGTGTTGATTACAGGGTTTATCCCTTTTGGAAATTTTATAAGTGCCAACGGTAAGCCATTGCCATTAGAAGTACATTTTGGATTTTCTGTTATTCCGGTATCACTTTCTGTATTGGGAATTTTTTATGCAGCAGTATTGTATTATCAACAAAACAATTTACCTGCACTTTTAGAGAAATCGTTTGGGTGGTTTTATATTACCATTAGGCAAAAATTTTATATCGATGAAGTTTATCTCTTCATTACACATAAAATTGTTTTTAATGTAATTGGGAACACTACTGCCTGGATTGATAAAAATATAGTAGATGGGCTGGTGAATTGGAGTGCGGGAATTACTTATCAATTTTCTGTATTAATTAAAAAAGTGCAATCCGGGAAAATACAACAATATGTATTATACTTTTTGTTGGGGGTGTTGTGTTTATTGGCGGTAGTATTATATAACAACTGATTGCTGTTACAAAATTTGAATAATCAAAAATATGATAGTCAACTTTTTACTCATTGTTCCACTGTTAACCGTACTAACTTTATTGCTGGTAAAAAACGAGCAATATATTAAGCCCATTGCTTTGGTAGGTTCGTTTGTACAGCTTTTGGTAATTATTGGCACATTGATACAATATTTAGGAGCAGCATCGTTAAAAAACAACGGTGCAATGCTTTTACAAACGGATGTTAACTGGTTTGCTCCTTTACATATACACTATCATATTGGGGTAGATGGTATTTCAATGGTCATGTTATTATTAACTGCCTTGATTGTAATTGCTGCCATTTTGGTTTCATGGAAAGAAGCATTTTTACAAAAGGAATTTTTTATTTTATTAATCCTATTGTCATTTGGTGCCTATGGTTTTTTTATTGCTATTGATTTGTTTTTAATGTTTTTCTTTTTGGAAATAGCGGTTGTTCCCAAATTCTTATTGATACTTATATGGGGCAGTGGTAAAAAAGCATACAGTGCTACCAAATTAGTACTGATGTTAATTGGTGCTTCTGCATTATTGTTCATGGGCATTGTAGGTATTTATTACAACCAGCCCAACGGCTTACAAAGTTTGAATATGTTGCAAATTGCCCAAATGCAATTGCCTTATCATGTGCAGCTTACTTTTTTTCCTTTCCTGTTTATTGGTTTTGGTGTGTTTACGGCTTTGTTTCCTTTTCACACTTGGGTGCCCGATGGCCATCCTGCAGCACCTACAGCCGGTTCCATGTTTTTAGCAGGCATTTCAATGAAGTTGGGTGGATATGGTTTACTGCGATTGGTAATGTTATTAATGCCTGCCGCAGCACAGTTTTATGCTCCCTATATTATTTTGCTTGCAGCTATTGGTATATTGTATGGCGCTTTTGCTACGATGGTTCAAAAAGATTTGAAATATATGAATGCTTATTCCTCTATCAGTCATTGTGGTTTTGTGTTGCTTGGAATTGGTATGTTAACCCCCGTGGCTTTAACAGGTGCTGTATTGCAAATGGTTTCTCATGGTTTAATGACGGCCCTTTTCTTTGCTGCTATTGGAATGATATACAGTAGAACACATACGCGTATTATTGAAGAAATGGGTGGATTGTTGGTATATATGCCCTTTATTAGCGGTGTATTTATTTTGGCTGGTTTAGCTTCATTAGGCTTACCTGGTTTGAGCGGCTTTACGGCCGAAATGACTGTTTTGGTAGGCTCGTGGCAGCAGCCTGTTACAGCATATAGGGTGGCCACCATTGTAGCTGCTGCATCTATTGTTATTACAGCGGTTTATGTGCTTAGAGCTATTGGTACGGTATTAATGGGTAAAGGAAAAATATATTCGGATGATACGCCAACAGATGCCCGTTGGTATGAGAAATGGGCCGGGATTATTTTGGTTTTAGGAATTTTGGTTGTGGGCATTATGCCTTTTTTATTATTGAAATTAATCTCGCCATCAATTCTGTACCTGCCACAATCTATTTTTAAATAATTCAACGCTATTAGCTATACAACCCATGATGCATTATTACCTACATTTATTATTGCCTTTTAAACAGGAACTACTCTTGTTAATGGCTATTTTTATTTTGTTGTTGTTGCAAATTTTTGGAAAAAAACTACAACAGGAGTGGACCATGCAATGGGTAAATCTGTTGTTGTTAATTACGGTATTAGCCGGATTTTGGCAGGTTGGTTATTCAACTGATGTCAATGCCATGTTTCAATTATCGCCTTTGAATGCTTTTGAAAAATCGGTACTTGCTTTTGCAACTTATCTCATTTCTTTACAGGCATATAACTGGTTGCTTCATCATGAACAGATAATGGAGTTCTATGTATTATTGTTCAGCTCTTTATTGGGAATGTTTTGTATGATTTCAGCTACCAACTTACTGTTTTTTTATGTGGGGTTAGAACTCTCTACCATTCCTTTGGCTATATTGGCTAATTTCCATTTACAAAAAAAGCAATCATCTGAAGCTGCATTTAAATTTATTGTTGCTGCATCTTTTGCTTCTGCTTTATTATTATTAGGTATTTCATTCTTATACGGGAGTGCCGGATCGATTGGGTTTACGGAAATTGCTGCGCATTTAATTGTTAATCCATTTTCAATTTTGGCTTTTGTACTTTTTTTTACCGGGCTTGCTTTTAAAATTTCGATAGTGCCATTTCATTTATGGACTGCCGATGTGTATCAAGGTTCGCCGGTAACGGTTACTGCCTTTTTATCGGTGGTTTCTAAAGCTTCGGTTTTATTTGTTTCACTCAATTTTTTATTTAGTGTATTTCATTCTTTAGAACCGGTATGGCATACCATGGTTTTGATATTGCTATTGCTTACTATTGTAACGGGTAATTTATTTGCTTTACGGCAGCAAAATTTTAAAAGGTTCATGGCATTTTCTTCTATTACACAAATAGGATTTATTTTAATTGCATTGTTGGGACAAAATATTGCGGGTAGTGCTGCTGTAGTTTATTTTATGGTAGTGTATGTATTTTCTAATCTTTGTGTTTTTGGGGTAATAGCATTGGTGGCAGCCACCACCGGAAAAGAAAAAATTGAAGATTTTAAAGGGTTTTATCAAACCAATCCTTTTTTAGCATGGGTGTTATTGCTGGGATTGTTTTCATTAGCAGGTATACCACCTACTGCAGGTTTTTTTGGAAAATTTTTCCTGTTATTATCGGGTGCACAAAGCAATTATTTTGGGTGGATTACTTTTGCAGCTTTGAATTTAGTGGTTTCATTGTATTATTATTTGAGAGTAGTAGTAGTAATTTTTCATCGTGAATCTGCTGCAGTAATAGCGCCTATTCAGATTCCCAAACCCGTTCAATTTAGTTTTTTCATTTGCATGGCGGGGGTAATTATTACCGGTGTGGGTAGTTGGATTTATACTTACATTTATTCATTAGCAGCCACTGCTTTTTAAAAAATAATGTGTATGGCCATCAATAAAAATCATGAATTTGAAGATTTGGATGGAATAAAATGTGCTATCGTAGAACGCAATATTTCCAGCGAACGCGTAATGTTTTTAAAAAATCTGTTAACCTATAATGGGTATACCGTTGTAGTTGTTCCTGTAATCAATCCCGCAGCGAAAAATACAGTTGTTGAATCAGCATTGCCGAACGAAAAAATAGTTCCTGAATTGTTTACTATAGGTGTTACCGATGTAACCTTTAATGTTACTAATGCAATTTTTGGCAGGGCACTCAAAACAAAAGATGGGAAAATAGTAACACTGGCATACTGGCAACAGAAAGATAAAATATCGCACGATGATATACCTTATTTTGCAGATAACAGTTGTATGAACTGATAAAGAAAGTAGCAAAAAAATGAGGAGTCTCAAAAGTCCGAGGCAGCCTCTTTTTATTTGGTAAGGGGGTAGAGAAAGTTTTCATTTAAGCCATTCTCAAACGCTTCATTTTACTTTTGAGACTTCCTCATTTTTTTATTTTTTGAAAATATTATTGACTGCACTTCCTAACATAGGAAATTTTTCTTTTACATACCCTGCAATGGTTTCAATGGCTTTTTGTGCCTGTTCGGGCGTTAAGCCGGCTTCTGCTACTAAGCGTTCAATCAGTTCATTCATGTGTTTATTTTTTAATGATTTGTTAGGAGTTCATTCAATTGTATGTTGGCTATGCAACTTTTAAAAGGCTTAATTTGCTTTTATTGAACATTTTTTCGGCATAAGCCAGATCTACATGAAATTCTTTTTGCCGTGATCCGGGTAACTCAAACATGGCATCGGTTAAAATACTTTCGCAAATACTGCGCAATGCTCTGGCCCCCAGTTTGTATTCCAAAGCTTTTGTAACCATAAAGTCGTATACCTCATCGTCAATAGTTAATATAATATTTTCCAGTTCAAACAAACGCTTGTATTGTTTAATTAACGCATTTTTAGGCTCCGTTAAAATATTGCGTAAGGTAGATTTATCTAAGGGATCCAAATGGGTTAATACCGGCAAACGGCCTAATAATTCAGGAATTAAACCAAACGATTTTAAATCTTGTGCACTCACAAATTGCAGCAGGTTGTTTCTTTTATTTTCCTGTTCATCTTTATCTACATTAAATCCAATGGCATTGGTATTAATTCTTCTGGCAATTATTTTATCAATACCATCAAAAGCGCCACCACAAATAAATAATATATTTTTTGTGTCTACTTTAATCATTTTTTGTTCGGGATGTTTTCTGCCGCCCTGCGGAGGAACTAAAACTTCTGTACCTTCCAGCATTTTCAATAATCCCTGTTGAACACCTTCTCCGCTTACATCACGGGTAATAGATGGGTTATCGCCTTTTCTGGCAATTTTATCAATCTCATCCACATAAACAATTCCTTTTTCTGCAGCATTAACATCATAATTACAATTTTGCAGCAGGCGCGTTAGCATACTTTCTACATCTTCACCCACATAACCTGCTTCTGTAAAAACAGTAGCATCAACTATGGCAAAAGGTACATTCAGCATTTTGGCAATGGTTTTAGCCAACAATGTTTTTCCGGTACCGGTTTCGCCAATCATAATGATATTGCTCTTATCAATTTCAATATCATCTGCCTGTGTTTTTTGAGTAATACGTTTATAATGATTGTATACCGCTACACTTAAAACTTTTTTTGCTTCATCCTGCCCAATTACATACTCATCTAAAAACTTTTTAATTTCTAACGGTTTTTTTATAGATATTTTAGTTGAGTTTGCGGCAGGTTGAATGTTATTATCTTTTACTTCCTGTGCAATAATTTCCTGAGCATGTTCAATGCAATTTTCACAAATATGCGCTTCCTGTCCGGCTATCAGAATTTTTACTTCTGCCCGGCTTCTTCCACAAAATGAACAATGTAAATGTGTTTGTTTGGCCATAATACAAGTTTTGTGTGTTTTAATAAGCTGTTAATGAATGGGTTAACACATTAAAACAACATACAGCCACTGCCCGTAAGTACAGGTAGTGACTGGCAAAGTTACTAATTTGTTGATACCGTTTAGGTTAAAAGTGACATTCGGTAATGATGCAGGATTTATATCTTGGTAAGTATGGCATCTACAATACCATATTCAACGGCTTCTTTCGCATCCATCCAATAATCGCGGTCAAAATCTGTCATGATTTGTTCTACTGGTTTACCGCAATTTTCAGCTAAAATTTTAGCGCCTAAATCCTTTGTTTTTTTCATTTGATCGGCCTGAATTTCAATATCGGCTGATGTGGCCTGAATATAACCACTAAGGCTGGGCTGATGAATCATTACTTCGCCATGCGGGTAAATAAATCTTTTCCCCTTTTTGCCAACACTTAATAGAATAGAGCCCATACTGGCAGCTAATCCCATGCAAATAGTGCTTACGGGCGATTGGATGAGTTGAATGGTATCATAAATTACCATGCCACTGGTAACTACTCCGCCGGGGCTATTGATGTATAATTTTATTTCTTCTCCGGATTTATCTGCATCTAACAATAACAATTTGCTCACCAACTCTCTGGCACTTTTATCATCTACTACTCCCCACAAATAAACTGCTCTTCTTTCAAAAAAAAGTTTCTCCATTTTTTTCAGCATCTGAGGGCTCATGGGTTCTTTCTCTTCCTTATTGTTGTTTTCATCTTCTCCTTCTTCATTTAAGTAAGGATTAATGATGTATTTGTTTGTAATCATAAATATTTTGTTTTAAAATGTTGGTAAAAATGGCAGACAATGCAGCAATTAGTCTTTTTTATCTTTTTTAGGATTACGGAATAAAACCTCATCCACCAATCCATATGCTTTGGCATCTTGTGCAGTCATCCAAAAATCTCTGTCGCAGTCTTTACCTACCGTTTCAATATCTTTTCCTGTATGCTCTGCAATTACTTCATACAGTTCTAATTTTAATTTTTTGATTTCACGGGCAGTAATTTCAATATCTGTTGCCTGACCACCAATAGCGCCACTGGGTTGGTGCAACATAATTCTGCTGTGTTTTAATGCGGTGCGCTTTCCTTTTACACCTGCACATAATAAAACGGCACCCATACTGGCTGCTACGCCGGTGCAAATGGTAGAAACATCGGGGGTAACAAATTGCATGGTATCATAAATACCCATGCCGGCATATACACTGCCACCGGGGCTGTTAATATACATTTGTATGTCTCTGGTGCGGTCAGTACTGTCTAAAAATAATAGTTGTGCGGTAACAATATTGGCCACATAATCATCAATTGCTTCTCCTAAAAAAATTATACGATCCATCATTAACCGGCTAAAAACATCCATTTGCGCAACATTGAGCGAACGTTCTTCAATGATATAAGGGGTTAAAGCGGTTGGATTAAAATGGTTGCGGTAATTATGTAATGTTGTACTGCTGATTCTTCTGTGATGAATCGCATAATGCTCAAATTCTTTTTGTAAGTCCATGCTCAATTAATTTTGAATGAAGGTAAGGGTTTAGGATATTCAAATACCATGCAAAAAAAACAATACGACAAAATTACAGGTTAGCTATTTTGTTTAAAAAAAATAAAAAAATTTTAAACAAAATAATCATTAATTGGTTACTATAGGTTAGCAGGCTAATTTTGATAAATATTTCAGTGTATTCAAAAGGGCTTTCTATCGGTACAGGCCACTTGATCAGCACACTTCTGATGCAGTGCCTGTAGAAAAAGTTTTCAGTAGGGGTTTTAAATTTATTTAAGTGTACAACAGAAACTGTTTGAACAGTTGTATGTGAATTGCATCAGCAAGTGAAACAGTAAGGAAAATTATGAAGCAAAATAAAGTAGCAGTATATCGTAAAGAACATTTTAATGCCGCCCACAGGTTGCACAATCATGCATGGAGTGATGAAAAAAATGCAACTGTATTTGGTTCATGTAATAATAAAAATTTTCATGGTCATAATTATGAATTAATTGTGAAAGTAACCGGTGAACCCAACCCCGATACCGGTTATGTGTTAGATTTAAAAGTTTTGAGTGCATTGATAAAAAAAGAAATATTAGACCAATTTGATCATAAAAATTTGAATTTAGATACGGTTTACTTTCAACAAGTAAACCCCACAGCCGAAAACATAGCAAAAGTTATTTATCAGTTGCTGCGTGATAAGCTGGACGAACAATTAGAACTAAAAATATTTTTATATGAAACAGAGCGAAACTATGTCGAGTATCCAGCTTAATGGCAAAACTAAAGTAGAATTAACCGATGTATTAATTGATGAAATGGGCGATAATCACATCCTCACATCTGTAGATACACCACTTCGGGAAGATGCGTTCGATTTATCTGATGAGGAAAAAACAAAAGCTATTGAAAAACATTTCCGTTCTATTATGGAAATTATGGGGTTAGATTTAACTGATGACAGTTTAAAAGGCACGCCTAAGCGAGTGGCAAAAATGTATATTAAAGAAATATTCAGAGGATTGAATCCTGCTAACAAGCCTAAAGTGGCATTGTTTAATAATACCTATCAATATAACCAAATGCTGGTTGAAAAAAATATTTCTTTTTACAGCAATTGCGAACATCACTTTGTACCCATTATTGGAAAAGCGCATGTAGGCTATATTAGCAATGGTAAAGTAATAGGATTAAGCAAGCTAAACCGAATGGTAGGATATTTTGCTAAAAGGCCACAGGTGCAAGAACGGCTTACCATGCAAATAGGTACCGAATTACAACAAATTTTGGGTACCAACGATGTAGCAGTTGTAATTGATGCAAAGCATTTATGTGTGGCTAGCAGAGGTGTTGAAGATGATACTTCTACTACCATTACCTCTTTTTACGAAGGTAAATTTAAAGAAGAAACTACCCGGAATGAATTTCTGAAATATTTGGAATTGAACACGAAGTTCTGAGAGAAAAGCCCGATGCACAATTGGCCGGTTGTTTTTGCTACCGGCTTTTGTATGCATATAATACCAACTATTTTAAATATTTTACAGGATAGTTGTATAAAACAATACTTCGGTTTTTAATTTATAAGTATACTTGCATTAATTTTAAATGGATGTTTTATTGGCAGCAGATGAAAACATTTAAAAAGCAATCGTAATTTTTAATCATTATTGTTCGGCAAAATTTAACTTAAAAATCGCTGTAATACTTTGCTGTAAAGAATTACAGGCTAAAAAATGATTGTTTCAAAATTGGAGGGAATACCCATCTTTTGAAATCGGCTGAAATATGGTTCTGTAAAGGGTTTGAGCCATTATTTTACAATTTTAGTCGGACAACAATGATTTTTAATATAGGATTCAATAAATTTTTTACAATGAAACATGCTTATGTTTTTCCGGGACAGGGTGCACAATTTAGTGGAATGGGTAAACCATTGTATGAGCAACATGCTGTTGCAAAGGAAATGTTTGAAAAGGCAAATGAAATATTGGGTTTTCGTATTAGCGATATCATGTTTACCGGTACTGAGGAAGCATTGAAACAAACCAATGTAACACAACCGGCAGTTTTTTTGCATGCAGTGATTGCTTATGTCACGTTGCCTGCACCAAAGCCTGATATGGTGGCAGGCCATTCGTTGGGAGAGTTTTCTGCCTTGGTAGCCAATGAAGTGTTACAATTTGAAGATGCGTTACGATTAGTGGCAGTTCGTGCCAATGCCATGCAAAAAGCCTGTGCATTAGAACCATCTACTATGGCCGCCATATTAGCATTGCCCGATGAAAAAGTTGAGGCCATTTGTGCGGAAGTACAACAGGAAACAGGCGAAGTGGTGGTGGCTGCCAATTACAATTGTCCCGGACAATTGGTGATTAGTGGTACCATTAAAGGAGTGGAAATTGCCTGCGAAAAAATGAAAGCAGCAGGCGCCAAACGTGCTTTGGTATTGCCCGTTGGAGGAGCTTTTCATTCTCCTTTAATGGAGCCTGCCAAAAAAGAATTAGCCGAAGCCATTCAAAAAACCAATTTTAGTGAACCCGTTTGCCCGATTTATCAAAATGTTGTGGCACAGGCAGTGAATGATGCCAAAACCATTCAACAAAATTTAATAGCGCAATTAACCGGTGCTGTTAAATGGACACAAAGTGTGGAAGCAATGGTTGCTGACGGTGCTACGCATTTTACAGAAGTAGGTCCGGGTAAAGTATTGCAGGGGTTGGTTCAAAAAATTGCAAAGAATATTACAACAGATGGCGTTAGTTAAAATGCCCAAAAAAAATATAAACGAAAATGGGTAGCCGTTATTGAAAGCTACCCATTTTATTTTTTAAAACTGAAGCGAGCAGTTCATCCATTCATCTTCAATTTTGGCATTATACTTTTTATAAAATTGAATGGCAGGTTCATTCCAATTCAATACCTGCCATACCATTCCATTTAGTTTTTTTTCTTTTGCTTCCTGAATAAGCGCATCAAAAAGCAGGCTGCCAATTTTTTTACCCCTCATTTGTTCCGTTACCAAAATATCTTCTAAATACATGCGCTGCCCCTTCCAGGTACTGTACCGAATATAGTAAAGTGCAAATGCCTGAACTACACCCTCTACTTCGGCTACCAATGCCCACCAAACAGGCTTTTCACCAAATCCGCTTTCTTCAAAATGTTGTAAGGTAACGGTTACTTCTTCTGGTGCTTTTTCAAAAACAGCCAGTTCATGAATTAATTCCAATAATCTTGCGCAATCTTTTTTTTCAGCTTTTCTAATTTGAATATTCATATGTTTATTAAGATAATGCCTGATCAAAATCATTTAAAATATCTGCAATATTTTCAATACCCACACTTAACCGAATTAATCCATCTGTAATGCCAAATTTCAAACGTTCTTCCACGCTAACGCCTCTGTGGCTCATGCTGGCGGGGTGGGATAATAAAGTATCTAATGTGCCCAGTGAAATTGCCCGAACACACATTTGCAATTTATCTATAAATTTTTTACCTGCTTCTAATCCCCCTTTTACTTCAAAGCTCATGAGTGCGCCGGGATGTTTCATTTGTTTGGCTGCAATAGCATAATCAGGATGGGTTGCTAATCCGGCATAATTTACTTTTTCAATGGCCGGGTGCTGGTCTAAAAATTCAGCTACTGCTTTTGCGTTACTGCAATGGCGGTCCATCCGCAATTCCAGCGTCTTTAATCCGTTCATCAATAAAAAAGCATCAAAGGGATTGCTGTTGCCGCCTAGTAAAACCTGCCATTTCCAGGCATGTGTTTGCATAAATTCAATATCATTTCCAATTAAAACACCACCAATGGCTGTACCATGCCCGTTTAAAAATTTAGTGGTAGAGTGAAAAACAAAATCAACGCCATATTTAAAAGGTTGTTGTAAATAAGGTGTAGCAAATGTATTATCTACGGAAACCAGTATATGATGTTGTTTTGCAAGTTGGGTAATGGCTGCAATGTCGATACACTGAATGGTTGGGTTTGCCGGGGTTTCTAAATGCACTAATTTGATGGCCGGATTTTTTTTGATGATATCTTCCACCTGTGCCATATCTCTTAAATCTGCAATAATAGTGTGAACGCCGGCATTTGATAAAACTTTTAGTAGTAATTCATGAGTGCCGCCATATAAGGAGTAATGCGATAATACGGCATCTCCTGCTTTTAGTGTGCTCATGAAAAGAGTTGTCATTGCTGCCTGTCCGCTGGCATGTAACAATGCTTTCAATTGTAACGGTGTGCCATTGCTGTTTTTTATGCCAAAGGCTTCTAATGCTGCAATGGTTTCTTCTGCAGCCGTAAAAGTAGGGTTGCCCCAACGGCCATAAATTCTGGATTTATCTTCCCCTGCAAATCTTTCCATTCCTTCTTCTGCAGTAGAAAAAGTAAATGTAGATGTGGCATAGATTGGTGTAATATGTGCAAACTCGGCATTTTCCTCACTGGTGCTATGCAATGCAACTGAACTGATGCCGGTAAAGGGGAATACGTGCTTCATAATTTGGCTGGTTTTATGGTACTATAGGTTACAAAAATAAAGGTGAATTTAAAGTATACCTGCGATTATTTTTCGGGATGCGGTTTATTTTTATAAGAAGGTTCGAATTGAGCTGTTTTTTATTTAATTTTAATCAACAACTTTTTTTTGATCGAATAGAACGTATTGAACATGAAATCGCTAATTATTTCTTATGCCATTTATAATCAATGGGCTAATTTGCAATTGATACATGTTATTCAAAATTTAGAACCGGCAAAGCACCATCAAACAGTGGTGAGTAGTTTTCCAAGTATATACAGTACGTTATTACATTTAATGGGTGCAGAAACCATTTGGTGGCAGCGGCTGCGCGAAGAGCCACAAACTGCATGGCAATTAAAAGATGCCGGATTAAGTACCAGCGATGTACTGAATGGCTTGGCCCGTCAGGATACACTATGGGTGGAATGGATGAATGGTTTAAATGATGAACAATTGGAAAAGGTGATCGTATATAAAAATTTAAAAAAAGAGTATTTTGAGCAGCCTTTGTGGCAAATATTGCTGCATATTTTTAATCACAGTACCTATCACAGAGGTCAGTTGGTAACCATGTTACGGCAATTGGGCATAACAGAATTGCCATCTACAGATTATATACAGTGGGTTAGAATATAAAAAAGGTGATGGAATACCGCCATCACCTCAACAAATTCAATTGTTCTTTTAATAAGCCCATTTCAGCAAAATGGCCCCCCATGTAAAACCACCTCCAAAAGCAGATAAAACAATATTATCGCCTTTATTTAAGCGGTCTTCCCATTCCCATAAGCAAAGCGGAATGGTAGCAGCAGTTGTATTGCCATATCGTTGAATGTTAATCATCACTTTTTCTTTGTCTAAACCCATCCTGTTGGCTGTAGCATCAATAATTCTAAGATTGGCCTGATGGGGTACCAGCCATGCTATATCTGCTGCAGTCAGATTGTTTCTTTCCATAATTTCAGCGCTCACATCTGCCATTCCCTTCACTGCAAATTTAAATACAGCCTGTCCTTCCTGATAGGCAAAATGCTCTTTTGCTAAAACAGTTTCAACAGTGGCGGGTTTTACAGAACCACCTGCTTTCATGTGCAGGTATTTGGCACCTGAACCATCACTGCGTAAAATACTATCCCGAATACCCAATTCTTCAGTGTTGGCTTCTAACAATACGGCACCGGCACCATCTCCAAAAATAATACAGGTGGAGCGGTCGGTATAATCTATAATGGCACTCATTTTATCTACACCCACTACAATTACTTTTTTGTAGCGGCCGCTTTCTATTAAGCTCGCACCGGTAGTAAGGGCAAATAAAAAGCCACTGCAGGCTGCACTCAAATCGAATCCCCAGGCATTGGTGGCGCCTAATTTATCTGCAATAATATTGGCAGTAGCGGGGAAAACCATATCGGGTGTAACGGTGGCACAAATAATACAGTCAATATCGGTTGCTTGTAATTTTTTTTTCTTTAATATTTCCTGGATAGCAGGAACAGCCATATCGCTGCTGCCTTTGCCGGGTTCTTTTAAAATTCTGCGTTCTTCTATTCCTGTACGGGTTCTTATCCATTCATCATTGGTATCCACCATTTTCTCCAAATCAAAATTTGTTAGTTTTGTTTCGGGTACATAACCTCCAACAGCGGTAATAGCGGCTGAAATCTTGCTCATATAATTGTAGTACTTTTTTGTAAAAATGACCGCAAATATCCGCTTTTATTTTAGAATACTATCATATTGGCCTATTTGCAGGTTATATTATGAATGAAAACCCTATTTTTGACCCTGCAACTATGATAGCATATATAAAAGGAAATTTTGTGGTTAAATCGCCGGCGCATGCCATTATAGAGGCCAATGGTATTGGGTATGAAATGCAAATTAGTTTGCATACTTATTCTGCCATCAAAGATTTGTCGACCGGCTTGTTACATACTTACTTACATATTACCGAAAATGGGCAAACATTTTTTGGTTTTGCCGAACCGGCAGAAAAAGAAATGTTTTTACTGTTAATTGGTGTATCGGGTGTGGGTGCTGCTACTGCCAGAATGATGTTGTCTGGTTTAAGGCCCCATGAAATTAGTCAGGCTATAGCGCAGGGTAATACCGCTTTGCTGGCCACCGTAAAGGGTATTGGCAAAAAAACGGCTGAAAGACTGGTATTAGAATTAAGAGATAAGATTAGCAAAAAAGAAATGGAAGTTACTGGATTATCTAACGCCAATAATTTAATATCTGTAGATGATGACGCTGTTCAGGCACTGATTGCATTGGGTATTGGCCGGCCGGCTGCAGAAAATACAGTTAAAAAAATTATGTTAACAAAACCTGAATTATCTTTAGAAGAAATTATTAAACAATCATTAAAAAACTTATAACAATAGCCTATAAATTTACCTAACCAAGCCTGCTTTTTTTGAAGAAAGGAACCTTATTGCTTACTGCTTTTTTACTAACTGCTTCGGTGTTGTTGTTTCCGTATGGGTGTTTATTTGCCCAAACTACTGATACACTAAAAAAAGGAGGAGACTCATTGCGTTTTCCTATTCATGACCGGAGGGGCGATTTTTTATCCTGGCAAAATAAAAATCCGTTCGATTTAAATGATACCTCATATATCAAACAAAAAGTAGAGTACGACCCCAAAACCAATCAATATTATATTTTAGAAAAAGTAGGGAATACTTATTTCAGAAAACCGACCGCTTTAACTTTTGAAGAGTATTACAAGTTAAGAACCCAGCAACAACAGGACGATTATTTTAAACAACGTGCCGATGCTTTAACCTTACTCAATAAAAAAGTTCAAAGACCACCGGTAAGAGTTTACAATACACTATTTGACCGGATTTTTGGTGTAGGTCCGGATGGTTTAAAAGTAGACATAAAACCTCAGGGTAGCGTAGATATTCAAATGGGTTATAATGGGCAAAATACATTGAATCCCACTTTGCCGGAAGCAGCCCGGCGAACCGGCGGATTTGATTTTAACCTGAATACCAATTTAAATGTAAATGCCAATATTGGAAATAAATTAAAGCTTCCCATTAATTATAATACACTGGCTAACTTTAATTATCTCAATCAGTTAAAGTTGAATTATAAAGGCATGGACGATGAAATTATCAGAAGTATTGAGGCTGGTAATATTGCCTTTCAAACCAAGGGAGCACTCATGTCGAGTGCACAAAATTTGTTCGGTATAAAAACACAGTTGCAGTTTGGTAAATTAAGTGTTACTGCTGTATTAGCGAACCAGCAGTCGCAACGGCAAACACAGGCTTTGCAGGGTGGTGCGGCCATCACCAATTTTCAAAAAAAGTTAGATGATTACGATGAGAACCGCGACTTTCTGTTAGCACAATATTTCCGTAATAATTACAATACGGCCATGAGTAATTTGCCGATTGTAAATAGTCAGGTACAAATACAACGCATTGAAGTTTGGGTAACCAACAGAAATGGTTCAACTACTGATACACGTGCCATAGTAGGGTTGATGGATTTGGGTGAACCACAGCCTTATAATCCCAATTTTCAATCACTAACGGGCAGCCCTTTACCACAAAATGGCGCCAATACTTTGTATAGTGCTATTACGCAAAACCGAGACCCATCTACTGTAGGTGCATTTTTGCAAAGTAAAGGGTTAACGCAGGTTAATGATTATGAAAAAACTTTTGCACGCAAATTAGCGCCTACTGAATATTATTTTAATCCGCAAATTGGTTTCTTGTCATTGAATGCACAACTGCAACCGAATGATGTGTTGGCAGTGGCTTATCAGTACACGTACAATGGGCAGGTATATCAGGTAGGTGAATTTTCGCAGGATGTTGCTGTAGATTCTACACAAGGGGTACAAAAAGTATTGTATTTAAAATTATTGAAAGCTACATCAGCCCGCACCAATTTGCCCATTTGGGGATTGATGATGAAAAACGTATACTCATTAGATCTGGCCGGTGTGTCAAGAGATGGTTTTCAATTGAATGTATTATACAACCAACCCAGTGGTGGTTTGAAAAGATATTTACCTGAATCAGCTCCATCTGTTGAAGGAAAGCCTTTATTGACCATTTTAAATTTAGACCGCTTAAATAATCAGAATGATCCTCAGCCCGATGGTATTTTCGATTATCTGGAAGGTTTTACCATCTTGTCTCAACAAGGTAAAATTATCTTTCCCGTGCTGGAGCCTTTTGGTAAAGATTTACAAAATCTGGCTTTTGCAGGACAACCGGCAGCGCTGATTCAAAAATATGTGTATTACCAATTATATGATTCCATTAAAGCCATTGCGCAAACATATGCCAACGTAGACCGCTTTGTGATGCAAGGGCAGGCAAAAGGCACCAGTGGAAGCGATATTTATCTCGGTGCATATAATATACCTCCCGGATCAGTAAAACTTACTGCAGGAGGGCAAACCTTAACTGAAGGTGTTGATTATACCATTGATTATAATTTAGGCTCTGTCAAAATTTTAAATCAGGCTATTATTAATTCCGGTATTCCCGTAAATGTTTCTTATGAAAACAATGCTTCATTTGGTATTCAGCAACGAGGTTTCCTTGGTTTACGGTTAGATTATGCCGCCAGTAAAAAATTAGCCCTGGGTGCTACTATAGAGCGTTTGAATGAACGGCCATTCTTTACCAAAATGAATTATGGAGAAGATCCTATTCGCAATACCATGTATGGTGTTGATTTCAGTTATCACTCTAACTGGCCCGGATTGACGAGAGCTTTGAATAAGCTGCCTTTCTATTCTACCAAAACCATGAGTACCATTGCTGCTTATGGCGAAGGTGCTTATTTTAAACCCGGCCATCCACCCCAAATTGGATTGGGCAATAATGGTTTAATTTATTTAGATGATTTTGAGGGAACTACTTCTAATATTGATTTAAGGTTCCCATCAACGGCATGGGCTTTGGCTTCCACTCCGGCTGGTAATCCTAATTTTCCGGAAGCATTATTAATGGATTCTGTTGACTATAATAAAAACAGAGCAAAAATTGCCTGGTATAATATTGAACCGAATTTGCAAGATAAGAACAGCCTCAATAATCCGCTGAGAGGAAATTTGGCAGCACTGAGTGATCCTCGTGTAAGACTGGTATATACCAATGAGTTATTTCCGCAGCTTACTACCAATATTGTAAATACTCAAACCTCAACTTTCGATGTAGCGTACTATCCTACAGATATTGGTCCTTATAATTATGATAATGATCCATCACAAGTAAATGCCAATGGAAAATTATTAAATCCGCAAAAAAGATGGGGTGGTATTATGCGGGCTATTGATCAAACAGATTTTGAAACCAATAATATTGAGTATGTGCAATTCTGGATTCAGGATCCTTTTATCAAATTGCCGAATAGTACCGGCGGCCAGTTAATGATTGATTTTGGTAATGTAAGTGAAGATATTCTGAAAGATGGCAAACGTTTTTATGAAAACGGACTAAATACCCCCACCTCACCCGCTGCTATTGATAGTAGTACAACCTGGGGAAGAGTGCCTGTGAATCCTATTCAGGTAACCAATGCATTCAGCAACAATCCCGGCGATAGGGTGTATCAGGATGTGGGTTTTGATGGTTTAGATAATGATGGGGAGCGAAGAAAACGTACCGATTATCTTTCTAAAATAACAGCAAATTTTGGCACAAATTCACCTATTTATCAACGTGCCATTCAGGATCCTTCTAATGATGATTATAAATGGTATCGCGATCCGAGCTTTGATGCAAGTGGGGCAGGAATATTGGAGCGTTATAAAAATTTTAATAATCCGCAAGGCAATTCGCCCATTGCTACCGGAACATCACCTTTTTCTCCGGCAGCAACTTTATATCCTGATAATGAAGATTTAAACCATGATAATACTTTAAATGAAGATGAAGAATATTTTGAATATAAGGTAAATCTTGCGCCGGGTATGGATGTAGGCGTAACAAAATATATTTCTGATAAACGCATAGTACCGGTAACCTATGCAGATGGAACTAACGGAACTGAAAATTGGTATTTATTTCGGATACCATTGAGCGATTATGCCAGTAAAACAGGCCAAATACCAGATTTTAAATCCATCCAGTTTATGCGGATGTATTTAACAGGGTTTCAGGATTCAGTAGTATTGCGCTTCGCAAAATTAGAACTGGTGCGCAATCAATGGCGGCAGTTTACTTTTAATTTAGATACAACAGGTTCATATACACCTATTGATACCAGCACGATTACCTTTAATACCCTCGCTGTAAATTTAGAGGAAAACAGTAGTCGTACCCCGGTAAACTATGTTATTCCTCCCGGCATTCAGCGTGTGCAACAGCTAAGCAATAATGGTATCAATATTTTACAAAACGAACAATCATTGAGTTTACAGGTGGGTCATCTTACTCCGGGAAATTCCAGAGCAGTGTTTAAAACTTTGCCCAATTATGATATGCGTTTGTATGGCAAAATGCTCATGTTTGCGCATGTGGAAGCGGCACCCAATACCGCATTGCAAGACAATCAATTAAACCTGGTTGTACGCATTGGGCAAGATTATTTGAATAACTATTATGAAATAAAAGTGCCATTAAAAGTAACGCCGCCGGGTAATTACTCACCGGCATCTGATACCATTGTTTGGCCAACACAAAACAACCTTGATTTTGATATTCAAACACTAATTAATCTAAAGCTACAACGCAATAACAGTGGTGCCTCTGTTAGTACCATATACCGGCAAATTATTGGCGATAAAACTTTTTCAGTGCTGGGTAACCCTAATATTGGGGCCGTAAATGCTTTTTTAATTGGAGTAGAAAGTGCCACCACCAATACCACACCGTTAAGTGCCGAAGTATGGGTAGACGAATTAAGATTATCTAATATAAATGAAAAAGGGGCGTATGCCGCTGTTGGTAGGGTTGATATTGGTTTGGCAGATTTGGGAAAAATGTCTATTTCAGGAAGTATGCATACGGCAGGTTGGGGTTCATTAGAATCGCATATTGGGCAACGTGCTTTAGATAATTTTACACAATTTGATGCCTCTATTGCTATTGATGCCGGTAAATTATTGCCGAAAGGAGCCCGTTTATCCGTACCGGTATTTGCCAGTTTTGATAAAACAGTAAGTTCTCCTAAATATGATCCATTCGATTTAGATATTACTTTGTCTCAAAAATTAAGTGTGGCGCAAACTAAGGCTAAACGCGATTCAATTAAAAATGCAGCCATTGATCAAACTACCATTAAAACCATTAACTTTACCAATGTACGGGTAATGCCTAAAGGGAAAGTGCATTTGTGGAGCCTCAGTAATTTTGATGTCAGCTATTCGTTTACACAAACGGTACAAAACAACCCCACTACTTTGCTCAATAATTTAGTAAAATGGCGTGCCGGATTAGGATATACTTATAATGCACCACCTAAATACAAAGAGCCCTTTAAAAAAATAATTAAAGGCAACAGTCAATGGACTTCCTTTATTCGAGATTTTAATCTAAATCTTCGGCCCTCTCTCATCAGCTTCAGGGCAGATGTGAACCGGCAATTCGGGCAATATATTCCGCGTATAATCAATACCGATCAGCAACAAACCAAAGTTTTGTTAGTAGATACCACCTATAATAAATATTTTACCTTCGATAAATATTATAATTTTAGATGGGATGTAGCACGTTCCGTAAATCTCGATTTTTCTGCAACCAGTTTTGGCAGGGTAGATGAACCTTATGGAATGATTAATACCAAAGCTAAAAAAGATTCGGTATGGCAGAATTTTATTAGTGGTGGCCGAACAACCCTTTATCAGCAACGAGCCAGTGCAACGTATACTTTACCCCTTGCAAAATTCCCGTTCACTAATTGGATAGCAGCCCGCTACAGTTATGCTACTACCTATAACTGGATAGCTGCCAGTTTACTGGCTGTTTCATTAGGTAATACCTTAGAAAACAGTCAACAAAATAATTTAAATACACAGTTTGATTTTACAAGACTTTATGCCAAATCAAAATGGTTGCGGAATTTAGATTATCGTCCTCCGCCTCCGCCCAAACAATTCTTTAATAACCAAACCGGTAAACCTGTGAGCACCCCTAATGGCGCAAATGCTAACCCATTAGGAATTACTTTACCCAACCGGGAAGAAGCAATTACAGATACTGCAGGTAACAGGTTGCATGGTAAAAAGAAAAGAATAGCATTGCGAAAATGGCGGCAACAACGGCGTGATTACAGAACTGCATTGCGATTGCAACAGGCCAATCAGCCCACACAAATGAATGGCGCTGTTAGAGCAGCCGGCCATTTGGTTACCATGATAAAAAATGTATCGGTGAACTATGGCGAAAATTATAATAGCCGTGTACCCGGCTGGTTAGGTACCACCACTGCATTTGGGCAGGACATGAAAACCATGCAACCAGGGTTAGATTATGTGTTTGGCAAACAACCCGATAGTAGTTGGTTAAACAGAAAAGCGGCACAAGGGTTAATTACAAAAGACAGCACTTTCAACTACTTGTATCAGCAAAATTTTGAACAAAAATTAGGCTTAACCGCGGAGTTAGAACCTGTTAGAGAATTTAGGGTAGATCTAAGTTTAAATAAAAGCTTCTCAAAAAACTACAGTGAATTATTTAAAGACACAACGGGACTGGGATTGCCGCAGCAACATCTTAATCCATATGCTGCCGGAGGTTTCAGCGTATCTTATATTGCTTTAGGAACATTGTTTCGAAAAACCAATCCCAATGAATTGTCTTCTACTTTTCTTCAGTTTGAAAATAACAGACAAATTATTTCAAAAAGAGTAGCCAATTTAAATCCTTATTGGAAGCAGAATCCAACTTTTACTTCAGATGGATTTGCAACGGGTTACGGGCGCTATTCCCAAGATGTTTTAATACCCGCTTTTTTATCTGCTTATACCAAAAAAGATCCTTCTACTTTTCCTTTGTTAAGAGGGTCCGGCTCAGGTATTCGATCCAATCCATTTAGTGGTATTCTTCCAAAACCCAATTGGCGCTTAAGCTATACAGGATTAAGTAAAATACCTGCATTGGCTAAAATTTTTACAGCCATTAATATTACGCATGCTTATTCTGCCACTTTAAGTATGAATAGCTTTTCCAGTGCATTATTGTATCAGGATCCATTTCGTTATGGTGCACCGGGCTTTATAGATACGCTGAGTGGTAACTATATACCTTATTATTTGGTTCCCAATATCACTATGCAAGAGCAGTTTGCTCCGTTACTGGGTATTGAAGTCACCACCACTAAACAGTTAAGTTTAAAATTAGAATATGCCAAAAGCAGGCAATTGAGTTTAAGTTTAATTGATTACCAGCTAAGTGAAACAAACAGTACACAGTGGACAACGGGCTTCAATTGGCGTAAACGTGGCTTACGTTTACCTTTTAAGTTGCCGGGCATGAAGAATTCAAAATTGCAGAACGATTTAACCATTAAGCTCGATTTGTCGTTTAGGAATGATGCAACCAGCAACAGCAGGATAGACCAATCCACAGCCTATGGAACCGGAGGTCAACAGGTTGTTATTATTCAACCCGCTATTGATTATGTTTATAATAACCGTATCAATCTCCGGCTGTTTTTTGATCAACGAAGAGTGACTCCTTATATTTCAACTGCTGCACCTACTATTGTTACCAGGGCTGGCGTTTTAGTCAGGGTTTCATTGGCTCAGTAATCGTATTTCCCATTTTTCATTGTCAGGTAATTGTTTAAAATTCAATTAAAATAGGTTAATACAACATGCTTTTTAACAAAGATGTTGGTCTGGTAATAAAATTAATTTACTTTCATACATCAGATGATATGATGTATGCATGCAGAACCTGTAAAAAAAAATTCGCTGAGTGATGTGGTTGCAGAAAAATTGCAACAACATATAGCAACCGGTAAATTTAAAATTGGTGATCAATTGCCCACTGAGCCCGAGTTGATGGAATATTTTTGTGTAGGCAGATCAACCATTCGGGAAGCCATCCGAATACTTTCTTATTCCGGAATTTTAAAAGTTCAGCAGGGTGTAGGTACTTTTGTTGCTTTAAAAAATGGAACACCTGTGCCATGGTATCATCGCTTGCAGTCGGCACGAGGCGAGGAGCTGAATGAAGTAAGGCAATTACTGGAACTAAAAATTGCAGAGAAAGCGGCTATTTACCGAACAAGCCGGCAAATTAACTGCATGCGTAAATATTTAAAAGAACGTTATAAAGCAGCTATTGGGAATGATGTTGCAAAATGTATTGATGCAGATATAGCTTTCCACTTGGCCGTTGCTGAAGCATGTAATAACGAAATTTTATGTGATTTGTATAAAGCAATAGCCGCTCAGCTAAAAAGTTTTTTTCAGGAAGTTTTTGTTGATACAGACTTGTTTAAGCTAAAACAAGACTTGCATGAAAAGTTATTACAAAGCATAATTGATAGAGATGCAAAAAAAGCCTTGCATTTTGTGGTTGCAATTACAAACCAGGAAAATTATGAAAAAAAAATTTGATTCATGAATGGTTAATTTTTAATAATGCATAAATTTTAAATTTTTTTAAATTTATAATATGTATTTACGCTATACCAAATGTGTTTTTGTGTTTTTGTTTTTCAGTTTGATGTTGACAGTTCAGTTGTCTAATGCTCAGCAACAATCATTATTGTTAAGTGAAGCAATCCATTCCGGGCTAAATAATTATCAAACTATTAAAGCAAAGCAGCACTACTTAAAAGCTTCCAATTATTTATTACAAAATGTAAAAAATGATTACTTGCCTAATATTTTGGCAAGTATGCAGCAGAATTATGGAAGTATTAATGGTTTGTATGGGCCCGGTGCACCTTATGGCGCTTTTGGTGTTTCATCAGCAGGGCCTGTATTTAACAGCCAGCAATGGAATGCAGCTTTTGGATCATTGTATTTAATTTCTACTAACTGGGAGGCATTTACGTTTGGCAGAAAGCAATCCCGCATTGCAGCGGCTAATGCATTAGTACAAACAGATTCTGCTGATGTTGAACAGGAAAAATTTGTGTTAAGTGTAAAAGTGGCAGGAGCATATTTTAATTTATTAACAGCACAGGGTTTGGTAATGGAAGCACAGGCAAACTTAAAGCGGGCAGATACTTTTAGAACTGCCGTATTGGCAAGAACCTTGAATGGACTTAATCCTGGGGTTGATTCTTCTATTGCCAATTCAGAATATTCCAATGCATATTTAATTCTCATTGATGCTATCTCTAACAGGCAGCAGGCAGAAAATACATTGGCACAATTACTCAATCAAAAACCTGAAACATTTTTCTTAGACACTTCTTTTTTTAATCGCATTCCTCAAAATTTTGTTTCATCATTTAATATTACTGCTAACCCACAAGTAAAATTTTTTGAAAGTAAAATTCGGCAAAGTGAAATGCAGGCAAATGCAATTAAGAAAAGCATCTTGCCCGGTATTAATTTTTTTGGTATTTTTCAAACAAGAGGTTCTGGTTTTGGCAGTCAGTACAGTGCTGCTTCGCCCAACAATTACTCAAAAAGTTTTTTTGATGGCATTACACCACTGCGCTCTAATTACATTGCCGGCTTATCGTTGGCATTTAATATCATGAGTATACCTAAGATAAAACAACAGGTGAATGCACAAAGAGAATTAACGGAGGCATATAAACAGGAATATGATCAAACTTATACGCAATTGCAAGATGCTTTAATACTGGCAGATCAGCGTATTCAAAATACATTGCAAAGTTATCGAGAAGTACCTATTCAATTAAAAGCCGCACGTGATGCTTTTTTGCAAAAATCTGTACTATATGAAAATGGGTTAGCTACCATTATAGATTTGCAACAGGCATTGTATATTGTAAATAGGGCAGAAACGTCTGCAAAACTTGCATGTATTAATATATGGCAGGCACTCTTACTAAAAGCAGCCGCTTCGGGAGATTGGGATTTACTAATGCAGCAAATAAAATAATTTATATTAATGTATTTCAACTATTAAAGCATGAATTTAATTAGAACCGCATTAAGAAAACCCATTACTATTTTAGTATTGGTTGCCGGTTTATTCTTTTTTGGTATTAGGGCTATACGTACTATAAAAATTGATATTTTCCCAAATATTGATTTACCCGTTATTTATCTTTCTCATCCTTATGGTGGCTTTACTCCCGATCAAATGGAAGCTTACTTCGGTAAAAATTATGTAAATCTTTTATTGTATGTATCTGGTGTAAAAAGTATTGAAACAAAAAACATTCAAAGTTTAACCCTTATTAAATTAACGTTTTATGAGGGAACCAATATGGCTCAGGCGGCAGCAGAAGTAACTGCATTTAGTAACAGGGCGCAAACAATTTTTCCGCCGGGTACAAATCCTCCATTTATTATACGTTTTGATGCTTCTACATTACCTGTTGGGCAATTAGTGCTAAGCAGTAAAACACGCAGCAATAACGAGTTGCAGGATTTAGCAAATGTTTATATCCGTTCAGGTTTCAGTTCAATTCCGGGATTAGTATCACCGGCTCCATTTGGCGGCAATGCTCGTACCGTTGTAATAAAAGCAGATCCGGAATTAATGCGTGCCCATAATATTACACCCGATCAATTAGTGGCTGCGCTAAGGGTGAATAATCAGTCCATTCCATCCGGCAACGTGCGTATTGGAGATAAAAATTATTTTACACCCATCAATGCAACCATTAATACGGTCAAAGATTTTGAAGACATTCCTTTATACACCGGCACTGCAGAAAATATTTATGTAAAAGATGTGGCAACTGTAGAGGATGGGGCCGATGTTACGGTTGGCTATGTTTTAGTAAATGGAAAACGTTCCGTTTATTTACCCATTACAAAATCGGCTAGTGCTTCTACGTGGGAGGTGGTTCAAAATTTAAAAAAGGCATTGCCGCGATTCCAATCGTTATTGCCGGAAGATGTTCATTTAACGTACGAGTTTGATCAGTCAACTTATGTAATTAATTCCGTTAAAAACTTATTAAGTGAAGGCATTATTGGTGCAATTTTAACCGGATTAATGGTGCTGTTATTTTTAGGCGATCCACGAGGGGCATTCATTGTAATTTTAACTATACCCACTTGTATTATTTCAGGTGTATTGTTTCTTTCACTTTTTCATCAAACAATCAATATCATGACCTTAAGTGGCCTGTCATTGGCCATTGGTATATTGGTAGATGAATCAACGGTTACCATAGAAAATATTCACCAGCATCTAAGTATGGGTAAACCGAAAGCATTGGCGGTATGGGATGCTTGTCATGAAATTGCATTTTCTAAATTACTAATTCTGTTTTGCATACTGGCTGTATTTGCTCCGGCTTTTACCATGAATGGTATTCCCGGTTCTTTATTTTTACCACTTGCATTAGCCATTACATTTTCAATGGTTACTTCTTATATCATGTCACAAACACTGGTGCCGGTGTTAGCCAATTGGTTCATGAAAGATGATTACCGGCACAATGATTCAGCCAAGCGTACTTCATGGTTTAAAATAAAAAGAAAATCTGATGCAGAACAGTTTAAAGTTGCTGCTATTACACCTGAGTCTGAACAAAATACCTGGCAGCAAAAAGAAATACTAGCTACCAGAGCAGATTTTAATAATGATGGAAAAATTACTCGATTTGATCGATTCAGACTTCGGTTTGTTCTTTTTTTAAATAGTTTGTTGCCTTATAAAAAATGGATTACTGCTGTATATATTGTTGTGTCTGTTGCATTAGCTGTTGGTTTATTTTCTTTGATTGGTAGAGATGTATTGCCCAAGGCAGATATTGGTCAGTTTCAGTTGCGTATTCGCGATGAAGATGGTACCCGTATTGAAAAAACAGAAAAAGATGTATTGACTACTTTAAATGTTTTGTATGATATTGTTGGCAAAGAAAATGTTTCCATTTCTTCTGCCATGATAGGTATTCACGGATCGCAGTTTTCAACAAATCCTATTTACTTATTTATGGCCGGTCCGCAGGAAGCAGTACTGCAAGTTGCATTTAAAGAAGGATATGCGCTTGATATGGATACATTAAAAGATGCCATTCGTAAAAGAATGTATATGGTATTGCCGCAGGTAAAACTTTCTTTTGAACCGATTGAGTTAACAGATAAAATATTAAGTCAAGGTTCACCTACGCCTATTGAAGTAAAAATAATCGGAAAAAATAAATTACAGAATGAAGTATTTGCACAGCGCGTTATACAAAAATTACAGCAAATACCTTATTTGCGGGATGTACAATTAGATGAAGCGATTCATTATCCTGCTATTAATATTCATGTAGACAGGGTTAGAGCTGCACAGTTAGGCACCAATATCGCCGCAATTTCACGATCTTTTGTTGCTGCAACTTCATCTTCTCGGTTTACTGAAAAAAATGTTTGGATTGATCCCAAAACATCTTTAAGTTATTTGGTACAGGTAGAAATTCCGGAAAGTAAAATGTCATCAGTTTCCGACATCAATCAGATACCGTTAGTGCCCGGAAGTAACCGGCCTATGTTGGGCGATGTGGCAACAATTCATGAAGATTCCGTTTATGGGCAGGATGATGATATTGGTGCTATCTCTGCGCTTTCTGTTACCGCCAATATATTTAAAAAAGATTTAGGTACTGCAACACAGGATGTTGAAAATGCCATACAAGCACTCGGTAAACCACCCAGAGGTTTATATGTAGAAACACGCGGATTAAGTCAGGTGCTTACAGAAACATTAAACAGTTTGCAGGGCGGCTTAATTACAGCCATCATTGTCATCTTTCTAATGCTGGCTGCAAACTTTCAGTCATTTAAAGTTTCATTGGTTATTCTTTGTACTGTACCTGCTGTGTTGTTAGGCTCTCTTGCCATGTTATTGTTAACAAATTCTACTTTGAATTTGCAATCATATATGGGCATGATTATGTCCGTAGGTGTTTCTATATCCAATACTGTATTATTAGTTACCAATGCAGAGGCGTTACGAATAAAAAATGGGAATGCAGTATTGTCTGCTGTTGAGTCGGCTACTGTTCGTTTACGCCCAATTTTAATGACCACAGTTGCCATGGTAATGGGCATGTTGCCTATGGCTGCCGGCTTAGGTGAAGGTGGTGCACAGGCCGCTCC
>NZ_LUHG01000043.1 GCF_001623405.1 Hydrotalea flava
CAACCGGAGCAACCGGTGCAACAGGAGCTACCGGCGCAGCAGGAATCAATGGAACAAACGGAGCAACAGGTGCCACTGGTAATACTGGAGCTACCGGAACAAATGGAGCGACCGGTGCCACAGGAGCTACTGGTAATACAGGCGCTACCGGAACAAACGGAGCAACAGGTGCCACTGGTAATACAGGTGCGACCGGTGCAATAGGTAATACAGGAGCAACTGGTCAAACAGGTGCGACAGGTGCAGTAGGTAACACCGGTAACACTGGAGCAACCGGTGCAACAGGAAATACAGGAAATACAGGAGCCACAGGTAATACAGGAGCGACCGGTGCCACTGGTAATACAGGAGCAACAGGTGCAACAGGAGCAACAGGAGCAACAGGAGCTACCGGAGCAACAGGAAAAAATGGAACAACAGGAGCAACAGGT